>NZ_JBJURU010000009.1:179014-213547 GCF_046098115.1 Gordonia sp. VNK21 | reverse complement strand
GGCTGCAACTCCCTCGCCGGAGCCCGCCTGAAACTCTCCGGCATGCACTGGAACATCCCCGGCGCCACCGGCATCCTCACCCTCCGAGCCGAACACGCCAGCAACCGCCTCGACACCATCTGGACCCACCACCACAACCAGACACCAACCACACCGATCAGCGCCTAACCGGACCGCCACCTACAAATGTGTCTCGCACCCCCGTGTCCGCCGGGTGACGCGGAATGTCCGAGGCGACTGACATCCTGTCGTGTTCGCGAGAACGTGGGCCGCTGCACCGCGGCCCACCGGACCTCACCGCAAGGACATCGCCGTCATGCCGCCGCTCATCAGATCCGCCCGCACCGCACCGCCGCCCTCATCGGGCGGCAGCCGCTACCGGAACCTCACCGAAGACCAGATCGACGCCATGCTGCCGCCCGGCGACCTGGTCAAACACTTCGTGCTGCGCGCGGTGATCCAGCACATGCTCTCGCTGATCGAGGTGTGCGACTTCTTCGACGACCACATCGCGGCCAGCGTCACCGCCTTCACGCCCGTCGCCGACCGCTATCCGCGGGCCGTCGCCGCCAAAGCCATCCGGCGAGCCGTCGGCACCTGGCAGGGCTGCCCCGAAGCGCTCTGCCGCGCCGACCCGGATACCGCAGATCGGGACGGGTGAATTGACCGGAACGAGCGATACGTAGACTGACCCTCGCCAGTACACCCCGTGTGGGGCAGGAACCCGGTGCGACTCCGGGGCTGACGCGCAGCGGTATGGGTGACGCACGGGCACACGCCACTGGAGAGATCCGGGAAGGCGCCCGGCAGCGGACGATCCCGAGCCCGAAGACCTGCTGGCTCCCGGCACACACCGTCGCCGGGGATGGCGCCGGGCCGCGCGACACGGTCCGCATCACGAAGAGGTCCCCGCATGATCCGCCGTCTCGCCCTGGCCGGCTGCGCAGCCCTGCTCCTGGCAGGCTGCAGCGCCACCGACGACGACACCCCCGTCGGCGCGTCCGCCGACGGCTCCTTCCCGACGTCCGTGGAGAACTGCGGGGAGAAGGTCACCGTCGACGCCGCCCCGCAGCGCATCGTCTCCCTCAACCAGGGCACCACCGAAGTCCTGCTCTCGCTGGGTCTGGCCGACCGCATGGTGGGCACCGCCACGTGGACCGACCCGGTCCTGGACAGCCTGGGTGCCGACAACGAGAAGGTGAAGCGGCTCGCCGACAACGCGCCCTCCTTCGAGGCCGTGCTCGCCGAGGAACCCGACTTCGTGACCGCCTCGTTCAGCTCGACCCTCGGCAAGGGCGGAGTGGCCACCCGCAAGCAGTTCGCCGACTTCGGCGTCCCCACCTACCTGGCGCCCTCCGACTGCGAGGGCAAGGTGGCCAACGGCGGCGACGGCGCCCGCGACCAGCCGGTCACCCTCGACGCCGTGTACAAGGAGATCGACCAGATCGCGCAGCTCACCGGTGTCCCCGACAAGGGCACGGCCCTGGTCGACGACCTCAAGGCGAAGGTCACCGCGGCCCGCGACAGCGTGCACGTCAAGGACGTCAGCGTCCTGTACTGGTTCGCCAACTCCGAATCGCCCTACATGGCCGGCTGCTGCGGCGCCCCGGGCATCATCGACCGGGAACTGGGCCTGCACAACGTCTTCGACGACACCACCGACGAATGGCCGCAGATCAACTGGGAAGTGGTCGCCGACCGCAACCCGGACGTACTGGTGATCGGTGATCTGACCCGCAAGAGCCAGACCGCCGAAACCGCCGAGGCCAAGATCGCCTTCCTCGAATCCAATCCGGTCACCCGGGAGATGGACGCGGTCAAGAACAAGCGCTACATCGAGGTCACCGGCGCCGAGATGAACCCGTCGCTGCGGACCGTGTACGGCATTCAGACCGTCGCCGACGGACTGAAGAAGCTGGGTCTGGCGGATTGATCGGCCTCGAGCGCAGCCCGGCCCGCATCGCACTGCTCTGGCTGGCCGGGCTCGCGCTGATCGTCGTCTCCATCGCCGGGGCGCTCACCATCGGGCCGTCCGGGCTCGGCCTGTCCGACGTGTGGGCGTCGTTCCAGGCCAAGATCACCGGCGGCGACTCCGGGCTCAGCGGTATCCGCGAAGGCATCATCTGGAATCTGCGGCTGCCGCAGTCGCTGCTGGCCGCCGCGTGCGGGGCCGGACTGGCCGTGTGCGGTGCGGTCCTGCAGTCGCTGTTGCGCAACCCGCTCGCCGACCCGTTCGTGCTCGGCGTCTCCTCGGGCGCCTCGCTCGGTGCGGTGTCGGTGGTGCTGCTCGGCGTGGGCGCCGGCGTGATCGGCATGGCCGGCGGCGCCTTCCTCGGAGCCGTCGTCGCCTTCGCGCTGGTGCTGCTGCTGGCGGCGCTGGCCGGCGGCACCACCGACCGCGTGGTGCTGGCCGGTATCGCCGGCACCCAGCTGTTCTCGGCGCTCACCTCGTTCGTCGTCTACACCGCCGCCGACGCCGAACAGACCCGCGGCGTGCTGTTCTGGCTGCTCGGCTCGCTGGCCAACCCCACCTGGACCGAGGTGAGCACCTGCGCCGCCGTCACCGCCGCCGGCCTTATCGTCTGCCTGCTGTGCGCGTCCGCGCTCGACGCCTTCACCTTCGGCAACGACGCCGCCGCGTCGCTGGGGATCCACGTCGGCCGCACCCGGATCCTGCTGCTCGGGGTGACCGCCCTGATCACCGCCGTCATCGTCAGCGTCGCCGGGGCGATCGGCTTCGTCGGACTGGTGCTCCCGCACGCCGCCCGCGCGCTGGTGGGCATGCGGCACCGCATCATGATGCCGACCGTCGCCCTGATCGGCGCGCTCTTCCTGATCTGGGTGGACGTCCTGGCCCGCACGATCATCGCACCGGAGGAACTGCCGGTGGGCGTGGTGACCGCCATCGTCGGGGTGCCCGCCTTCATCGTCGTCCTCATCCGGCAGGGACGCCGATGAGCCTGCACGCGAACGGGATCGGCTGGGACGTGGGGCGCCGCCGCATCGTCGACGAGGTGAGCCTGCGCGCCGAACCCGGCACCATCATCGGACTGCTCGGCCCCAACGGCTCCGGAAAGTCGTCGCTGCTGCGGGTGCTGGCCGGTCTGCGCCCGCCTGCCCGCGGCACCGTGCTGCTCGACGGCACACCGCTGCACTCGATGTCGCTCCGCGCCGTCGCCCGCCGGGTGGCGTTCGTCGAACAGTCCGTCGTCACCGACCAGGACCCGACCGTCGCCGACGTGATCGATCTGGGCCGCACGCCGCACCGGCGCGGCTGGTCCGGGGCGTCCGCCCAGGACCGCCGGGTCCTGGCGCGGGTGTGCGAGCAGACCGAGCTGACCGGGCTGCTCACCGAGCGCTACCGGACCCTCTCGGGCGGCGAACGCCAGCGCGTGCAGATCGCGCGGGCCTTCGCCCAGGAACCGACCGTGATGATCCTCGACGAGCCCACCAATCATCTCGACATCAAATACCAGCTGAGCCTGCTCGAACTGGTCACCGAGCACGTCCGCACCGCGCCGGCCGCCGCGGTGATCGCTCTGCACGACCTGAACCTGGCCGCGATGTTCTGCGACGAGGTGCTGGTCCTCGAAGGCGGCCGGGTGGTGGCCGCCGGCACCCCGCCGGCCACGATCACCGCCGAGGCCATCGACGGCGTCTTCGGCGTGCACGCGACCGTCGCCGAGGACGACGGGCTGTACGTCCGGCTGCGGCGGGCACTCGGCGGTCCGGACGGAACGTAGGGCGCGTCCGCTCGCCGCCGACGGCGTATGAGTATCCGCTGATGTGCAGTGCGTCGGCGTCTCTGGATCGCCAGAAGCAGAGGAAAATGGCAGGTCAGAGGACGTAGAGAAGGTTGCGCGGGGTCGAGGCCCCGGAATGTCAGTACCGCGTTGCACAATGGATTCGAACGTACAAGCTATAGCGTGTCGGCTCGCGGGGGAGGTGAACGACGATGACATCTACGGACGGTTCGTCGGTGTGGGGGCGGGTGGATTGTTCTGCTGCGGGGATGGTCGTTCCCGGGCATGAGGCTGGTGTCGATGCGCAGTGTCGTGGGTGGATGGCGTATGCGGTGGCTGCGCATCGGGGTCAGTCGTTTCTGTATTTCGCGCAGTTGCAGGCGATCGCCGAGTTTCTGGATCTGGCGTTGGCGGAGGTGGGTGCGCAGGTTCAGGCCGGTGTGGCGGAGCGGGATCTGCTCGATCCGTGGACGATCACCGTTGAGGAGGTGGCGATCGGGTTTGCGGTGCCGACTGGCCGGGCGCGGGCGTTGGTGGCTGAGGCGATGGCGGCCGTAGATCGTTTGCCGGGTACTGCGGTGTTGTTGCGGGATGGGGTGATCGATCCGGACATGTTCACTACGGTGGTTGATCGCACCGACATCGTCGACGACCCGGCGATCCTGGCCGTGGTGGATGCGGATCTGGCGTCGGCGTTGGGCAGGGCCGGGCATGTGTCGGTGCGGGCGGCGCGGCGGATCGCTGATCGGGTCGTCGCCGGCCGGGATGTGGATGCGGATCGTCGGCGGCGGGAGAAGAACCGGTCGCGGATGAATGTCGTGCACCGTGATCGCGGGGACGGCCTGGGTGGGGTGACGATCACCGCCGATGCGGAGGAATCGCGTCTGGCGCTCGAGGCGGTCACAGCGTTGGCGAAGGGGTGTTGCCCGAACGATCCGCGGACCCCGGGGCAGCGGCGTTCGGCGGCGGCGATCGCGTGTTTGCGGCGGATACCGTTCACCTGCGCCTGCGGGGATGCCGCGACCTGTACCGCCACGCTGAGCGCCGAAGAGATCTCGCAACGCCAAGCCCGGATCGTGATTCACGCGGTCTGCCAGAAGAGCGTCCTCGAAACCGACGACGCCACCGAACCCGACGACGCCCCCGAGGACGGCGCCGGGTCGGTGCGGCGTCGGGACCGGGATGTGCCGGGGTATCTCGATGGTCACGGGCCGGTCAGTGCCGAGGAGATCCGGCGGCTCGCCGGACGCCCGGATGCTGTGGTGCGGGATCTGGATCTGGCCGAGTTGTTCGATCCCGCGCACGAGGGGGTGATCGGCCGGACCTGGCAGGACGCCGATCCGTATCGTCCGACGGCGACGGTCGATGCGCTGGTCCGTGCCCTGTTCGGGACGTGCACCGTCCCGGGGTGTGAACGCGCCGCCTGGAACTGCCAGCTCGATCATGTCGAGGAGTTCGACCAGATCTGCCCGGCCTCGGGTGGTCCGACGTGTCTGTGCAACCTGGATCCGAAATGCCTGAAACATCATCAGATCAAAACGCACCTAGGTGCCCTGCGTCCGCAGGACGGGTGGGTCGACGACCTGTGGATCGATGATGACGGACAGTTCTGGACCTCGATCACCACCGGGCACGGTGTCACCGCTGCGACCCGCGCGGAGAACCAATGGCTGTTCCCGCAACTGACCGGACTCCGCTGCCGGCACCGACGACCCGAGCACACCGCCGGGGACCTCGATCCCAGTACCGGCAGCGACGACTCCCGTCCCCGGGGCGGCGGCCTACAGGCCGCCACCGCATACAAACACGCCTGGCGCAGATCGGTCCGCGCCCGACACCGCGCCCTGCGCGAACAAGCCGAACACGACGCCGGACCACCACCCTTCTAGCGTCTGCCTCCTACGGCACCGCCCGTCGTAGGAGGCCGTTCGGTCGCGGCGAGGCCTCCTCAGTCCTCGTCGGCCGGTGGCTGCTCGGCCTCGCCGGCGCCGAAGGCCTCGGCGGGGTCGACATAGGTGATGATCAGGTCCCACGGACCCACACCCCACTCCTTGACCGCGTCGATGGCCAGCGAGCCGGTCACGTTCACCGCGTCCTCGTCGGCCGGGGCGGTCAGCGTGGCGCCGCGCGGATCGTCCGACGGCGGCCAGATCTCGCTCTTGGCCGGGGCGGGGGAACCCTCCACCAGCACGTGGATGGTGCCGTCCTCCTGCTGGGCCAGCCCGATCAGCACATACGGATTCTCCACCAGCGCGTCGCCGTCCGGGGTGTAGCCGAGCGGCTCGACCACCACTAGCTCGCCGCGGGCGAAGGAGTCCACCACCACCTGGGTGACGGTCTCCTCGAGCTCGGCCCACGGATCGTCCTGCGCCTGCTCCTCACCGGCCGGATTCAGGGTGAAGATACTGGTGCCGAACTCGGGCATCTCGGTGTCCCCGTCGGCGGCGGTGTCCTGGTCCACCTCCACCGGCTCGCCGTTCTGCACCAGCAGCAGGCCGCTCTCGTCGTGGAACATGCCCGCTTCCTGGCTGCGCCCGTTGACCGGGAAGGTGCGGGCGATGGCGCCGCTGCCGATGAGCACCGCCAGCTCCTCGTAGCCCTCCTCGTCGACGCTGTAGAGCGCCGATTCCTCCGGGGACGACCACAGCCGGATCAGTCCGCCGGCCGGGATACCGAGCAGCATCGGCGCCACGGTGGCTCCCTCCTCGATGGGGAAGTCGGCGTCGCCGGGCTGCGGGGTGCGGTCGGACATGGGGGAGGCCTCCAAAAGAATGATCGTCTAACGCTGCACCGCCGTGCACCGATAGTCCCAGTGAACACCAGGACCGTACCCGACGAAAGAGGAAGCCGATGACCATCGCGCGCACCACCGGGATCTGCGCCGCCGCCGCGACGGTGCTGCTGGCGAGCGGTCTGACCGCCTGCAGCAAGGACGACGACCAGACCGCGCCCGCCGGGACGTCCACCGTTCATGTGACGGTCACCGACAGCGCCTCCGGTGACGCCGGTCAGGGGTCGGGCGACGGCCAGGGATCCGGGGGCGGCCAGGGCTCCGGGGACACCACCGCGGCGGGCACCGGGCAGGAGGCGGCCACGCAGGTCGTGACGGTGATCGCCGTGGGCGCCGACGGACAGCCCCGCGACGGCTGGAGCGTCTCGGCGGACGCTCCCGGACAGGTCCAGTGCGGCGCGCCGGCCTACTCGACGCGGTCGGCAACCACCGGCGGCATGTACGACTGCACCCCGAATGCGGCCGGTGCGCACACCTGCTGGCCGGCCAAACCCGGCGACACCGGCCTGCTGTGCGCCTTCGATCCGTGGGAGACCGTGCTGCACCGGTTCACCGCCGATGCACCCCTGACACCGGTCACCCGGCCCGACGACCCGTGGCCGTGGGCGCTCGAACTCGCCGACGGCACCCGGTGCACCCTGCGCTACGGCGGCGCCTGGGGCGGCCGGTCGGACGATCTGCGCGGCGCCTACGGCTGCTCCGGCACCGACGACGTGGTGCTCACCGAGGTGAACCAGAATCCGGTGGGCTCCTCGGCCGCGCAGTGGACGGTCCGGGTAGGACAGCTCGGCTCCGGTACCCCGGACCTTCCCGCGCCGACCGTCGTGGGGGTGACGACAGCCTACTTCACCGCCGCCGAACAGTAGCCGCGCCCGCACCGCGATCCCGCAGGGGTTCAATCCCGCCGCCTGCACTGCTAGCCTCGCCAGGTAAGGCAAACCTAACTCGGGATGTGACAGTGATTGTTGAAGCCATCGGCGTGGAGAAGTCCTTCAAGGACGTTCACGCGCTGCGCGGAATGAATCTGGCGGTGGCCCAAGGAGAGATCCTCGGTCTGCTCGGACCCAACGGCTCCGGCAAGACCACCACCATCAATGTGCTCACCACCCTGCTCCGCCCGGACGCCGGAACCGTCCGGGTGGCCGGGATCGACGTGGTGGCACAGCCGGCGCGGGTGCGCCCGCTGATCGGGCTCACCGGCCAGTTCGCCGCCCTCGACGACAATCTCACCGCCCGGGAGAACCTGGTGCTCTTCGGCCGGCTGTTCAAACTCGGCAAGAGCGCCGCCCGCGAACGCGCCGAGACCCTGCTCGAGGAGTTCGACCTCACCGACGCCGCCGACCGGCACAGCGGCACCTTCTCCGGCGGCATGCGCCGGCGCCTGGACCTGGCCGCCTCGATGATCGGCGACCCGAAGATCCTGTTCCTGGACGAGCCGACCACCGGCCTGGATCCGCGCAGCCGGAACATGCTGTGGGACAGCGTCAACCGGCTCCGCGATTCCGGAGTCACCGTCATCCTCACCACCCAGTACCTGGCCGAGGCCGACGAGCTGGCCGACCGCATCGTGGTCATCGACCACGGCACGGTGATCGCCGAGGGCACCCCGCCTCAGCTCAAGGAACTGGTCGGCGGATCCGTGTGCCGCATCGACGTGCCCGACGACGGTCAGCGGGTCACCGTCACCGAGATCCTCGCCCGGCAGTGGCAGGTGAGCACCTCGGGCAGCGAGCTGAGTGTGCCGGCCCAGGGACCGGGCACTCTGATCGACGTCATCCGGCTGCTCGACGAGCACCAGGTGGTGCCCGACGATGTGGGCCTGCGGCATCCGACGCTCGACGACGTCTTCCTCGCCCTGACCGGCCAGGCCACCACGACCGACGTCGCAGCGCAGCCGGCGGCCGCCGGCGAGGCGGGCGCATGAGCACCGCCTCCGCCGCGCCGGCGACGGCGCCGCCGGCGGCCCGGCCGGCACTGATCGCCGACAGCTGGTATCTGGCGTTGCGGCACCTGCGGCTGATGTCGCGCCGGCCGTCGTCGTTCGTCGGTGCGATCGTCTTCCCGATCATGTTCGCCGTGCTGTTCATGACCGTCTTCGGCACGATCATGGACCGTGGCGGACTGGACTATCCGCAGTACATGCTGCCGGCGGTGGTCCTGCAGAGTGTCCTCTTCGCCGCCATGTCCGGGTCGATCTGGGCCGCCGAGGATGCTGGCGGCGGCATGGTGTCGCGGCTGCGTGCCATGCCGATATCGCGTGCGGCGCCGATCATTTCGCTGCTGCTGGGCGAGGCCATACGCGCACTGATCGGGGCCACCGTGCTGATCGTCGTCGGCTTCATCATGGGCTTCCGGTTCCAGACCGGGATCCTGGGTGTGCTCGGCTTCTACGGGCTCGTCACGCTGGCCTCGCTGGCGTTCATCCTCCCGTACCTGGTCCTCGGCTTCGCCGTCGTCGATCCGGAGAAGGTCCAGGTGTTCGGCGGCATCGTCTTCTATCCGCTGCTGCTGGTGTCGATCCTGTTCGTGCCCGGCGACGTCTACCCGTCGTGGCTGCGGGGCTTCGCCGAGAACCAGCCGCTGTCCTGTGTGGCCGAAGCGCTGCGCGCGGTGACCACCGACGGCTCGGTGGACACCGCGTCCACCGTCGGCATCGCCGTCGCCTGGATGATCGGACTGCTCGCCTTCTTCGGGCTGCTCGCCCCGCGCGTCTTCGGGAGGGTCGGATGATCACCGATACCGCACTCATGGCCGGCCGGGGCCTGCGGCTGATGTCGCGCTCGCCGGTGATGGTCACCGCCACCTCGCTGATGCCCGTCGCCTTGATGGTGCTGTTGTCGATGTCCTTCGGGCGCATGGTCTTTCCCGGCGAACCGCTGGAGGTCTACATCCAGTACGCGGCCCCGCTGTATGTGGTGATGGGGCTGATCTTCGGTGGCATCTCCACCGCGGTGGGCGCCCAGCAGGACCGGACCTCCGGTTTCGACGACCGGCTGCGCACCCTGCCGATGTCGTCGGTGGCGCCGCTGGCCGGCCGGATCCTCGCCGACCTGACGCGCACCCTGGTCACCGTGGTCCTGGTGACCGCGGTCGCGGCGATCATGGGCTTCCGCTTCCACAACGGCGCCGTAGGGGTGCTGGTGTACGTCGGTGTGGCGCTGATCTTCGCCTTCGGCATGTCCTGGCTGATGGTGGCCATCGCCATGGTCTCCAGCTCGCCCGAGGACGCGGCCGCCGGGATCAACGCGATCATGCTGCTGCTCTCGTTCCTGTCCACCGGCATGGTGCAGCTGCACGACCTGCCCGGCTGGGCGCAGCCGGTGGCCCGCATCAACCCGGTCTCGCACGTGGTGGGGGCGTTGCGCGATGCCACCACCGCCGGCCGGCCGCTCTGGGGATTCGACGCCTGGATCACCCTGGCCTGGGCGGCCGGACTCACCGCCGTCTTCGGGCTGCTGGCGGTGCGCCGCTATCGCGCCCAGCGCTAGCCCCGCCCCCGGGGCCCGGCTGCGTTCCCGGGCACCCGGGCGGGACCGACGTACCCTGATCGGGTGAGTGCACACGCCGGCGACGAGCCGCCGCTGATCGGCCTGCTGGGGCCGGTCACCGTCGACGGCACTCCGGTGCCGGGCCTGCGGGCCCGCCGCCTGCTGACGTCGCTGGCCCTGACCGGCGGCCGGGTGCTGCCCGCCGGGCGGCTCATCGACGAGGTGTGGGACGACGCACCGCCCAGATCGCCCGCCAATGCGCTGCAGACCCAGATCTCCCGGCTGCGCCCGCTGCTCGGCACCGCGCAGATCGTCGCCGTCGCCGCCGGATACCGGCTCGACGGCGCCCGCACCGATCTGGAGCTGGCCGGTGAACTGCTCACCGACGGCGGACCCGCCGCCCTGGAGCGGGCCGCCGGACTGTGGCGCGGCGAACCCGGCGGCGACCTCGGCGACGGGCCGCTGGACGGGACCGCAGGCGAACTGCGGCGCCGCGCCGGGCAACTGCACAGCCGGCTCGAGCTGGCCCGCGGGCAGCAGCTGATGGAGGCCGGCGACTACCGGCAGGCCCGCACGATCGCCGAGAACCGGTGCGCCGCCGACCCGCTCGACGAAGAGGCTCACCTGCTGCTCATGCGTGCGCTGGCCGCCCAGGGCGAACGGGCCCGGGCGCTGGCCGTCTACGCCGGGCTGCGCCGGGTCCTGTCCACGGAGCTGGGCATCGATCCCGGGCCGGCGATCACCGCCCTCAACACCCGGCTGCTGGCCGACGACCCCGAGACGCCCGATCGGGAGCCGAGTGCCGGCCGCGCGGCACACAGCGGTCTGCGCGCCGGTCTGAGCCCGCTGCTGGGCCGGGACGCCGACCTCGCCGCCATCGAGGCACTGCTCACCGGGCACCGGCTGGTCACCGTGCAGGGTCCCGGCGGGGTCGGCAAGACCAGCATCGCGCATGCGGTGGGGCTGGCCGCTGAGCGCGCCGGACGGACGGTGCAGTTCGTTCCGCTCGCCGCCGTCCGCGATGACGCCGATGTCGCGGCCGCGGTGGCCGGGGCGCTGGGCGTCGGCGAGAGCGAACTGAGCGGCACCGGCCGGCTGCGCACCACCATCGGCGAGCTGGCCGATGTCATCGCCGAGACCGTCGGTACCGGGGACCTGCTGCTGATTCTGGACAACTGCGAGCAGGTGATCGACGGTTGCGCCCGGCTGGTGGGCGAGTTGCTGGCCGCCGCCCCCAACCTGCAGGTACTCGCCACCAGCCGATCACCGCTGATCCTCGGCGCCGAGGCGGTGCACCAGCTGCCCGCGCTGCCGGTGCACGACGACGGCCCGGCCGTCGAGCTGTTCGTTCAGCGCGCCCGTGCGGTCCGGCCGGGCGCGACGCTCGACCGCGACGAGGTGGCCGCCCTCTGCGGCTATCTCGACGGACTGCCGTTGGCCATCGAACTGGCCGCCGCGAGGATCCGCACCATGAGCGTCGCCGAGATCACCGGCCGCCTCGCCGAACGCTTCGCCCTGCTGCGCAGCGCCGACCGCACCGTCGAAGACCGCCACCGCACCCTGTACGCGGTGATCGAATGGAGCTGGGAACTGCTCACCGACGATGCCCGCACCCTGCTCACCGCGCTCTGCCGCTTCCCGGGCGGCTTCGACGCCGCGGCCGCGGGCAGCGTCGGCGAACTGTCCGGGGTGGCGCTCGACGACGCACTCACCGCACTGGTGGATCAGTCGCTGCTGCAGGTCAGCGAGACCGATGGCCGGGTGCGGTACCGGATGATGGAGACCGTCCGCGAATTCGGCGAGTACCGGCTGGCCGGGACGCCGGACGCATCGGCACGCATCGACGCCGCGATGGCCGGCTGGGCTCGCGCGCTCACCGCCGGACTGCTGGGCAGCTTCAACCGGTCCGCGGACCCGGAACTGGGCGCCCTGGTCGACGCCGACGCCGACAACCTGGTGTGGGTGCTCCGCCGCGCGCTGACACCCGACCTCAGCGGGCGCACCGACGACGAGACGGCCGTGCACGTCTTCCCGGTGCTGGCCGCGCTGTGGATGCTGCGCGGGCTGCACGCCGAGATCGGAACCTGGGGTGCGCGTGTGCTCGGCGCCCTGCACCGTCCGCCCGCCGGACTCGATGCGGCCGGCCGGGAACGCTGGCAGTTCGCCGTCCTCGCCGCCGGCGTGCCGCAGGTCCTCGAACCCGACAGCGCCGGCCACGAGGTGACCCGGGGACTGGCCCGGATACGGATGCTGCTGCGCCCCACCTTCACCCCGGAGGCGGCGCTGACCCAGGGCGGCGACTTCCTCACCGCGCTGGCCTTGCAGCGCACCGGTGGCGGCTGGGTACGGCAGGTGTGCGCAGGGGTGGACCACGGCAGCGACGAGGTGCGCCGGCTGGCCCTGTCCATCCGGCAGAACCTGCGGGAGAACGCCGGGAACCTGACCGGTGCACTGCGTGACAGCGAAGCCTTCGGCGCCGACCTGACCGCCGAACCGTGGATGGCCGCCATGAACGAACTCAGTGCGTCGACGCTGCTCAGCCAGCAGGGCAGGTGGGCGCCGGCCGCGGTGCGACTGCAGGCGGCCATCGACGGCCTGCAGACGGTGGGCGCCGACGAGGAGGCGCTGCAGGCGCGGCTGCGACGGGCGGTCAGCCTCATCGGCAGCGGCGACGCGGTCGCGGGGCGCGCCGAACTCGAGGGCCTCTCGCCGTGGCGGCCCGGCCTGCCGGCGCCGAACGGCGACCCGGAGTTCGTGGTGTGGCTGGTGATCGCCTGGGCCGAACTCGCGCGCACCGGGGGCACCGGACCCGTCGCGGTGCCGGCCGCCGGCCTGTTCGGCCAGGCCATCGACCTGGTCGAGGAAGACTACGATCCGGCCACCGCCGACCCCGGGCGGCAACTGCTGATCGCCGTCGGCGTCGCCGGACTGATTCTGGTCGGTGAGCGGGACCGGGCGCGCGAGCACCTCGGATCACTGACCGCCGGACTGCGGGCTGCGCTGGCGCGCAGCGCCTTCCGGGACATCCCGCAGATCGGGTCGTCGGCGCTGGCGCTGGGCGCGGTGCTCGGGGCCGACGAGGCGACCGCCGCCGACGGAGCGGCTTTGATGGAGGCGGCCCGGCCGCTGCGCCTGCGGCAGGACTTCCCGGCCCTGGGCACCCTGTTCGCCCGGCGCCGGGAGCAGAGCGTGCTCAGCGACGGGCAGTGGGACCGGCTGGCGCACCGCGCCGCGCACTGGTCGCGGCGTCAAGCCCTCGACGCGGTGACCGATGCGCTCGGCCGCCGCGCCGGATGACGCGGCGGCCGAACGGCTTCCGGCGGATACCCGCGGTCAGCGGGCGCTGCGGATGTAGGCGCGCACCGCCAGCGGGGCGAAGATCGCAGTGATCACCGCGGCGCCGAGCAGCGACCACAGCACGTGGCTGCCGACGTGGCCGTCGTTGCACATCTCCCGGACGGCCGTCACCAGATGGCTCACCGGGTTGACGTCGACGAAGGACCGCAGCCAGCCCGGCATGGTGTCGACCGGGACGAAGGCGTTGGACATGAACGTCAGCGGGAACATCACCATCATCGACATGCCCTGCACCGTCGACGCCCGGCTCATCAGGCAGCCCATCAGTGCGAAGATCCACGACACGGCGAAGCTGCACACCAGGATCAGCAGCACCGAACCGAGCACGCCCAGCGGATCCGGACGCCAGCCCATCGCGATGCCGACGGCGAAGGTGATCACCGAGGCCAGCAGGTAGCGCACCACGTCGGCGAGCAGTGCCCCGGCCAGTGGGGAGATCCGGGCGATCGGCAGCGACCGGAACCGGTCGAAGACGCCCTTGTCCATGTCCTCCCGCAGCTGGGTGCCGGTGACCACGGAGGTCACGATCACCGTCTGTACCAGAATGCCGGGAATGATCACCGGCAGATAGGACTGGACGTCGCCGCTGATCGCGCCGCCGAAGATGTAGGTGAACATCAGGGTGAAGATGATCGGCTGCAGGACCACGTCGAACAGCTGCTCGGGGTTGTGCCGGATCTTCAGCAGCCCGCGATAGCCCATCGAGTAGGACTGGCGGACGGTGTCGCGCAGCGAGACCGAGGTGATCGCCCGGTCGCGGACCGTCGAGGTCGGTGCCGGTGCGGTGGTGTGGTTCAGGGTCGTGGTCATCGCGACACCTCCTTGTCTGTCTCGGTGCGGTCGGTAGCGGGGCCGTCGGCGGTGGGGTCGGCGTCGTCGACCGGCTGGCCGGTGATGGCGAAGAAGACCTCGTCGAGGGTGGGCTTCTGCACGGTGATCTCGTCGAGGCCGATGCCGTTCTCGCGCAGGGCGATCAGCACATCGGGCACCAGATCCGGGCGGTGCAGGCCGACGGTGATCCGGCCGGCCTCGGGCGAGGGGACCGCGGGTTCGCCGAGCAGCCGCTCGACGGTGGCGGCCGCCGCGGCAAGATCGCGGCGGTCGGCCGGGGTCAGCTGCAGGGTGCTCGCGCCGATCGACTCCTTGAGCTGGTCGGCGGTGCCCTCGGCGATGACCAGACCGTGATCGATCACGGCGATCCGGTCGGCGAGCTGGTCGGCCTCCTCGAGGTACTGGGTGGTCAGGACCACCGTCGATCCGCCGTCGACGAGCCGGCGGATGGTGCCCCACATCTGGGTGCGGGTGCGCGGGTCGAGGCCGGTGGTCGGTTCGTCGAGGAAGAGCAGCGGCGGGGTGTCGATGAGGCTCGCCGCCAGGTCCAGGCGCCGGCGCATGCCGCCGGAGAACTCCTTGAGGGGCCGTCCGGCGGCCTCCTCGAGGCCGAACTCGGCGAGCAGTTCTTCGGCGCGGGCCGCGGCGGCGGGCCGGGAGAAGCCGAGCAGCCGGGCGAACAGTTTCAGGTTCTGCGTCGCCGTCAAGTCCTCGTCCACCGAGGCGTACTGGCCGGTAACGCCGATCAGCGAGCGCACGGCGACGGCGTCGTCGACCACGTCGTAGCCGAAGATCCGGGCGCTGCCGGCATCCGGCCGCAGCAGGGTGGCCAGCATGGACACGGTGGTGGTCTTGCCGGCGCCGTTGGGTCCGAGGACACCGAAGACGGTGCCGGTGGGGACCGTGAGATCGATGCCGTTGACGGCTTTGGTCTCACCGAAGTGCTTCACGAGCCCCCGGGCGTCGATGGCCGGCTCTGCGAAGCCGGGGCGCGACGGGCGGGGCGCTTCCAGGGTTGTCGAATCAGTCATGCCGACGATCCTGACCGGGCGCGCTGGCACGGACCTTGCATGCGCTTGCACGGCGCCGTCGCCGACGGTCGCCGGGATCGCGCTCGATAGATGGGTCAGCGCTCGATAGGTAGGTTAGGGATACCTGACCTACTCGCCGAAGGAGAGCAATGAGCGCTGCCCGTATGACGCCCCACCCGATCGTCCTGCGCCGGTTGGAGGTGCTGGGCACGCAGAGGCTGACCCCGCGGATGCAGCGGATCACGCTCGGCGGCGACGAGTTGCGCGCCTTCACCCGCGACGGCCTGGACCTGCCCGCGTTCACCAGCCTGACCTTCGACGACCACATCAAACTGATCCTCGCGCCGGAAGACCAGCTGGCGTCGGCGCTGCCCGTGCAGCACGCCGACGGCATCGACTGGGGGCCGGCCGACCTGCGTGCCACCCGGGACTACACCCCGGTGCGGGTGGATCTGGAGGCCGGCGAACTGGTGCTGGACTTTGTGATCCACTCCGCCGACCCCACCGCGCACGGCCCGGCCGAGGCGTGGGCGGCCACCGCCCGGCCCGGCGACCACCTGCACGTGGTGGGGCCCAAGTCGTCGATGATCCTGCCCGACGGGGTGGACTGGACCCTGCTGGCCGGCGATGAGACGGCACTGCCGGCCATCGAGCGCTTCCTCAACGACCGGCCGCTGCCCGGCCCGGCCCGCATCGTGGTGACGGCGGGCGACGAGAGCGCGCGTCGCGACCTGCCCCTGGCGCCGGGAGACCGGATCGACTGGGTGATCGCCGAACCTGGTGACCGTGACGCGCTCGTCGACGCGGTCCGCGCTCTGGACTTGCCGGCGGGCGACCCGTTCGTGTGGGCGGCCTCCGAGAGCCGCGCGCTGCTGCCGGTGCGGCGCTACGTCACCCGCGAGCTCGAGGTCCCCAAGGTGCGCCAGGACATCGTCGGCTATTGGCACCTGCGCGACGACGCCGAGGAGGTTCCGGCCGAAGGACCGGAGTCGGCCCGAGCGCCCGGACCGGTCGTCTCGCCGGTCAGCTGGTTTGCGGTCCGGACCGCGCTGCAGCTGAACCTGCTCGAGCACTGCGCCGCCGGCGCCGACCGCGCCGTGCTCGCGGAGCGGGCCGGGGTGGATCCGGTCCGCCTGCAGCCGCTGCTGACCGTGCTGATCGACTGCGGCGTCCTCGACGACCGCGACGGTGCGCTGGTCCCCGGTGACTACGGTGACCTGCTCCTCGACGACGACCATCTGCAGGAGCACTTCACCGGCCTGCACGCCGACCAGATCCTGGCCCTCGAGCACCTCGCCCCGGCCCTGCAGGCCGGCGATTCCGCGTGGGCCCGGCGCACGGGCAGCGACTTCGGGACACAGGCCCGCACCGAGACCGAGGTCTTCGGCGAACTGGCCGAGCATTCCCGTTCGCTGATCTTCCTGATGCCGGCCATCACGAAACTGCCCGTGCTGCAGGGCCCCGCACGGATTGGGATCCGCGGTGCGGGCTCGGTGGTGCTGATCGACGGCCTGCGCGCGGCGGGCGTGCTCGGCGACGACGTCGCGCTGACCGTCGTGGGTGAACCGGCGGAGCTGGCGGCGCTCGCCCCGGACCTGCCCGGCGCGGTCGCCACCGCACCGGGCTGGCCGCCGTGTGACCTGGCGATCCTCGTCAAGGCGACCGAGATGCTCTCCGACGGCGACACCGCGGAGCTGCTGCGTTCGGTCGACGGCGCGGCCGAGCGGCTGCTGATCATCGAGGTGACCGGGGCGGACAACCTGGACGAGGACCTCGACGAGGAGGAGCTGGTCTACCTCGGCTCGACCGGCCGGGTGCGGCGCGGCGGCGATGCCCTGCAGGCCCTCGCCGAGCAGACCGGCTGGCGGACCGATGAGGTGACTGCTCTCGGCTGGGGTGTGCAGGGGCTGAGCTTCCACCGCTGAGCGGCCGGCCGTCGCCGCGACGAGCTCACCGGTGCCGATCGCTGCGCGGCTGATCGCCGGCTCGTCGACCGCAGGCCCCGGCAGTGCGCTCCGCGGCCGGTCATGCGGCCAGCGGCAGCCCGAGCAGGGGCTGCTGGTCGCGGTCGATGGTGAACTCCGGCTCCCACGGATAGTGGCCGTAGCGGTCCGGCCACACCAGCTGGAGCACCTCGACGTCCGGACCGTAGAGCAGCCGGGTGACCGTCAGCTCGGCGTCGTCGACCACCGGCAGCACGTACGGCAGGTAGGGCTCGGCGAGCACGCGGTCGACCGTGTCGCCGGGGGAGAAGGCCGCCCCGGTGGTGATCCGGTGGCCCGCCGCATTGAGAATGCGGCACGCCGGCGCCGGCGCTATGCCGGTGATCACCAGCTCCGGGCGGCCGAACTCGGTGAGACCGGTGGTGTAGGCGAACGGGGTGGTGTCCGCGTCGCCGTAGATGCCGGTCACCGCCCACCGGCCCATCGCTATCTGGGCGAGGGCGTTGCCCACCAGGGCATCGGAGCCCTCGCACCGCGGATCGAATTCACACATGGGACCTCTCCTTCCGGACGGCCGAACCCAGGAGCCCGGTTCGCTCAGGTGTTCGACTGTGTTCACGGTAGGTCGGGGGTACGACATCGGTGTGGCGGCGGGCGTCCAGGGCGGCTCCGCCCGCTCACCGGGCCTTCGGCCGACCGGTGGCTAGACTGGTGCGGTGCCAGGCCGAATCCCCGATCGCGACATCACGGCGATCCGTGAACAGACGCGGATCGAGGAGGTCATCGGCGAATACGTGGCGCTGCGGCGGGCCGGCGCGGACAGCATGAAGGGCCTGTGCCCGTTCCACGACGAGAAGACGCCGTCGTTCCAGGTGCGCCCCAACCACGGGCACTTCCACTGCTTCGGCTGCGGCGAGGGCGGGGACGTCTACAGCTTCCTGCAGAAGCAGGAGCACATCAGCTTCGTCGAGGCGGTCGAGCAGCTCGCCGACCGGATCGGCTACCGCATCAGCTACGAGGGCGGCGGCGGGGTGATCAAACGCGACCGCGGCACCCGCGCCCGGCTGGTCGCCGCGAACGCCGCGGCCCAGCGGTACTACGCCGAGCAACTGCGCACCCCCGACGCGCAGCCGGCCCGCGACTTCCTGACCGGCCGCGGATTCGACGGGACGGCCGCCCAGCGGTTCGGCTGCGGCTACGCCCCGGCCGGGTGGGACACCATGACCAAAGCCCTGCAGTCCCAGGGCTTCACCTTCGAGGAGCTGCGCGAGGCCGGCCTGTCGAAGGAGGGCCGCAAAGGCCCCATCGACCGGTTCCACCGGCGGTTGCTCTGGCCCATCCGGAATCTGGCCGGCGACGTGATCGGCTTCGGCGCACGCAAGCTGTTCGAGGACGATCAGCTCGGCAAGTACATGAACACGCCGGAGACCATGCTGTACAAGAAGTCTCAGGTGCTGTTCGGGCTGGATCTGGCCAAACGCGACATCGCCCGCGGGCACCAGGTGGTGATCGTGGAGGGCTACACCGACGTGATGGCCATGCACGCCGCCGGCGTGACCACCGCCGTCGCCGCCTGCGGCACCGCCTTCGGCGAGGATCACCTGGCACTGATCCGGCGGCTGATGATGGACGACTCCTACTTCCGCGGTGAGGTGATCTACACCTTCGACGGCGACGAGGCCGGTCAGGCGGCGGCGCTCAAGGCCTTCGAGGGCGAGCAGGCCATCGCCGGGCAGACCTTTGTGGCGGTGGCCCCGGACGGGATGGACCCGTGCGATCTGCGGCAGCGGTCCGGGGATGCGGCGCTGCGGGATCTGATCGCCCGGCGGATCCCGATGTTCGAGTTCGCCATCAAAGCGCTGATCGCCAAACACGATCTGGACACCGCTGAAGGGCGGGTGGCCGCGCTGCGCGACACCGTGCCGGTGGTGGCCCGCATCCGCGACGTGGCGCTGCGCGACGAATACGCCCGGCAGCTGGCCGGCTGGGTGGGCTGGGAGGACGTCGCCCAGGTGCTCTCCCGGGTGCGGCAGACCGCCGGGCGGGGCCGCGGGCGAGCCGGCAGCCGGCCGGGGCCCAGGATGCGGCCCGAAGCCACCTCGCCGCCGCCGACCGCCAAACCGATCGCCAACGATCCGCGGCTGTGGCCGCAGCGCGAGGCGCTCAAGTCGGCGATCCAGTATCCGGGCATCGCCGGCACCGTCTTCGATTCACTGCCCGTCGAATGCTTCTCCGATCGGTCGTACGCCGCTGTCCGGGAGGCGATCTCGAAGGCGGGCGGCACCGCCTCGGGGCTGTCCGGAGCCACCTGGGTGGACGCGGTGAGCCAAGCCGTGGACACGCCCGCGCTGACCCCGCTGGTCAGCGAACTGGCGGTGGAGGAGATCCCGGTCAGCGAGGAGAACCTGCCGCGCTACATCCACTCGGTGCTGGCGCGCTCCCAGGAGGTCTGGGTGGGGGTGCAGATCGCCGACCTGAAGTCCAAGCTGCGCCGGATGTCGCCGGGCGGCGACCCGGACGGGTACAACGCGCTCTTCGGCGACCTGGTGGCGCTCGAGTCCTATCGGCGCAGCCTGCTCGATCAGGCCTTCGACTCGGCCGACTAGCCTCAGCCGCCGGGGATCTCGCCGGTCGGCGTCTCGACCTCGATCTGGATGTGATGGACCAGCGGGACGCACTGGCGGACATGAGCTTTCACCTCGTCGGTGATCCGCTCGATGTCGGTGGTCGTGTAACCGTCGTCCAGATGCAGTTCCATCACGACGAACAGCTTGGAGGAGCCGACGTACATGGTGAGCAGGTCCAGCACCTCGCTCACTCCGTCCACCTCCAGGGCCCGGCGGGCCAGTTCGGCGCGGGTGCGGGGATCGACGCCGCGGCCCACGATCAGCTCGTGCAGGTCCCACATGAGCAGCGTCGCCGAGGCCATCATGGTCAGACCGATGACCATCGAGCCGATGCCGTCGAACCGGGTGACCCCGGTCAACTGGTACAGACCCAGCGAGACCAGACCGAGTACGGCGGCTGCGGTGCCGACGAAGTCGATGATGAAGGTGGCCTTGGTCTCGATCAGACTCGACCGGCGCAGTTGCTCCCACCAGCCCCGATGTCGGGTGCGGCCCTCCGCGCGCAGCCGTCGCACACTCAGTGAGAAGGCGTAGCCGTTGCCGGCCAGCCCGGCCGTCAGCATGACGAACGCCAGCCAGATCCGCTGCACCGGCTCCGGATCGACGGCCTCCCGGTAACCCAGCAGCAGCGATACCGCGCCGGTGCCGACGAACATGATCATGCTCGCGATCAGTGCCCAGAAGAAGACCTCGCGGCCGTAGCCGAACGGGAATCGGGCGTCGGCCTTGCGGCGCGAACGCCGCACGCCCACCAGCAGCAGTCCGCCGGTCACCAGATCCGACAGGCCCTGCAATGCCTGGGAGAGCATCACCGTGGACCCGGTGATCGCGGCGACCACCAGGTTCAGGGTCACATCGGCCACGCTCACCAGCGATGAGGTGGCGACGACGCGCAGGTCGGAGACGGTCCGCATAGTGCTGCCAGTCTAGAGGCGTTCGCCGATCCGGCTGTCCGCGCGCGACGGGGTCGGCCCGGGTTCTACAGTGAGACAGTTCTAGAGTGAAACAGTTCTACCGGGAGACAGTTCTACAGAGAGGCAAGGGTTTCGCGGGCCGTCGCGGCGGCCGGATCCCTCGTCGACAGGAGCGCGCATGACGGCACCGCAGCAGACCACCGTGAAGGAATTGACTCTCCGCGGAGTGATCCTCGGTGGGCTGATCACCTTGGTGTTCACCGCCGCCAACGTCTACCTGGGGCTCAAGGTGGGCCTGACGTTCGCCACCGCCATTCCGGCCGCGGTGATCTCGATGTCGGTGCTGCGCTACTTCTCCGGGCATTCGATCGTCGAGAACAACATCGTGCAGACGATCGCCTCGGCGGCCGGCACGCTGTCCGCGATCATCTTCGTGCTGCCCGGCCTGATCATGATCGGCTGGTGGTCGGGCTTCCCGTACTGGCAGACGGTGGCGATCTGTGCGCTCGGCGGCATCCTCGGCGTCATGTACTCCATCCCGCTGCGGCGGGCTCTGGTCACCGGCTCGGATCTGCCGTATCCGGAAGGTGTGGCCGCCGCCGAAGTCCTCAAGGTCGGCGACAGTGAGGGCGGTGTGGAGGAGAGCCGGGCCGGCATGCGCACCATCGTCATCGGTGGTCTGGGCGCGGCGCTGTTCTCGCTGATCTCGTCGCTCAAACTGGTCAGCAGTTCGGTGGCCGGTGCGGTGAAGGTGGGCAGCGGCGCCACCATGTACGGGGCGAGCCTGTCGCTGGCGCTGATCGGTGTGGGGCACCTGGTGGGCGTGTCGGTGGGTGTGGCCATGCTGGTGGGCCTGGTGATCGCCTACTTCGTGCTGCTGCCGACCCGGACGTGGGGTGAGGTGCCGTCCGGTTCGGATCTGCTCGACTTCACTTCCGGGGTGTTCTCCGACGACATCCGGTTCATCGGCGCCGGCGCCATCGCGGTGGCCGCCGTGTGGACCTTGGTGAAGCTGATCGTGCCGATCGCGCGCGGCATCGCCGAGTCCATGCGCAGCACCCGGCTGCGGCGCGACGGGGCGGCCGTCGACATCACCGAACGCGACATCCCGATTCAGTACGTGGTGATCACGGTGCTGGTGGCGATGGTGCCGATCGGCTGGCTGCTGTGGGACTTCGTTTCCGGGACCGCGATCGGGGACAAGGCGGGCGGACTGATCGCGCTGGCCGTGGTCTTCGCGCTGCTGATCGGTCTGCTGGTGGCGGCGGTGTGCGGCTACATGGCCGGTCTGATCGGCTCGTCCAACAGTCCGATCTCCGGCGTCGGCATTCTGGTGGTGCTGCTGGCGGCGGTGCTGTTCAAGCTGGTGCACGGGGCCGACGGCGACGATCAGATCGCGGCCATGGTGGCGTTCACCCTGTTCACCGCTGCGGTGGTGTTCGGGATCGCGACCATCTCGAACGACAATCTGCAGGACCTCAAGACCGGCCAGCTCGTCGGCGCGACCCCGTGGAAGCAGCAGGTGGCGCTGATCATCGGCGTGCTCTTCGGTGCGGCGATCATTCCGCCGGTGCTGCAGTTGATGAACACCGCCTTCGGTTTCGTCGGCGCGCCCGACGCCGGGGCCGACGCGCTCGCCGCCCCGCAGGCGGCGCTGATGTCGTCACTGGCGCAGGGCGTCTTCGGCGGCGACCTGGACTGGGGCCTGATCGGGCTGGGCGCGGCGATCGGGGCCGGTGTGATCGTCGTCGACGAGGTGCTCGGCAAGACCACCCGGAGTCTGCGGCTGCCGCCGCTGGCCGTGGGCATGGGCATGTACCTGCCGATGGCGCTGACTCTGATCATCCCGATCGGTGCGTTCATCGGACGCGTCTACGACCGGTGGGCCGACGCGCAGGGCGACGGAGCCGAGAAGCGCAAGCGGCTCGGTGTGCTGATGGCGACCGGTCTGATCGTCGGCGAGAGTCTCTACGGCGTGATCTTCGCCGGGATCGTCGCCGCCACCGGCGACGACGAGCCGCTGGGGCTGCCGTTCATCGGATCCGGGTACGGGGACTGGGCCCAGTTGGTGGGCGTGCTGGTCTTCGTCGCGCTGGTGGCGTGGCTGTACCGGCGAGTGCGGCAGATCGCCACGGCGCAGTCGGCCGGCTGACGGAAGCGGCGACGGCAAGGTGCGGTTCTGGCGGACTCATGCTGGAATCGAGTCTGCACAGGGCTTGCGTGCAATGGCCCGGACCCGCATCGGGCGGAAGACTTAGAGTGATGGAGCTGCCGGCAAGGTCTCCCGGCATAGCCGTGAACGGACCCGGAATTGGAGAGGGACGAGCTGATGTCGGGCGAAATACGCGAGGACGCACGCGAGAAGCTGCATGAGTTGAAGATCATCGCGATCACCGCTGTGGTGGTGGGGCTGGTGATGGTGATCGCTCTGGGCGTCGCGGTGTTCATGACGGCGCTCCACTGGGCCGTGCCGATCATCGTGCTGGCCGTGGTGATAGTGGTCGGCGGGTACTTCTGGTTCAAGATCCGCAAGGAGATCCGACACCTGGAAGAACACGAGCACCACCGCGGCTCGGCAGCCTGACACACTGCACCAAACCCCGTCCGGCGGGCGGCCCGGCGTCGGGTAGGCTACCGATTCGTCGCCGGGTACCGGCGCAGGGGGCTATAGCTCAGTTGGTTAGAGCCGCGGACTCATAATCCGTAGGTCCCGGGTTCAAGTCCCGGTGGCCCCACCACGATCCCGCGGTGTGCCGACTCGCTCGTGCACAGGCGTTCGACGGCTTCTTCGCCCGCGTCTTGAAGTAGCGCTGCAAAGATCGTCCGCTCAGCGCCGCTCCGAGGGCTATTTGCCCTCGGAGGCGCTCTCAGCGGACGATCTTTGCGGTCAGATCAGCCGGAACCCGGCTCCGGCGCCCTCGGCGTCGTCGACGATCAGCTCTTGGCCGGCGCCCGTGACGTCGACGCCGATCCGGCACTGTCGCCGGGTTTGCCGTACAGGTCGTCCTGGTCGACCATCTCGAGTAGTTGGCCTTCGGCGAGCGATTCGGCGGGGATCTCGTTCTTCGAGGCGGTGAGTCGGCCGCCGAGGCCCGAGGTACGTTCGGACGACAGTGAGTTCGGTGTCCGAAGCCCTCGCTAGCATCCCCGACATGAAGAACTGGATTGTCGGTGCCGCCGCGGCAAGCGTCCTGATCGGTCTGACGGCGTGCGGCTCCGGGGAGCACCAGGAGAAGCCCAGGCCGTCCGCGGTGACCGTCACCAGTCACACGACCGTCACACAGACCCCGACCGAGTCCACCGTTGTCGTCGAGGAGCCTGCGCCGACCGTCGTCGAGCCGGAGCTCTACGGCTGGTGCGCCACGGCCGGCGAGGTCTACGGAAGCATGGTCTGCGGCGGTGAGAACGGCGACGTCTGGGTTCCGAATGTCCCGATCGAGCCGACGATCAATCAGCACCCGGACGTGACGGGGGAACCCTGTGCGCCGGGAGTGGATTCGACCAAGGTCGTCGACGGTCAGACGTATGGGTGCAGCGGAGAGCACGGCGTTTGGGTTCCGCGATAGTGATCGGCCCGCTCGTCGTAGTCTGCAAATGACGGAGGGCGCCGGTGCCGCGGTGTGCGGTGCCGGCGCCCTCGGCGTCGTCGACGATCAGCTCTTGGCCGGCGCCCGTGACGTCGACGCCGATCCGGCAGTGTCGCCGGGCTTGCCGTACAGGTCGTCCTGGTCGACCATCTCGAGTAGTTGGCCTTCGGCGAGCGATTCGGCGGGGATCTCGTTCTTCACGGTGGTCGCCAGGTCCTTGCGCTCGATGAACAGCAGCACCAGGAAGGCGACGATGATCAGCGGCACCAGGAACAGGAACACCGGCAGCAGGGCCTCGTTGTAGGCCTCGATCACCGGGATCCGGATCTCGCCGGGCAGCTTGTTCACCTCGCCGGGGGTGAGGTGCTGGCGGGCGGCATCGCCCGACATCTCACCGCCGTGCAGGCGCTCGCCCAGCTCCGTCTTGAGCCGGGAGGTGAAGACCGCGCCCACCACGGCCGAGCCGAGCGTGGCGCCGACCTGCCGGAAGTAGTTGCTCGCGGCCGTCGCGGTGCCGACGATCCGGCCCGGGAAGGTGTTCTGCACGATCAGGGTGAGGATCTGCATGCACAGACCGATGCCGGCGCCGAATACGCCCAGGTAGAGGCACATCTCCCACTTGGGGGTGTCGATGGTCATCTGCGAGAGCAGCACCATGCCGATCGCCATCACCAGGGTGCCGGCGAGCGGGTAACCCTTGTACTTTCCGGTGCGGCTCACCGCCTGACCGGACGCGATGGAGGTGACCAGCAGGCCGCCCATCATCGGGATCATCAGCAGGCCGGCCTGGGTGGCGTCGACGCCGCTGACCATCTGGATGTAGGTGGGCATGTAGCCGATGGTGCCGAACATCGCGACGCCGACGGCCAGAGCGGCGATCACCGTCAGGGTGAAGTTCCGCTCCCGGAACAGGCTCATCGGGATGGTCGGCAGTTCGGCCTTGGTCTCGGCCCAGCAGAAGGCGGCGGCGAGGACGGCGGTGGCGACGAACAGGCCGATGATCTGCGGCGAACCCCAGCCGTAGGTGGTGCCGCCCCAGGTGCAGGCCAGCGTCAGGGTGGTGGTCGCCCCGGCGATCAAGGCCATGCCGAGGTAGTCGAGCTTCGGCTTGGTCTCATGCACCTTCTTGGGCAGGTGCATGAAGGCGATGGTCGCGGCGATGGCCAGCGCGCCCAGCGGCAGGTTCAGCCAGAACGCCCAGCGCCAGCCGGGACCTTCGGTGAGCCAGCCGCCCAGCAGCGGGCCGGCCACCGAGGCGACCGCGAAGACCGCACCCATGGCGCCCATGTACTTGCCGCGGTCGCGCGCCGGGACGACGTCGGCGATCGCCGCCTGCGACAGGATCATCAGACCGCCGCCGCCGAGGCCCTGCACCACGCGGGCGATGATCAGCATCTCGATGTTCCCGGACAGGCCGCCGATGATGGACCCGACGATGAACAGGGTGATCGCGGTGAGCAGCACCGGCTTTCGGCCGAGGATGTCGCTGATGCGGCCGTAGACCGGCATGACGACCGTGGTCGCCAGGATGTAGCCGGTGATCACCCAGCTCATCTGGTCGACGCCGTTGAGATCGCCGACGATGGTCGGCAGGGCGGTCGCGAGCATGGTCTGGTTGAGCGCTGCCAGCAGCATCGTGATCATCAGACCGATGAACAGGAACAGGATGGTCCGGCCGGATGTCTTTGTGTCGTCGTCGTCGACGACCGGGGATGGGGCTGTGGTCATCAGATCTCTTTCAGGGCGTTCTTGAAGATGGTCAGGGCTGTGTCGATGGCTTCGGGGTCGGAGGTGTTGAGGCCTGCGGGGTCGCGGCTGCCGGCGAAGCTCAGGACGGCGAATGCGAGCGTGATCACCGCGCGGGCGCTGTCGGAGGAACTGACCGGATAGCCGCTGGTGGCGAGACGGTCGGTGATCGCCTCGGTGAGCAGGTCCGCCAGGTCGATGTGATGGCGTCGGAGCCGGGCGGCGAGTTCCGGGTACGCGATCAGAAGGTCTTTGATCTCGCTGCGCGAGTCGCCGGGCGGGCCGGTGGCCAGCGTGGCGACGGAGAGCCGGAGGATCTCCTTGAAACGCTGCTGGCCGGCCGGCAGATCGAGGAACGAATCGAGTGTCTCGGTGGGGATCGTCGGCGGGGTCAGGCCCAGGACCGCGTCTTCTTTGGACGCGTAGTAGTTGAAGAAGGTCCGCCGCGAGACGCCGGCGCGTTCGGCGATCGCCGTGACGGGGGTCTCGGCCAGGCCGTCGCGCTGAACCAGGTCCAGGGCGGCACGGTGCAGATCCCGCAGGGTCTGCTCCCGATGCTTCTCGCGCATCCCTTTACCATTGCTTTGCACTAGTGCATTATTGCACCCGTGCAAACTTTATGTCAACTAGGGTAAAGCGGACAAATGAACGCCCGCAGCGGGGTGATGGGGGAGTGTGCGACATTAGTGGCACTGTGCCCGAGCTTCGGGCACGCACGGCGACTGTCGAGTGAGAGGCCGAATCAGATGACGTACCCGCCCGGGCCCCCATATGGATCCGATCCGTACGGATCCGGCCGGGGCGGCGCGCCGGATCCGCGCTTCCCGCAGCAGGGCCAATCGCCGGCGCCCGGCCAGCAGCCCGGGTACGGACAACAGCCGGGGAGTCAACAGCAACCGGGCTACGGACAGCAGCCGGGCTACGGGCAGCAGCCGGGAGGTCAGCAGCAGCCGGGGTACGGACAGCAGCCCGGATACGCCCAGCAGCCGGGAAGTCAGCAGCAGCCGCCCTACGGCGCCCAGCCCGGCTACGAGCAGACGGTGTTCGCCCAGCAGCCCGGCTATCAGCAGCAGTTCGGCTATCAGCAGCAGTTCGGCTATCAGCAACCCGGATTCGAGCCGCCGAAGAAGCCGAACACCGGGCGCAACATCGGCATCGGTGTCGCGGCGGTGGTCGTGGTCGCCGCCATCGTCGCCACCGCCGTGTTCTTCCTGACCGGCGATGACGACGACGAGAACAGAACGGCCTCTGCCTCGTCGTCGACCACCGCGAGCAGCTCGACGTCGACCTCGACGTCGACCTCGACGAGCACCACGACGAGCACGACCACCGGCACCCGGCCCGGCGCGAGGTTCGCCTACAGCGAGTTCGACGGTCCGTGGGACTTCCGGATGGACGGGGTGTCGCTGCACGCCGACTGGGTCAAGGGGCAGGACGCCGACACCTGCGGTCCGCTCGAGGAAGGCGGGAAGCTGACCTCGCTCGGCTGCAAGTACGGCTCGCTACTCGTCTGGAAGGCCGAAGGCGGCGACCTGATGCTGACGCAGTACGTCTTCACCATGGACGACGCCGCAGCCGCCGCCGCGGCGGTCGGTCAGTACGACGACGGCGACCTGAACGCCATCCCGGGCGCGTACATCTCCGGATTCGACACCGGGAAGTGGCGTGACGGCGACTCCGGCGAATTCCTGGTGGCCACTGTCGCCACCGCCACCTCGGCGGTGCCGGTGGACACGGTGGAGAAGTATCTGCGGTACCGGCAGGCCGACACCGTCGGCGCCCTCTCGTTCCGGTCCATCTAGGCCGAGCCTCGGGCGCCGACGGCCCGGCGGTCAGTCGTCGGCGAGGATCTGGGCGACGAACGCGTCCACCCGGTGGCGCAGGCCGGCGACCTGCTCCTCGCGGATGGCGTCCAGATCGGTGCCCTTGTGGAAGGCCGGCGGCAGTTTGCGGACATGCCTCGAACAGCCGAAGTCCTCGCAGACCAGAGTGCCGACAGTGGCGCCGCGGCGGCCCTTGGCGCCGGCCCGGCGCACGCTGACCATCACCACGTCCTGGGTCAGGTCCACATCCCGGCACCAGGCGCACATGGCTTTGCGGGACGGTCGGGCGTCGGCGCGATTGAGGATCAGCGCGACCAGTTCACCCTCGTGCTCGACGACGATGTAGGAGCGGCGCGCCAGTTTGGGGTCGCGCCAGCCGTAGAAGTCGAGTCGGGAGAAGTCCACCTCGTCGAAGTCGGGGCGGAAGGTGACCCGCTTGACCTCGCTGCGGGTGGCGCCGCGGAAGGCGGCGAGAATCTCGGGCTGGGTGCAGTGCTTCATGACAGAACCGTTTCGTGGTGTGCTGTGCCGCGTCGGGCGGACGCGGGAGGAACAGGAGGGGCGGGCCCGGAGAACCCGGGCGCGCAGAAGTGATGACGATGCCGCCGATCCGGGTGGATCGGCGTCGGGGCGCGGTCATCTGCCGAGGGCGCGTGGTGCGCCGGCGGCCTCCTGGTCTCGTGCGGTCATGATGACTCCACGGTAACGCCTACCCGGGATCGCTCGCACGCGCGGTAACCACACCGCGATCTGTCGGACGGCTCCTCGACGGTGGATGCAGAAACGACGAAGACCCGGCGGGACCGGGTCTTCGTCGTTGAAAACTTGCTCCCCCAACTGGACTCGAACCAGTAACCGTTCGATTAACAGTCGAATGCTCTGCCAATTGAGCTATGGGGGAATGCACTTTCGAACCGAGATCAGACTTTAGCCCATCGATCTGGTCTACGGCAAAACGACTGGTCAGGGCTGGTCGTCGGCCCAGATCCCGGTCTGCGACAGATGAGCGATCAGCCGCTGCGCGCCGTCGGTGAACTGGCGGCCCACCGCGGCGGCGGCCGCCTGCGGATCGCGGGCCCGGTAGGCGGCGATCAGGTCCTCGTGACTCGAGAACGCCACCTGCGCCCAGCCCGGGTCGGCCGCGTAGAGCTGGTGCGGGGTGTATCGGGTGGCGCTGAGCAGGAACCAGGCCAGTTTGTGGCTGGCGCTGATCCGATTGTGGGTGCGATGGAAGAGGAACTCGGCGTCGATGATCGCGGGGATGTCGCGGTCGGCCACCGCGCCGCGCAGCCGGTCGGCGGCCGCGGCGAGTTCGGCGATCCCGTCGTCGTCGATCAGCCCTGCGGTGCGGCGGGCGATCCGGTCGGCGGCCTGACCCTGCAGCCAGAAGATGTCCTCGACATCGGTCCGTGTCATCGCGGCCACCACATAGCCGCGGTGCGGTGCGCTGTCGACCATGCCGTCACCGCGCAGCGTGAGCAGCGCCTCGCGCACCGGCGTCACGCTCACACCCAGCTCGACGGCCGTCTCGTCCATCCGGATCGGATCGCCCGGACGCAGCTCGGCGGTCATGATCTTGTGCCGCAGCACGCTCGCGACCTCTTCGGACAACTGCGGTCGCCGGGCCAGGCCGGAACGGCCGCCCGGTCGGGAGGTGGAGTCGAGAGGGGCCATGGGGTCTTTCCGATGAATGGTGAGGGTCCGCCTTGAGAGTAGCGGTGAGCGGTCACCGGACCGAGCCCGGTTTGCGCAAACTCCGTCCGGCGGGCGCCGTCTGGACCCGGGCGCACGGGCCGGTGCGGTTAGATTGGTGCCCATGGCGAAGACCCCTGAGGAATCCGGCGAGTCCGGTCCGGCCGGCGCGAACGACGACGTGTCGCCGCTCGACCGCGACGACTTCCTGCGGGCCAACCGGGAGAACAGGGAGAAGGCGCGGACGGCGGCGGCGAAGAAGGCGGCGCGCAAAGGCCTCGTCCACGACGACGATTCCGGCGCCGACGCGGCCGCTGACGGCGCCGAGTCCGCTGTCGACGCGGACGACGACGGCACGCCCGGCGGGGTCGACCCGTCCCGGATCCCCGGCCGGGTGACCGATTCCGGCCGCTCCCGCCGCAGTTCGGTGCCGCGCTGGCTGGTGCCGGCCCTCGCCGCGCTGGCAGTGGTGCTGGCCGTGATCGTGGGCGTGCTCGGCTTCCTCTACGCGACCGTGGACGACGACGGTCTGGGGCCGGACTCGGGGCTCGGTGAGCAGGCGCTGACTACGGCGAAGACCTACGCCGTCGACATCGTCAGCTACCGCTCCGGCGACTATGCGGAACTGGACCAACGGATCCGGTCGATCTCCACGAAGGACTTCGCCGACCGCTACATCAAGTCCTCCCAGGACGCCCGCACCGGCAACGACGAGGCGAACGCCACCTCGGTGGGCACGGCCGTGAACGCCGGCCTGAAGTCGATCTCGGAGAACCGGGCGGTGGTGCTGGTCGCGCTCGACCAGAAGGTGACCTCGCCGCAGGTGCCGGCGGTGGGTGACCAGGGCCTCGACTACAGCTCCCGGGTCCTGATCACCCTGATCCGCGACGGTGATCGCTGGGTGGTCGACGACCTCGACACCGTCTGATCGGTCAGGCCGGGGCCGCAGTGCGCAGCAGCACCGCGTCGGCGACGGCGGCGGCGCGGGCCGCACCGCAGGGGTGCGGTGCGCCGGTGAGATCGCCCGTGGTGTCCAGGGCGGCGTGAACCAGGAAACGTGCTGCCGCGGAAGACAGTTCGGGACGTGCCGCGAGCAGCCAGGTGGACCATTCGTCGATGTTGGCCCGTTGCTGGCGACGCAGCGCGGTGCGCTCCTGCGGCTCGAGCGCACCGAAGCAGCGCCGGTAGACGGTGATGATCGCCCGATCGTCGGCGCACAGCCTGCCGTAGGACCGCGCCAGTGAACTGACGGCCGCTGTGGCCGATCCGGCTTGGGCGAGCCCGTCGGCGATCGCCGCGGTCACCCGGCCGGAGGCTCGCTCGAGCGCCGCGGCGACGATGGCCTGCTTGGACGGGAAGTGCCGGTAGACCCCGGACGGCGGCAGCCCGGAGGCGGTGCCGATGTCCTCGACCGTCACCTCGTGAAAGCCGCGGTCGGCGAACAGCCCGACGGCGGCGGCCAGCACCGATTCACGTCGCCCGGCCGGCGACAGACCGGTCGACGCGGTGTCGGGTCCCTCGGGCGGAAGGTCGACCTCGGCGACGGTCAGCGCGGCATCGCGCATCAGGGCGACGATCGTCTTGCGCGGCATGGTGATCCGATGACTCGCCGGACTCGAGGCCACCGCGAAGACCGCATCGGTGAGCACGTCGGCATCGAGTCTGCTCAAATCCGGCCGCAGGGTCTGGAGCAGCGCGCGGACCCGGCGGTGCCCGGTGAGCCGGATGTCCCGCACGTACCGGCGATCCTCCGCGGTCAGCGAGGTGGCCTCCCACCGGAAGAGATCGGCGTTGTCGCGGTGGTTGAGCACGTCGGCCACATAGCCCTCGATCAGCTCGGCCAACTCGCCGCGCGGATCGTCCGGGCGCGGCGGGACGGACTCGAGAACGCCGGCGATCCGCAGCGCCATGTCGCAGGTCACCGCCGCGAGCAGTTCGCTCTTGTTGGCGAAGTGTCGGTACAGGGCCGGGGTGGAGATCCCCGTCGCCTCGGCGATCCGGCTCAGTTTGGTGGCGTGATACCCGTCGGCGGAGAAGGCGGCGGTGGCCGCGGCCAGGATCGTGGCCCGGCGGTCGGGCCGGGAACGGCGCGCGGTGCCGTTCAGAAGCTGCCCAGGTGTCATGAAAGAGCATGTTATCGAATCCGAAATCCGCAGGACGCAAATCGGGCAGAGTTGTTAATCTGCAGGTGCAGATATGTATAAGTACACTTATGTTAATTGGTATTCGCATGATGTGGATCACTTGATGGTGTTACGGTGACCCAAGCCGGGCGCCGGCCGGGCACGGGAAGGATGCGATGAGCAGCGAAGCGATCCAGGTAGACGGCATCTGGAGCAGTCTCGGCGAGGACGGCGTCGCCCGTCTCGAGATCGATCGTCCGGGACAGCTCAACGCGCTCGACGACCGGGCCTCGGCGCGGATCATCGAGCTCTGCCGGCTGTGGTCGGACGATCCCGCCGTCCGCGTGCTGGTCCTGTCCGGACGCGGCGGCGCCTTCAGCGCCGGCGCCGACGTGGCCGGAATGGCGGGCTCGGCGCTGGCCGCCGGAGGGTCCGGCGGCTTCGACGAAGCCGACTCCCGGGCGATCATCGAGAACGGCTCGCAACTGGTCTCTGCGGTGCGCAGCGTCCCGGTCCCGGTGGTCGCCGCTCTCGACGGCGCCGCCGTGGGCATCGGCGCCTCCCTGGCTGTGGCCGCCGACCTGGTCTACGCCACGGCCCGGTCGTACTTCATGCTCGCCTTCGTCAACATCGGCCTTATGCCCGACGGCGCCGCGAGCGCCACCTTCGCCGCGTCCGTCGGCCGGGCGCGCGCCAATGCGATGGCACTGCTCGGTGAGAAGCTCTGGGCGGCTGAGGATTTCGACTACGGCCTGATCAACGGCTTCGTCGAAGAAGCCGAAGCCCTCGAGTCCGTCGTGAACCGAGTGGTGGCCAAGTTGCTGCGCACCTCCCGCTCGGCGCTGGTGGCCACCAAGTCGGCGATGGATGCGCACACCCTGTCCGGATTCGGCGCTGCCGTCGACCGGGAGATCGCCGGGCAGACGCAGCTGCTGCAGTCGCCGGAGTTCACGGCCGCGCTGCGGGCCTTCGCCTCGGGAGGTCAGTGACCGCACCGCCCGCCGACCCAGAACCGCACGTCCATCGAAGGCCACGTCGCCGCCGGCGACTCTCACCCCACCCGCACCGCTGAAGGAGCAACCCGATGACCGCGAGCTTGAACCTCGACCCCGCCAGCGAACCGACCCGTTCGCGCCGCAACCACTGGATCAACCAGATCCGCCGCCACGCCGACATGAACCCCGACGGGCCGGCGATGCGCTTTTTGGGGGAGACCACCACCTGGAAGGAGCTCGACGACCGCAGCCATCGGCTGGCTGCCGCCCTCCGCCGGCGCGGGGTGGGCTTCGGCGACCGGCTGCTGGTGGTGATGCTCAACCGCACCGAGTACGTCGAGATCGTGATCGCGGCCAACATCATCGGAGCCATTCCGGTGCCGGTGAACGTGCGGATGGCGCCGCCGGAGATCGGCTTCCTGGTGCAGGACTCCGGCGCCAAGGTGATCGTCACCGAGTCGATGCTCGCCCCGCTCGCCGACGCCGTCGCCGGTGCGAACGATGCGATCGATCACACCATCGTCGTCGGTGACACCGACAACCCGGCGCACCTGAAGTACGAGGATCTCGCCGCGGAGGACGACTCGGATCTCCCGGTGATCGACATCCCGGAAGAAACCGTCGCGATGATCATGTACACCTCGGGCACCACCGGAAAGCCCAAGGGCGCCATGCTCACCCACCAGAATCTGCAGGCGCAGGCGATGATCTGCCTGCAGGTGCTGGGAACCCGGCGCGACGACATCGGCTCGTGTGTGGCGCCGATGTTCCACATCGCCGGACTCGGGGCGATGACGCCGCTGATCTACATGGGCGCGCTCTCGGTGATCCACCCGCTCGGCGCCTTCGATCCGAACGACATGCTCGACACGCTCGAGGTCGAGGGCACCACGTCGATCTTCCTGGTGCCGGCCCAGTGGCAGGCCGTCTGCGCGGCCCAGCAGGCCAAGCCGCGCGACCTGAAGCTGCGAGTGATCAGCTGGGGTGCCGCCCCGGCCTCGGACACCGTGCTCAACGCCATGAACGCGACCTTCCCGGAGGCGATGAACGTGGCCGTCTTCGGCCAGACCGAGATGTCGCCGATCACCTGCGTGCTGGAGGGGCGCGATGCGCTGCGCAAGCTCGGCTCGATCGGCCGGGTGGTGCCGGCGGTGACCGCGCGCATCGTGGACCCGGAGATGAACGACGTCGCCGTCGGCGACGTGGGCGAGATCGCCGCGCAGGCTATTACCGCCGAAGCTGCTACGAGCCCACAGGCATCTCGTGCAAGAGGTGGAGCCGCGTCATCTACAAGAGGGGCGGGCTCTACTAGTACAGGAACCGGGCCAGGTGCTGCATCTCCTTCGGGAGGAGCAGGACTGCCTGGTCCAGCGGCCTCACCTTGGTCGGCGGCGCCTTCCGCAGCCGCCACGGGACGCCCAAGACGGTCATCGGGCGGTAGTACAAGCCAGGCGCCATCTGCTAGAGCGGGTGCAGCGGCTGCCGCTGCAGCAAGTAGAGGCCCAGGTGCTACGCGCGCCAGTGGCGGCCGTGGTGGGCCGGCTAGCTCGGCTCGAACGCGTCGCGTAGCGCGGGGAGGTCGTGCGTCCACTAGCCGCTGTAGAGCCAGACCGGCTTCTGCCGGTGCAAGTAGCGGAGGCCCTTCCAGCGCAAGTACCGCAACTCGTGCCACAGGCTCCGGCCCCGCCGTGGGGTCGACTAGTGAGCGTCGAAGTCCAGCGCGCCGAACCGGACGACCCGGCGCGTCTGCCGGACGGTGACCCGGCCGTGGTCCTTCTAGCTGCACCACGGGAGCTGGAGCTCGCACAGCTCGTACAGCAAGCCTAGCTTCCGCGGCTCGCC
>NZ_JBJURU010000009.1:154844-179004 GCF_046098115.1 Gordonia sp. VNK21 | reverse complement strand
TGAACGTGCGGATGGCGCCGCCGGAGATCGGCTTCCTGGTGCAGGACTCCGGCGCCAAGGTGATCGTCACCGAGTCGATGCTCGCCCCGCTCGCCGACGCCGTCGCCGGTGCGAACGATGCGATCGATCACACCATCGTCGTCGGTGACACCGACAACCCGGCGCACCTGAAGTACGAGGATCTCGCCGCGGAGGACGACTCGGATCTCCCGGTGATCGACATCCCGGAAGAAACCGTCGCGATGATCATGTACACCTCGGGCACCACCGGAAAGCCCAAGGGCGCCATGCTCACCCACCAGAATCTGCAGGCGCAGGCGATGATCTGCCTGCAGGTGCTGGGAACCCGGCGCGACGACATCGGCTCGTGTGTGGCGCCGATGTTCCACATCGCCGGACTCGGGGCGATGACGCCGCTGATCTACATGGGCGCGCTCTCGGTGATCCCCCCGCTCGGCGCCTTCGATCCGAACGACATGCTCGACACGCTCGAGGTCGAGGGCACCACGTCGATCTTCCTGGTGCCGGCCCAGTGGCAGGCCGTCTGCGCGGCCCAGCAGGCCAAGCCGCGCGACCTGAAGCTGCGAGTGATCAGCTGGGGTGCCGCCCCGGCCTCGGACACCGTGCTCCACGCCATGAACGCGACCTTCCCGGAGGCGATGAACGTGGCCGTCTTCGGCCAGACCGAGATGTCGCCGATCACCTGCGTGCTGGAGGGGCGCGATGCGCTGCGCAAGCTCGGCTCGATCGGCCGGGTGGTGCCGGCGGTGACCGCGCGCATCGTGGACCCGGAGATGAACGACGTCGCCGTCGGCGACGTGGGCGAGATCGTCTACCGCGGACCGAACATGATGGCGGGCTACTGGCAGAACCCGCAGGGCACCGCCGACGCCTTCCGCGGCGGCTGGTTCCACTCCGGCGACCTGGTCCGTCAGGACGAGGAGGGCTTCCTCTACGTCGTGGACCGGGCCAAGGACATGATCATCTCGGGCGGGGAGAACATCTACTGCGCCGAGGTGGAGAACGTGCTCTACGGACACCCGAGCATCGTCGAAGCCGCCATTATCGGACGCGCCCACGAGAAGTGGGGCGAGGTGCCGGTGGCCGTCGTCGTCCTCGAGGAGGGAGTGGCCGATCTGACCATCGAGGAGCTCGAGCTTTTCCTGAACGAGAACCTGGCGCGCTTCAAGCATCCGAAGGACGTGGTGGTGGTCGACGAGCTGCCGCGCAACGCGGGCGGCAAGGTGGTCAAGCCGAAGCTGCGTGACGCCTACGGCAGCAAGGACGCGGGTCTGAAGGCCTGACTCGCGGCGGGTTGCCGGGCCGGACGTGGGGGCGGCCCGGCAGTCCGCTCGACACGCCGGAACAAATCGCGGAGTGTGTTTCAAAAAAATACTGGAACGTGTTTCAATTTTGGCGCGCGGTGACTACGCTCACAACAGGGGCGCGATCACCGCGCGCCACATGTCTACGCCGCAAGCGGCGGCGATCCGCGCCGAGTTAGCGAGGTTGGGAAGTTGAAGACGAAGGGTGCGCTCCTGCGGGAGCTGAATACGCCATGGCAGATCGAGGAGATCGAGATCGGCGACCCCAAGGCCCATGAAGTCAAGATCCGGATGGAAGCCGCGGGCATGTGCCACTCGGACCATCACCTGATGACCGGCGGCATCCCGATGGCCGGCTTCCCGATCCTCGGCGGCCACGAGGGCGCCGGCGTGGTGGAGGAGATCGGCGAGGGCGTGACCGACTTCGAGGTCGGCGATCACGTGGTCCTCTCGTTCATCCCCTCGTGCGGCAAGTGTCCGTCGTGCAAGGCCGGCCTGGCCAACCTGTGCGACTTCGGCGCCATGCTGCTGCAGGGTGAAGCCGTCTCCGACAACACCTTCCGCATCCACACCGCCGACGGCGAGCCGGTCTACCCGATGACTCTGCTGGGTACCTTCAGCCCGTACATGGTGGTGCACGAGGCGTCTGTGGTGAAGATCGACAAGGACATCCCGTTCGAGGTCGCCGCCCTGTGCGGATGCGGCATCCCCACCGGCTACGGCAGTTCCACCCGCAGCGGCGACGTGCAGCCGGGCGAGGACGTGGCCATCGTCGGCGTCGGCGGCGTGGGCACCGCGGCGCTGCAGGGTGCGGTGATCGCCGGTGCGCGCTACATCTTCGCCATCGACCCGGTCGAGTGGAAGCGCGAGCAGGCGCTCAAGTTCGGCGCCACGCACGCCTTCGCCAACGTCGACGAGGCCGCCGGTGCCATCGCCGAGATCACCCACGGCGGCATGTGCAAGAAGGTCATCGTCACCGTCGGCGAGGTCAAGGGCTCCGACGTCAACGGCTGGATGAATATCACCGCCAAGGCCGGCACCTGCGTGCTGACCGGCATGGGCCAGATGTTCGCCACCGACGTGACCCTGGACCTGTCGATGCTGACCCTGCTGCAGAAGAACCTGCAGGGCTCCATCTTCGGCGGTGCGAACCCCAAGCTCGACATCCCGCTGCTGCTGTCGATGTACAAGGTGGGCAAGCTGAACATCGCCGACATGATCACCCGCGAATACACCCTCGACCAGATCAACGAGGGCTACAAGGACATGCTCGAGGGCCGGAACATCCGCGGCGTCATCCGCTACACCGACGCCGACCACGAGACCGCCTGACGCCACCGCGCAGCAACTCACCCGCGAAGCCGCCGACCCTACCGGTCGGCGGCTTTCGCTGTCGCGATGCGCGCAGCCGCCGACCGCGTGGTTTACGCTGTTCGCGTTCATTCGAGAAAGGGCCCGGAAGTGGCAGAGAAGAAGAGGGTCAGCGTCGAGGCGAAGACCCCCAAGAGCAAGCCGGGCAAGGGCGGGCGGCCGTCCGGCAGCGCACCGTCCGGGCAGACCTGGGAGGCCTCGCCGGAGGCGAAGTCGACCGCACTCAAGCTGCGGATCGTCGCCGGCGTGCTGTGGGTGGTGGCCATCGCCCTGGAGGTCTTCACCATCGTCTGGGCCCTGGTACCGGACAAGGAGTTCGACACCGCGCGCATCTGGACGGTGATCGGGCTGATCATCGGTATCGGCGTGATCACCCTGATCGGCTCCTTCCTCTGGAAGAAGGCGAACAAGCTCGACCCGGCATCGGAGAAGGACACGTTCCGGTTCTTCGTGCAGAACCAGCTCGGCGTGATCATGACCGTGCTGGCCTTCCTGCCGCTGATCGTACTGATCCTGATGGACAAGAACCTCGACGGCAAGCAGAAGGGCATCCTCGGCGGCATCGCCGCGGTGGTGGCCATCGCCGTGGGCATCGCCAGCGCCGACTTCGATCCGCCGTCGGTGGAGAAGTACACCGGGGACCAGAACATCATCACCCTGCTGCACAACGGTGACCCGGACGCCACGGTCTACTGGACCAAGTCCGGCTCGGTGTACCACGTCTGCGACACCGTGCCGGCGGTGAACAAGGAGTCGTCCGACAACACCATCTACGACGGCACCATCGACGCCGCCCAGGAAGCCGGCAAGGAGCGGCTCACCAAGCAGTGGAAGTCCGAGGCGCGCACCTGCGGCTTCACCGAGGAGGACATCATCCGGGTGGAGCAGGGGCTGGCGGCGAATCCGTCGACCCTCGTCGACCCGGAGGAGGCGGCGCAGCAGACCGGTGAGGGGGAGCAGTCGACCCCGGCGCGCGAGAGCGAGCCGGCGCCCGTCGGCTGACGCGGCGGAGCCGGCCCGGCATAGGGTGGGAGGGGTGAAGGCCCTCAATGCGCTCGCGGACTGGCCGGTGGAGAACGTGGCGGCGGCCGTGATGACCGGCGACGGCGACTCGATCGCCGTCCACCGCCACGGCGACACCGCACGGGTGTTCCCGCTCGCCTCGGTGACCAAGCTGCTCGTCGCGCAGGCGGTGCTCGTGGCCGTCGACGAGGGCGCCGTCGAACTCGACGATCCGGCCGGACCGCCCGGTGCCACCGTCGCCCACCTGCTGGCGCACGCCTCCGGGCTGGCCTTCGACTCCCGCGACGTGCAGGCGCCTCCGGCGAGCCGGCGGATCTACTCGTCCGCCGGCTACGAGGTCCTCGCCGAAATCGTGGAGGCGGCAACAGGATTCGCCTTCCCCGACTACCTCGCCGAGGCGGTGTGCGTGCCGCTCGGCCTGACGTCGACAGCCCTGACCGGGCCGGCCGGGCACGGCGCCGAATCCAGCGTGGACGATCTGGCGGCGCTGGCCGCCGACTACCTGCGCCCGCGGCTGCGGCCGGTGCCGAGTGCGGCGCGGGCCGTGGACGTGTGGTTTCCCGGTCTGGACGGCTTCGTGCCCGGCTACGGCAAGCACCGGCCCAACGACTGGGGACTCGGACCCGAGCTGCGCGGACACAAGAGTCCGCACTGGACCGCGCCGAGCCACTCGCCCCGCACCTTCGGGCACTTCGGGCAGTCCGGCACCTTCCTGTGGGTGGATCCGGATCTCGACGCGGCCTGCGTGGTGCTCACCGACCGCGCCTTCGGCCCGTGGGCCAAACCGCTGTGGAGCGAGTTCAACGAGTCGGTCGTCACGGAACTGGGGACCGCCGGGCGCGGCTAGACTCGCACCGGGCTCAGCCGAGCAGATCGGCGTGATGGCGCCGGGCCACATCGGGATGGGCCCGCAGCCGCGCCTTGAGCATGTTCTCCCCGAACACTCCGGAGATCACATTGTCCGGATCCTCAGTGACTCCGCGCGCCTGCGCCGCGAGCTCGGCGGGCAACTCGATCCGCGGCATCGACGACGACAGCGCCGGATTGAAGAAGAACGGCACCGACAGCCGCTGGGTGCCCGGCGGCGGCGACTGAACGCGGTGCAGGGTGGCCTTGAGGTAGCCGTCGGTGGCGTACTCCATCAGCTCGCCGATGTTCACCACGAAGGCGTCCTCGACCGGCGGGGCGTCGATCCAGGTGCCGTCGTGCTCCACCTGCAGCCCGCCCTTGCCCGGCTCGACGAGCAGCAGAGTGAGCACCCCCGGATCCTTGTGCGCGCCCACGCCCTGACGGCTCTCGTCGTGCTCGCGGCCCGGATACCGGACCACCTTGAGCAGGGTGGACGGCCGCTGTGCGAAGGCGGCGTCGAAGACGTCCGGGGGCGCGCCCAGACTCACCGCCCACTCGCGCATCAGGACCAGCCCGAGCCGGCTGCAGCGCGCCTGCCAGTCGGTGATCACCTCGCGGAACCCCGGCAGCGCGGTGGGCCACAGGTTGGGCCCGTCCAGGCGCAGGTACGGCGGCTGGTCGCCGAGCGCCGGGTACTCGGCGGCCAGGTCGATCTGCTCGCGCCAGTCGATGCCGCCGTCGGTGTATTCGCCGCCGAACCGGGTGTAGCCGCGGAACTGGGGGCTGGCGAGCATCTCGACGGCGAACTTGTCGGCGTCCGGCAGTGCGAAGAAGTCCCGGGCGGTCTGGAAGAGCCGTTCGCGCACCGGGCGTTCGATGCCGTGCCCGACCAGATAGAAGAAGCCCACCTCGTGGGTGGCCGTACGCAGGGTGTCGCGGAACTGGAGGCGCTGAGCGTCGCCGCCGGAGAGCAGCGACAGGTCGACGATCGGCGGACCGGCGGATACGGAAGCCATCGGAACTCCTGGGGCAGGGCGAGCGGTTCTGGCATCCACGGTAGGCTCCCGCCGCTGCGGATAGGGTGACGGGGCAAGGGCGAGAACGGTTTCGGAAGAAGGTGCGGTGTGCGGGATCTGACGGCGGACGACCTGGGCCTGCTGTTGTCGGTGTTCGCGGTGCTGCTGCTGGCCTTCGCGGCGAACTTCCACTTCTCGCGCAAGGCAGTGCATCGGCACAGGCGGGCGGCGTTCGGTTTCGTGGTGCTCAACCTGGTCGGCGAGGTGGCGACGGTGGTCGCGCTGATGCTGACCTGGGTGGCGCTGTGGAGCCCGAAGGCCTGGGAGCAGATCGACGATCTGCTGGTGTTCGTGCCGGGCAGCATCTCGGTGCTGTGCGCGGTGATCCTGACCATCGAGTCGGTGTATGCGCGCACCCGGCACATCCTCGACGCCGCCCGCGACCGGGACGACGACGCCGACAGCGAGAGCCTCTGAGCCGGGCAGACCCCGCGAAGGGGAGAGACGAAAAACTTGGGCGACATTACCGACCCTGGAGGTCGGTGATGTCGCCCAAGTTTGTGCGGTTGCGGAGGTGCGCGTCCTGAACGGCGTCAGCCGACGCGCTGGCGCAGCCAGGTGACCTCGGCGCCCACCCCGCCCATGCGGTAGGGCTCGAGAGCGTCGTCCCAGGCGGTGCCCAGGGCGGCGTCGAGTTCGCTGGCCAGTCCGAGGCTGTCGGGCTGGGCGCTCATCATGGCGCGCAGACGCATCTCCGAGAGCAGGACGTCGCCGTTGGCGCCGGTCAGGCCGTGCCACAGGCCCAGCCCCGGCACGTAGCTGAAGCGCTCGCCGTCCACGCCCTCGCTCGGGTTCTCGGTGACCTCGAAGGCCAGTCCGGACCATTCGCGCAGCGCATTGGTCAGCCGGGCCGCGGTGCCGACGGGGCCGGCCCAGTCGACGGTCGCACGCATGCGGCCGGGCTCGGCGTCCTGTGCCGACCACTTGAGATCGGCACGGGCGTTCAGTGTCGACGACAGCGCCCACTCGACATGCGGGCACAGCGCGACGGGAGCGGCGTGGATGTAGACCACGCCACTCGTCAGATCCGCAAACTGATTCAGGTTGCGCACTGTTGTTCACCTCCGGTTCGACGAGGAACGTCTTCCCCAAGCCGCACTTCATCGATCCGGATAGCACACTGTTGATTCAAAGTATGCCTTGTGAGGCGCGTGTTGCGCTAGTTCTTTCTTGAGGTAATCGGGGAACACCGTGGTCCGCAGGCGTGTCGGCGGGGGCGGTATCGCCGACGAGGCCGGCCCGGCGGGCCGGGGAGGGGCTCACCTCGGGCAGGACCCAGCGACAGGGCAGAACCCAGTGCAAGGGCGGAGCCCAGTGCAAGGGCGGAGCCCAGTGCAAGGGCGGAGCCCAGTGCAAGGGCAGGACTCAGTGCAAGGGCAGGACTCAGTGCAAGGGCAGGACTCAGTGCAAGGGCAGAACCCGGTGAGGAGCAGGACTCAGAGCGGGATGTTCTTGTGGCGGCCGCGGCGGGCGGGGGCCTGCGCCAGGGCGGCCGCGATCGAGCTGCGGGTGACCGCGGGGTCGATGATCTCGTCGACGACGCCGATGGCCTGGGCGCGGCCCACCCCGCCGGCGATCTGCTCGTGTTCGACGGCGAGGCGTTCGTGCAACTCCTCGCGCTCGTGCTCGGGGGCGGCGGCGAGGGTCTTCTTGTGCAGAATGCCTACGGCGGCCTTGGCGCCCATCACGGCGACCTCGGAGCCCGGCCAGGCGAAGACGGCCGTGGCGCCGAGCGCCCGCGAGTTCATCGCGATGTAGGCGCCGCCGTAGATCTTGCGGGTCACCAGGGTGACCCGCGGAACGGAGCATTCGGCGAAGGAGTGCAGCAGCTTGGCGCCGCGCCGCACGACGCCGTTCCATTCCTGCCCCACACCGGGCAGGTAGCCGGGCACGTCGGTGAGTACGACCAGCGGCACGCCGAAGGCGTCGCAGAGCCGGACGAAGCGGGAGGCCTTCTCGGCGGCCTCGGAGTTCAGGCAGCCGCCCATGCGCAGCGGGTTGTTGGCGATCACGCCCACGCTGCGCCCGGCCAGGCGGCCGAAGCCGACGGTGATGTTGGGCGCCCACTTGGCCTGCAGCTCTTCGAAGGTGCTCACCTCGGTCACCCCGTCGGCGGCGTACTGCGTGTCGAGCAGCGCCTCGATGATCGGGTGGACGTCGTAGGCGCGACGATTCGATTCGGGCAGCAGTGCGCGCAGATCGGTGTCGCCGGCGGTGGCGGCGTCCTGGTCGATCCGCCCTTGGGCGGCGAAGCTGGTGACCAGCCGACGGGCGCGCCAGTAGGCGTCGGCCTCCGAGTCGGCGGTGATGTGGCTGACGCCCGAGCGCTTGCCGTGGGTGTGCGGTCCGCCGAGCGTCTCCATGTCGACGTCCTCGCCGGTGACGCTGCGGACCACGTCCGGACCGGTCACGAAGACCCGTCCCTCCGGGGCCATGATGACCACGTCGGTCAGTGCGGGTCCGTAGGCGGCGCCGCCGGCCGCGAAGCCGACGACCACCGAGATCTGCGGTACGTAGCCGGAGGCGCGGACCATCGCCTCGAAGACGCCGCCCACGGCGTGCAGGGCTTCGACGCCCTCGGCCAGCCGGGCGCCGCCGGAATGCCAGATGCCCACCACCGGGGTCTGCTCGGCGATGGCGGTGTCGATGGCGCCGACGATGTGAGCACATCCGACCACGCCCATGGCGCCGCCCATCACGGTGCCGTCGGTGCAGAAGGAGACGGTGCGGACACCGTCGACCATACCGACCGCGGCCTGCACCCCCGATTTGTCTCGGGGGTGCAGCAGCTCCAGGGAGCCGTCGTCGAAGAAGGTTTTCAGCCGCAGCAACGGATCGCGGGGATCGGTTGCTTCCGCACTGCCGGAGATGGGGGCGAGTGTGGTCATGGCGTTCTCCTTGACTGCCGGGGTGTGTCGGATGTGCTCGTCGGCGATGACCTCAGTAACGACCGAAGGCCAGAGCCACGTTGTGCCCACCGAATCCGAAGGAGTTGGAGAGCGCGTAATCGATCTGTCCGCGGCGGGCTTCGCCGTGGACGACGTCGATGTCGCCGCACTCCGGGTCGAGCGTCTCCAGATTCAGCGTCGGCGGAATGACGGACTCCTCCACCGACTTGATCGTCAGGACCGCCTCGAGGGCGCCGACAGCGCCGATCGAGTGACCCAGCGCCGACTTAGGCGCGTAGATCGCGGCGTGGTTGCCCACGGCGGCCTGAATGCCCAGCGCCTCGGCGGTGTCGCCGATGGGGGTGGACGTGGCGTGCGCGTTGACATGCGAGATGTCGGATTTCTCCAGGCCCGCGGTCTGCATCGCCCGCACCATGGCCCGGGTGTTGCCCTGACCGGTCGGATCGGGTGCCACCAGGTGGAAGCCGTCCGAGGTGATGCCGGCGCCCATCACACGGGCGTGGATGTGCGCACCGCGTGCCTTGGCGTGATCCTCGCGCTCGATGATCAGCATCGCGGCGGCCTCGCCGAAGACGAAGCCGTCCCGGTTCTTGTCGAACGGACGCGAGGCGCCCGCCGGATCGTCGTTGCGCGTACTCATGGCCCGCATCATGGAGAAGGCCGCGATCGGCACGGCGTCGATGTGTCCTTCGACTCCGCCGCAGACCACCATGTCGGCGTCACCCATGACGATGTGCCGCCACGCGTGGGCGATCGCCTCCGCGCCGGACGAGCAGGCGGAGACCGGCGTGATCACGCCGGCGCGGGCGCCGACGTTCAGGCCGGCGACCGCCGACGGGCCGTTCGGCATGGCCATCGAGACGGCCAGCGGCGACACTTTGCGGTAGTTCCCCGAGGACTCGATCGCGTTGACGGCGTCGATCATCGCGTCGCTGCCGCCCTGACCGGTGCCGATGACCACCGCGAGGCGGTCCGGATCGACCTCCGGCTCGCCGGCCTGGGCCCAGAGCCGCTTGCTCATCACGTGCGAGACCCGCTCGACGTATGCCATGCGGCGGGCTTCGACGCGCGTGACCTCCTCCGACGGATCCTCCAGGAGGCGTCCGCCGATGCGGCAGGGCAGTTCGCCGTACTTGGTGACGAAGTCATCGGTGAGGGCACGGATGCCCGACTCACCGGCGATGAGCTTCTCCCAGGTGGCGTCGAGGTCGACGCCCAGGGAGGTGGTGGCGACCATCGAGGTCACCACCACACTGGGGAACTCTCCACCACGAGTGGAGAAGTTTCGCAGCTCAGTCACGAGTTCTTCTTGTCTTCCTCGACCTTCGCGGCGATGGCGGCGGCGGCCTCGGGGTTCTCGGCTTCGAGCTTCTGGACGTAGGCGACGGTGTCACCGACGGTGCGCAGGGCGGCGAGGTCCTCGTCGGGAACCTTGACGCCGTACTTGTCCTCCACCTGGACGGCGATCTCCACCATCGACAGCGAGTCGATGTCCAGGTCGTCGACGAAGGACTTCTCCATGGTCACTTCGGACGGCTCGATACCGGTGACTTCCTCGATGATTTCGGCGATGCCGGCAACGAGATCTTCCTGACTGGCGGCCACGGTGTGGCTCCCTTCTGTGGGTGTTCGCGGTATATGCGGTGTGTACGGGATCGGCGTGAGCCGATTGGACGAGCCGCCGGGTGGGCGGCTTCCCGAGAGGCCGGGGTCCGGCCGCTATCCAAGTCCGGGGAGGTCCTCCAGGTCGGTGGGGACCTTGACGGCCCGCTGCGGTACGCCCTTGAGTTCGCGCTTGGCGATCCCGGCGAGCGCACCGGCCGGAGCGAGTTCGACGAGGGCGTCGGCGCCGTTCTGACGGAGGTACTCGCTGCACAGATCCCAGCGCACGGGGCTGGTGACCTGGGAGACCAGTCTGCTCAGTGCATCGCTGCCCGAGGCGACGGCGTTACCGTCGGCGTTCGAGAGCAGGGTCAGGGTGGGGTCGGCCGGGGTGATGGCCGCGGCGGCCGCGCCGACGGCCTCCTGCGCGGGGTCCATGAAGTGGGTGTGGAAGGCGCCGGCCACCGGGAGCTTGCGGATGCGGGCCTTCTCCGGGGCGTTGTCGACGAGCTTGTCGATCGACTCGAGGGCGCCGGCCGCCACGATCTGTCCCTTGGCGTTGCGGTTGGCCGGGATCAGCTCGAAGTCGGCCAGGCGCGCGAGGACCTCGTTCTCGTCACCGCCGAGGACGGCGGCCATTCCGGTGGGCACCAGGGCGCAGGCCTTGGCCATCTCGGCGCCGCGGATGCCGGCCAGGGTCACCGCATCGTCGTCGGAGATGACTCCGGCGATGGCGGCGGCGGCCAGTTCGCCGACCGAATGACCGGCGACGACGGTGCCGGCGGGCAGCTCGCCGTGGAGCCGGCGCAGCTGCGCATAGGAGAGCAGTGCGGCCGCGACCACGAGCGGCTGGGTCACCGCGGTGTCGGTGATCTCCTCGGCCGTGGCGGTGGTGCCGAGCCGGGCCAGATCGAGTCCGGTCGCCGTCGACCAGTCCGCCACCCGGTCCGCGGCCCCGGGCAGTTCGAGCCACGGGGTGAGCATGCCGGGAGTCTGGGAGCCCTGTCCGGGCGCAAGCAACGAAAGCACGTGACTAGAGAACACCCTCGGGGGCCCTTCGCGGGGTGTTGTGAGGTCCGAACCTTGAGGCTGGTTTTTGTAGGTTTCCTACAAAAGGGTGTGTGAGGGGTTTCGGTTGGTGCCCGCATCGTCATCGGGCTGAGATTCGTTACCGTTTCGATGCCAAATGGTCTCTGCCTGGGGAAATGGTTCGGTGAAACTGTTTCTTCTGTGACTGATGGTGCTTATGTGTGCGTTTCTTCGCCGATCTGAGTCAATCGGCCGACGGTCGCCGCGACACGCAGAACATAGGCGTCCCGAGGGTTAGCTGGGTCACGTCCGGTGATTTCGGCGATCTTTTTCAGTCGGTACCGCACCGTATTTGGATGGATGTACAACTCGCGCGCGCAGGATTCGATGGAGCCGCCGGCCTGAAGATAGCTGTCGAGGGTGACGGTCAGGGTGCCCGATCCGTCGGCCAGCGGGGTCACCAGAGTGTCGATCAGAGCGCGCACGGCGGTGCGATCACCGTTGAGGGCGCGTTCGGGGAGCAGATCGGCGCTGAACGACGGCCGCGGTGCCCCGGGCCACCCGACCACCGCATCCATCCCGGCGATCGCCTCCACCGCGCTCGAGTACGCCGAACCCAGATCGCGGGTGGTGGGTCCGATCACCACCGGTCCGGGCGCGAAATGCTCCATCAGGTCGGCGACGAAGCGGTCGGTGGTGCGGATGGAGCCGCTGACGATGGCGACGAGGCGATGGCCCTGCACCACCGACAGAGCTGCGCGGTCGTACTTGCGGGCGGTGTTGTGGATCGACACCGGCACCGAGACGTTCTGTTCGGGCGGGGGAGCGCCGACGATCACCGTGGCCGGGGCATCCGAGGCCCAGTTCAGGGCTGCGGCGCGGGAGAGCAGCTGCTGCCCGGTGTCGCCGCGGACCACGCCGTCGACGACGAGGGCCTCCATCCGCGAATCCCAGGCGCCGCGCGACTCGGCGGCGGTGGCGTAGATGGCGGCGGCCGCGAAGCCGATCTCCCGGCCGTAGCGCAGCACCGCCTCGGTGAGCGCGCGCAGCTGGCCGTCGTTACGGGCCAGCAACGGCAGCCACTTCTCGAAGAACTCCATCGCCACCCGGACCATCTCGACGGTCTGCAGCAGTGTGATCCGGCGGGTCAGGTCCTGCGGCACCACCTGGAACGCCTGAACGGTGAACCGCACGCTGCCGTCCGGGTCCTGCGTCCATTCGACGAAGTTGGCGACGGCGGTCTGCACCACCAGCTGCACCCCGGCCCGCTGGGAGGCGTCGAGCTCGGAGAAGTACGGCAGCTGATCGGACATCGAGTGCACGGCCTCGGTGGCCAGCCGGCCGCTGTACTGCTTGATGCGGCGCAGCAGCGGATCCGAGAGCGCCTCACGCACCTGCGGAGGCGGTGGCTGGATCGGGGCGCTGTTGTGCGCGTGGCCCATCCCGAGCGCCTCGGCCGCCTCGGCGGGGCTGGGAATCTCGGGTACCTCGGACACGCCTTTCAATGTAGAGGATGCGGCGTGTCCGAGGCCGAGCCGCAGCGGCGCCGGATACTGCGGCGCCGTCGGGGAAGCGTCAGGCCACGCCCGGATCGCTGGTCTGCTCCGGCGCAGCGCTCACATCGACGATCTGATAGCGGCGGGCGGCGTCGGTGGCCACCGAACGGTCGATCTTGCCGTCCCGGGCGAGGGCGACGAGGACGCCGACCGCGATCGACTCGGCGTCGATGTTGAAGAAGCGCCGGGCCGCCGGGCGGGTGTCGGAGAAGCCGAAGCCGTCGGCGCCGAGCGTCAGATAGGTGCCGGGCACGTATGCGCGGATCTGCTCGGGCACCCCGCGCATGTAGTCGCTGGCGGCGACGAACGGGCCGCCGCGTCCGCCGAGCACATCGGTGACGTACGGGGTGCGCACGGCGCCGTAGCGCAGTTCCGAGCGGTCGCACTCGATGCCGTCGCGGGCCAGCTCGGTCCACGAGGTGACCGAGTAGACGTCGGCGGCCACGTCGAAGTCCTCGGCGAGCAGGTCCTGGGCGCGCAGCGCGTCGCCCATCGTCACGCCGGAGGCCAGGATCGAGGCGGTCAGTGTCTTCTCCGCGGCGGCCGGACGGTACCGGTAGATGCCCTTGAGCAGGCCGGCCACATCCAGATTCTCCGGCTGGGCCGGCTGGGTGATCGGCTCGTTGTAGACGGTGATGTAGTAGAAGATCCGCTCCGGGTCGGCGCCGTACATCCGGCGCAGGCCGTCGTCGATGATGTGGCCGAGCTCGTAGGCGAAGGCCGGGTCGTAGGTCACCACCCCCGGATTGGTGGCGGCCAGCAGCGGCGAATGGCCGTCGGCGTGCTGCAGACCCTCACCGGTCAGCGTGGTGCGGCCGGCCGTGGCGCCGATGACGAAGCCCTGCGCCATCTGATCGGCCGCCGCCCACAGGCCGTCGCCGGTGCGCTGGAAGCCGAACATCGAATAGAAGATGTACAGCGGGATCATCGGCTCGCCCTGGGTGGCGTAGGCGGTGCCCACCCCGGTGAAGCAGGCGGTGGAGCCGGCCTCGTTGATGCCCTCGTGCAGGATCCGGCCCTGCTGGGATTCCCGGTAGGCGAGCATGAGTTCGGCGTCGACCGAGGTGTAGAGCTGCCCGCTCGGGTTGTAGATCTTCAGAGTGGGGAACCACGAGTCCATGCCGAAGGTGCGGGCCTCGTCCGGGATGATCGGCACGATCCGGTGCCCGATCTCCTTGTCGCGCAGCAACTCCTTGAAGATGCGCACCAGCGCCATGGTGGTGGCCACCTGCTGCTTGCCCGATCCGCCGGTGACCGCCTTGAGGGCCGACGAGGTGTCCGGGGTCAGCGGCTTGGGCGTGATCTGCCGGCTCGGCAGGAACCCGCCGAGCGTCTTGCGGCGTTCGAGCAGGTACTCCACGGTCGGCGAATCGGCGCCCGGATGGTAGTAGGGCGGCAGGTACGGGTTCTCCTCGAGCTGGGCATCGCTGATCGGCACCCGGGTGGTGTCGCGGAACGACTTCAGGTCGTCGAGCGTCATCTTCTTCATCTGGTGCGTGGCGTTGCGGCCCTCGAAGTGCTCGCCGAGGGTGTACCCCTTGATGGTGTGCGCCAGGATGACCGTCGGCTGACCCTTGTGCTCGAGGGCGGCCTGGTAGGCGGCATAGATCTTGCGGTAGTCGTGACCGCCGCGCTTGAGGTTCCAGATGTCCTGGTCGGTCATGTCCTTGACGAGTTCCTTGGTCCGCGGGTCGCGGCCGAAGAAGTGTTCGCGGATGAAGCCGCCGTCATTGGCCCGGTAGGTCTGGTAGTCGCCGTCGGGGGTGCGGTTCATCAGATTGACCAGCGCACCGTCCTGGTCGGCGCTGAGCAGCGCATCCCACTCGCGGCCCCACACCACCTTGATGACGTTCCAGCCGGCGCCGCGGAAGAAGGACTCGAGCTCCTGGATGATCTTGCCGTTGCCGCGCACCGGGCCGTCGAGCCGCTGCAGGTTGCAGTTGACGACGAAGGTCAGGTTGTCGAGGTGATCGCCGGCGGCCACGTGGACCAGGCCGCGCGATTCCGGCTCATCCATCTCGCCGTCGCCGAGGAACGCCCAGACGTGCTGATCGGAGGTGTCCTTGATGCCGTTGGCGTGCAGATACCGGTTGACCCGGGCCTGGTAGATGGCGTTCATCGGGCCGAGGCCCATCGAGACGGTGGGGAACTGCCAGAACTCGGGCATCAGCCGCGGATGCGGATAGGAGGGCAGGCCGCCGCCGAGGCCGGCGTGGCTCTGCTCCTGCCGGAAGCCGTCCATCCGGTGCGCAGAGATCCGGCCCTCGAGGAAGGCCCGGGCGTAGATGCCCGGCGAGGCGTGGCCCTGGACGAAGATCTGGTCGCCGCCGCCGGGGTGGTCCTGACCGCGGAAGAAGTGGTTGAAGCCCACCTCGTAGAGCGAGGCCGAGGAGGCGTACGTGGAGATGTGGCCGCCGACGCCGATGCCGGGCCGCTGGGCACGGTGCACCATGACCGCGGCGTTCCAGCGGATGTAGCGACGGAACTCGCGTTCGAGATCCTCGTCGCCGGGGAACTCGGGCTCGAGGTCGGTCGGGATGGTGTTGACGTAGTCGGTGGAGGTCAGCGCGGGCAGCTGCACACGCTTGTCGTCGGCGCGCTCGAGCATCCGGAGCATCAGGTAGCGGGCGCGTTCCGGGCCGGCGGCGGAGATCAGGGCGTCGAAGGACTCGAGCCATTCGCCGGTCTCGGCGGGATCGGAGTCGGCGAGATAGGAGGCCACACCGTCACGGATCACCTTCACCCGATTGGCGCCGCCGGTCAGATGCGGATCCGCTTCGGTGGTCTCGGTGGTGTTTGCGGGGGCCTGATCGGTCATGTTCTCACCTTCGTCGTGCTCGCGTCAGGCGCTCGGGATCGTGAGCGCCGGGTACCGGCTGCCGGGATGTGGCAGGCGGCGGCCGGGCCGCTCGATGGGGGCGGTCCCGACCCCTCCATCGTGCACCAACTCACCATCGGCCGCATGAATTGTGCTCGGTCACACTCGCTACCAACGAGTAGCTGTGATGCTTTGCTGGTGGGGCCCGTGTGACGAGCCGATCGAGAGGAGCCGCGGAGGTGACGAACCGGGGGAGACGACGCCCGTGGGTGGACATTCTACTGGTGCCCGCTGTGGCCGCGACGATGAGTCTGACCGGTTGCGGGGGCTCCTCGAACGAGTCCGCACCGACCGGCGATTCGAGTGTCGCCCCGGTGGCGAGCACCGCCGGCGCCGGCGACGAGGCGGCGATCGCCGTGTGCCGCCAGGTCATCACCTCGGCCGGGGTGATGGTGCGCGACTACAACGCATTCATCAAGCGGCTCAACGCAACTCAGAACTACGCGCAGATCGGCACCGAGGATCGGTACGCGCGCGAGACCCTCGATACGGGGGCCCGGCTGATCCGCGACGCGTCGACTCCCGAAGTGCCCGAGACGCTCGCGGACAAGGTCTACGCCTTCCTCGGCGCCACCGAGAAACTGTCCGAGCAGATCCGCAAGAAGAACAAGCTCGCCCTCAACAAGGCGATGACCGAATGGGGCGATACCCGCACCGAACTGCTCGATGCCTGCGGCGAATACATGCCCACCGGAACCTGAGCGAACGCGTCCGGCTCACCGCGAATCCTGTGCGAGGGGCCGATGAGCCTTTAGGCTTAGCGGAAGACGTTCGTCGCACGACGATGATCTGCAACACTTTCCGGGCGCCGGCCGGCGCCCGAACGACACGAGGAGGTCGCACGCGGTGGTAACCGCCACGTCGGGCAGCAACGCCGGGAAGCTCGGACTCACCAGGGGGATGGTGGTTCAGGAACTGGGCTGGGACGAGGACACCGACGACGACCTCCGGGCAGACATCGAGGACCTCATCGATGCCGAGATGGTCGACGAGGACTCGATCGAGGTGATGGACGCCGTGCTGCTGTGGTGGCGCGACGACGACGGCGACTTGGTGGACGCGCTGATGGACGCCATCGGCCCGCTGGCCGAAGGCGGCTTCATCTGGGTGCTCTCACCGAAGACCGGGCGCGACGGCTATGTGGATCCGGCGGAGATCGCCGAGGCGGCGCCGACCGCCGGGCTCTCGCAGACCAGCGTGGTGAACCTCGGCGACTGGTCTGCCACCCAGCTGGTCACACCAAAAGCCCGCAGCGGGAAACACTGATGTCCGGCGAGGCCGGGCACCTCCCGGTCGGCGCCACCGCACCCGATTTCACCCTGCGCGACCAGAACAATCAGCTGGTCTCGCTCGGGAGGCTGCGCGAGGACGGCGATGTTCTGCTCGTCTTCTTCCCGTTGGCGTTCACCGGCACCTGTGAGGGCGAACTCGGCCACATCCGCGACCATCTGCCCGACTTCTCCCGGGAAGGGCTGACCACCGTCGCGGTCTCGGTGGGGCCGCCGCCCACCCACAAGGTGTGGTCGTCGGCGCAGGGCTTCCTGTTCCCGATCCTCTCGGACTTCTGGCCGCACGGTCAGGTGGCCCGGGACTACGGGGTGTTCGACGAGACGCGCGGCTATCCGACCCGCGGCACCTTCCTGATCGGCCGGGACGGCGTCATCGGCTTCGCCGGCGCAGTCGGCCCGGGGGAGGCGCGCACCGCCCGGACCTGGGATGCGGCGCTGGCCGTCGCCGGGCGAGGCGCCTGACCCGGGCTGAATAAAACCCTGGCCGGACGGCGGCCGCTGCGGCACGGTGGTGGTCACTGCGGGTGTGGCTGAGTGGCGAGGCAGCGGTCTGCAAAACCGTGCTAGGCGGGTTCGAATCCTGTCACCCGCTCGACGATCCCGGTCGACGGACCCCGACCGCCCTCTGCGACGGGGGCCCGACGACCGGGTTCCTACGACCGGACTACGGTGATGTCGCCGGTCACGTGGTGCAGCGTGATCACGAGCTTCGCCGGACCGCTGACCGTCGGGGTGACGGTCAGCGGACTGTGGCCGTCGCCGGCTGCGGCGCCGTTCTCGCCCCCGACCCGGCCGTCGGCGGTGTAGACGCGCAGGTCCGCGTCGGCGGTGGGCGGGATCCCGTCGAGTCCGATCGTCACCGGTCGTCCGGCCTGCAGCTCGAGGTCGACCACCAGGAGCTGCGGGTCGGTCCGCGGCTGTGGGGCCAGGGTGACCGAGTCGGCCGAGACCAGGCTGGCGTCGGCGTCGATCCGCATGATCATCCGCGGGATCTGCCACTGCACCCCGATCAGCCGGTACAGATCGTCTTCCGACAGCCCCTGGACCACGGTCAGCGCACTGCGCAGCGCGGTCTGGACCGGATCGATGTGCCATCCGTCGCCGTCCCGGGTGGCCACCGCACCGTTGCCGGCGGACAGATCGTGCGCCGCCGAGGGCAGGCCGGTGGTCACGAGGCCGGCCAGACACCGGGTCGGCGCCCCGCCGTCGGCCTGCAGGCAGTCGTCGACGACGGTGCCGCTGGTGGTCTGCCCGCCGCGGCGCGCAGTGAAGTTCAGCCGCTCGACGGTCACATAGGTGGTGCCGCTGCGGCGATGCGAGGAGTACTCGCCGCCGGAGAACGTCAGTTCGTCGACTCGGCCGGAACCGAGCTGGGCATCGAGGTAGGAGCGGTAGATCGCGGCGAGCCGCCCGTAGTAGTGCGGCAGCGCTGCCGCGACGGGCTCGATGCTTCCGGTCCGGGTGGAGACGCTCAGCGCCTCGACGAAGCCGGCGGCCGCCGCCTCCGGATCGGCGAAGTCCGCGGTGTGGACATCGGCGCCGTAGTCGGGGGTGACGCCGGGATCAGCGTCGGTGGCCACCCGGTACTCGACGGCGGTGTAGAGCGGGCTGACGTACCAGCGGGCGTCGTCCCGCACCACCATGACGAAGGGGTCGAGCTGCCCGCCGTCGGCGGTCCGGGTGCGCAGATCGGCCACGTCGATGGTGTGGATGCCGGAAGCGAGTTCCTCGCCGAGGATCTCGCGCACGGCCTGATTCGCGACGGCCGGATCCACGGTCAGGGTGATCGATCCGCTGGTGAAGGTGACGCGGGACAGATCGTCGTTGAGGGATTCGGTGCGGGTCGTCACGCCGGTGGTGGTGACCGTGATGCCGTCGAAGAGCCCGCCCGACGGGCCGCCGCCGTCCGGTGTGCCCACCTGTTCGGCCTTGTCCTGCGCGGTGCGCAGCACATCACCGAGGGATCCGGACTCCGCCGGCGACAAAAGCCCGGCGATGCTCCGGACGTCGCGCTTGGAGACGGCGGCGAGCATGTCCAGCGCGGCGTTCTCCGCGGTGGTGGACCCCGATTCGCCCTGCGAGGGCACCGCCCAGATCACCACGGCGATCAAACCGAGGACGGCGACCAGCGCGGCGGCGCCGCCACCGATCAGCCAGTTGCGGCGACGGTGGTTGGGTGCGGCCGGCGGCAGCTCGGCACCGGCCGGCCGCGGGTACTGGCCGGCCGCCGGATGGTGGCCGGGGGTGGAGAACCGCCAGGACATGGCCGGCCCGGGCGCGGTGGGCGTCGTTTCGGGTCCGGGACCGCTGGCGGCATCGGGGCGCGGGTCGTCCCCCGCTGCGGGATCGCTGGGGTGTGACACGCTGCGCAGCCCTCCGCTCTGAATCGTCGGCCGTCGCGGCCCTCGAGAATCGCGCCAGCCTAACACGCAGGTGGGGCGACGATTCGCCGCGGCGACGGGGCGGTGTCGTCTATGCGAACGGGTGCCCGGACGTCGCGGCCGGGGCTCATCGCCGGATCTCACGGACGTTGATCGCGACCACGGCCGCTGCGGTCAGCGCGGTGGCGTAGAGCAGGGAGAGGAAGACACCCCAGAGCATGTTCGTCGGATCGAATTCGACCCGCGCGGCATCGAGCCAGGCCGCATAGTTGCGGGACGGGAGCACCGCACGCAGCCGGCCGAGCATGCCGAGTCCGCCGAGGACGTGGAAGCCGATGGTGATCATCACCGTGCCGGTGATCGCGACCGCGGTGTTGTCGTGGCTGACGGTGGAAAGCAGCAGGGCCAGGGCGGCGATCCAGGTGAGGTACACCAGGATGAACGCGACCATGATGGCCAGCCGGCCCAGGCCGGCGGCGCCGGTGACGCCTTCGCCGGCGACCGGGGAGAGCGGGCCGGGGCCGAAGAAGACCAGGCCGATGAGATAGCTCGCCACCGCGTAGACGAGCACCCCGGCGGTCACCAGCACCGACAGTGCTGCCGCCTTGATCAGCAGCAGCCGCGTGCGCGGCACGGGGACGGTGGCCAGCACCCTCAGGTAGCCCCAGTTGGATTCACGGGTCAGGGCGTCGCCGAACAGATAGGCCACCACCACGACCAGGAACAGCTGTGCGCCGACGAACAGGCACACCATCGTGAAGTTCTCGGCGCTGTCGGTGGCGAGCCGGCCCAGGACGTCGCCTTCGAAGACCATGTCGCTGCGCCCGGCCTTCATGGCGGCCGCCATCGCCAACGGCAGGACCAGCATGACGATCAGCAGCACGAGGGTGCCGCGGCGCCCGAACTGGCGGGCGCATTCGGTGCGCAGCCGCAGGGTGCGGCGCGGGTCGAAGCCCGGTGCGGCCCCGGAGGGATCGGCCGGTCCGGTCGGCAGCGGCGGGATCGCGGCGCTCACCGCGCGGCCTCCGGATCACCGGCGCTCGCCCGGTAGATCGCGGCCAGCCGGTCCGGGGTGCGCAGCGACCGGACGGCGATGCCGGCGTCGGCCACCGCGGCCAGCACGTCGGCGATCCGGGCCGGTCCGAGCGCGATCGTCACCGCGCCGGGCGGTGCCGCCACCACCTGCGGGCCGCCGGATGCGGTGGGGGCGAGGGCGGCGAGCGGCTGGGCGAGCAGATCCGCGGCCGCGGCCGGATCGTCCACGCCCACCTCGATCGTCGCCGGCTCGTCCGTCGTCTCCATCGGACCCCACCAGGCGACGGTGCCGCCGCGGATGACGACGCAGTCGGTGCAGAGGTCGGAGACCTCCGAGAGCAGGTGGCTGGCCACCACCACGGTGCGCCCGGAGGCGGCGTAGCGGCGCAGCACCCCGGCGAGCTCCCAGATCTGGTCCGGGTCGAGACCGTTGGTCGGCTCGTCCAGGATGAGCAGTTCCGGGAAGCCGAGCATCGCCTGGGCGAGGGCGAGGCGCTGCCGGGTGCCCTGGCTGTAGGTGCCGGCTTCCCGGTCGGCGGCCCGGGACAGACCGGTCAGCTCGACGACGTCGTCGATCCTCGCCTGCACGGGGTCGCGGCCGCTGATCTCCCAGAGCATCGCCAGATTCTCACGTCCGGTCAGTTGCGGCGCGAATCCCGGTTCCTCGATGGTCAGGCCGACGCGGGAGAGCACCGGTGCACCGGGCACGATCTTGTGGCCGAAGATCGAGACGGCGCCGGTGTCCGGCTCGGTCAGGCCGGCGATGATCCGCAGCAGCGTGGTCTTGCCCGCGCCGTTGGGCCCGAGCAGGGCGAGTACCCGGCCCGGCTCCAGGGTGAACGAGACATCGTCGAGCGCAACGGCTTTCCGGTAGCGCTTGGTCAGCCGGGTGACCGCGACCGCCGCGGTCCCGTCGAGGGCGGCAGGGGCCCGGCGCGTGCGGGCCAGCGTGCCGGTGACGGCGACGACGATCCACCCCGCCAGCAGGACGGCGATGCCGATGAAAGGCATCCACTGGGGCCAGCCGATCGGGCCAAACGTGAACATGGTGTGGTGACGGTATCACCGGTATACGGGGCGTACCGATCAGACGAATGACCGGAGCGGTGCGCGCGGCTCGCGCGAACGCGCACCGCGTTCTGTGGGTCGACTGTGCGCGCAGCAGGGATCGAACCTGCGACCACTGGTGTGTAAAACCAGGGCTCTACCGCTGAGCTATACGCGCCCGGGTCCTCGGCTCGCGTCGGAAGACCGTCAGGGACGAAGATATCCCGTCACCGCCACCGGCCCCAAACCGCAGGGGTGGGCGCGGAGGGTCCGGCGGGGTATCTGAATCGTGCGAACTGTTTGCTTATGAAATGAAAGTAATTCGTTTCGCAATCACTTCTTCTTCGTAGCCGATAACTTATCTGAATTCGGCATCACCGGTTGCGGGAAGTGCCTACTGTTGGCGTATCGAAGACCATCGGTCCGTTCGCTGGGGGGCGTAGGGATTGAACTGATCCGCAACCGAATACTCGTGGGCGGACCATGACTGCACGGAACGATGCCGGCTCGGCGACGAGTCAGGATTATCAAGACTCGGCGAAACTGAGACTGCCGCAGGCGAGTGCCATCGTCATGGGCTCGATCATCGGTGTCGGCGTGTTCAGTCTGCCGTACTCGCTATCCGAATACGGTCCGATCAGTATCGTCGCCATGGCGGTCACCACGGTCGGTGCACTAGCTCTGGCGATGATGTATTCGGCCTTGTCCAAGAGGATCGACGCGCCCGGCGGTCCCTATGCCTATGCGCGTGAAGCATTCGGCAACGCCACCGGATTCTTCAACGCCTGGAGTTACTGGATCACCGCGTGGGCCGGAAACGCGGCGATCGCGGTCGGGTGGGTCTATTACGTGGACTACTTCTTTCCGGGAGACTTCACCAACTGGGAGAAGTGCGGCATCGCACTCGCCGGCCTCTGGGTGCCGGCACTGATCAATCTGAGCGGCCTGAAGAACATCGGATCGGTACAGCTGGTCAGCACGATCCTCAAGTTCGTGCCGCTCGTTCTGCTGTCCTTCGTCGGCATCTTCTGGATCAAGGGCGTCAACTTCGACGACTTCAACGCCTCGAACGGGTCGGCGCTGTCCGCGGTGCTCGGCGCCATGGCCATCCTGCTGTTCAGCTATCTGGGCGTGGAGACCGCCACGGTGACGGCGGCTGCGGTCCGGGATCCGAAGAAGAACGTCTCGCGCGCCACCATTCTGGGCACTCTGGCCTGCGCCGTCGTCTACATCATGTCGCTGGTCACCGTCTTCGGTGTGGTGCCCAATCAGGAGCTGGCCGAGGAGGCCAATCAGGCCTCGTACGCCGTCGCGGCGAACCAGATCGTCGGGGGAACCTGGTCCGGCTACGTCGTGGCCGCGTGTGTGGTGGTGTCGGGCCTCGGCGCATTGAACGGCTGGGTCCTCATCTGCGCCGAGATGCCGCGAGCCGCCGCAGCGGACGGGCTCTTTCCGCATTCCTTCTCGGTGATGTCCAAGCGGGGCGTCCCCACAGTCGGTGTCCTGGCGGCCACCGTCCTGGCCAGCGTGGTGACCGTCATCAGTTCCGCTGGAAACAGCGGAGCGACCATCTTCAATACTCTGGTGTACATGACCGGGATCACGGCGGCCATACCGTACGGGTTCTCCGCACTGGCACAGATCAAAATGCGGATCATGGATGCCAAGAAGATGCAGATATCTCGATTCGGCCGTGACGTACTGGTCGCGCTCGTCGCACTGGTCTTCTCCATTCTGTTCATCATCTACTCGCGTAACACCGATGATGCCGACGCACAGTGGTACACCGTGTACGGGCCGTATCTGATGACTGTCGGCGCATTTGTTCTCGGCATTCCGGTGTATCTGTACATGCACAACAGGATGACTGAAGTTCCGGAGCTTCCGGATTATTCGGTGGTGGACGAGCCGTCCTCCGTCGAGAACTGAACAAGGGCCACGAGGGGTGCTCTTGTGTCTGTTTCGCTGCCAACGAAAGGAAAATGATGACTCTGAGTGTTGATTCCGAAGTGGGTGCCCTGAAGAGGGTCATCGTCCACAAACCCGGACTGGAACTGTTCCGGCTGACGCCGGCGAATATCGACGGCCTGTTGTTCGACGATGTCATGTGGGCAGAGAAGGCACGCGCCGAGCACGATGCGTTCCAGCAGAAGCTGCGCTCCTTCGGCGTCGAGGTCTTCGAGTTCGGGAGCCTGCTGCAGCAGGCCATCGACGCGCCGGGGGCCCGCGAGTGGCTGACCGATCGGCTGACCACGGAGAACAGGTTCGGTGCCGCGCTGGAAGGACCGCTCTCGCGGCTGCTCGACTCGCACGACTCCCGCCAGCTGGCAGGGCTGATGATCGGCGGGCTCCTCAAACGCGAGGCGATGCCCTACCTCGAGGGTGTGGACAGCCTGCTGCTCGACTACCTCGGGCCCGACGACTTCCTGCTCAGCCCGTTGCCGAATCACCTCTTCCAGCGGGACAACTCGGCCTGGATCTACGGCGGCGTCTCGGTGAGTCCGATGGCCAAGCCGGCGCGACGGCGCGAGACGATCAACTCGCGCCTGATCTACAACTTCCACCCGCTGTTCCGCGACGCGGACTTCCAGTTCTATTACGGCAACGACTCGGCCGACCACAGCAAGGCCACGGTGGAGGGCGGCGACATCCACGTGCTCGGCAACCGTCACGTCATGATCGGCATGGGCGAGCGGACATCGCCGCAGGGGCTGGAGGTTCTGGCCGAGCGGCTGTTCCGAGGCGAGCGGGTACGGCTAGTACTGCACTGCCAACGGCTCGTGCACCTAC
>NZ_JBJURU010000009.1:84706-154834 GCF_046098115.1 Gordonia sp. VNK21 | reverse complement strand
GTTCGGTGCCGCGCTGGAAGGACCGCTCTCGCGGCTGCTCGACTCGCACGACTCCCGCCAGCTGGCAGGGCGGATGATCGGCGGGCTCCTCAAACGCGAGGCGATGCCCTACCTCGAGGGTGTGGACAGCCTGCTGCTCGACTACCTCGGGCCCGACGACTTCCTGCTCAGCCCGTTGCCGAATCACCTCTTCCAGCGGGACAACTCGGCCTGGATCTACGGCGGCGTCTCGGTGAGTCCGATGGCCAAGCCGGCGCGACGGCGCGAGACGATCAACTCGCGCCTGATCTACAACTTCCACCCGCTGTTCCGCGACGCGGACTTCCAGTTCTATTACGGCAACGACTCGGCCGACCACAGCAAGGCCACGGTGGAGGGCGGCGACATCCACGTGCTCGGCAACCGTCACGTCATGATCGGCATGGGCGAGCGGACATCGCCGCAGGGGCTGGAGGTTCTGGCCGAGCGGCTGTTCCGTGCGGGCGTCGTGGACAAGATCATCGTCGTCGAACTTCCCAAGACCCGCGCCTTCATGCACCTGGACACCGCGATGACGCAGATCGATCGCGATGCGTTCAGCGTCTATCCGTACCTGCCCGAGGTCCTGCGGTCTTTCACCCTCACCGCGGCCGGCGACTCGGGGGCCTACACGGTGGTCGAGAACAAGGAACTCTTCCCCGTGGTCGCCGACGCTCTGGGCGTGAACAACCTGCGCGTCCTGCGGGCTCCGGTCGACCGTCTGGAGGCCTCCCGCGAGCAGTGGGACGACGGGAACAACTTCCTGGCGGTCAAGCCCGGAGTGATCGTGGGATACCAGCGCAATGTGACCACCAACAAGTACCTCGCCGATCAGGGAATAGAGGTGGTCGGGCTCGACGGCGGGGAGCTGGGCCGTGGCCGCGGCGGGCCGCGCTGCATGTCCTGCCCGATCGACCGTGAGGCGGTCGCATCGTGAGCAGCTACAAGGATGTGATCCCGACTCTGGCCGGACGGGACTTCCTGAAGGAACTGGATTTCACGGTCGAGGAGTACACGGCGCTGATCGACTACTCCGCGGAGCTGAAGAAGCTCCATGCCGCCGGAGACGAGCCCATTCGGGCGACTGGGAAGGCGATCGCACTCGTCTTCGAGAAGACCTCCACCCGGACCCGGTGCGCCTTCGAACGGGCGGCATACGATCTGGGCCTGGGCCACGTGTACATGGACCCGGCCGGTTCGCAGCTCGGCCACAAGGAGTCGATCTCCGACACCGGCCATGTGCTGTCGGGCATGTTCAACGGCATCGAGTACCGGGGCTTCTCGCAGGCCTCGATGACCGAACTCGCCGATGCCGCCGACGTACCGGTCTGGAACGGGCTCTCCGACGAGTGGCATCCGACGCAATCGTTGTGCGACATGCTCACCATGCAGGAGCACTCCGCCAAGCCGAGGAACGCCATCTCCTTCGCCTATCTGGGCGACACCGAGGACAACGTGGCCAACTCGCTGGTCGTCGCCGGTGCGATGTGCGGTATGGACGTGCGGATCGTCGGCCCGAAGTCGCGGTGGACCCCGCAGAGGGTGATCGACGCGGCCGACGCGATCAACGCCGGCACAGGAGGCACCCTGACCCACACCGAGGACGTCGACGACGGTGTGCGCGGCGTCGACTTCGTGTACACCGACGTCTGGCTGTCGATGGGGGAGTCGAAGGACCTGTGGGATCAGCGGATCGAGCTGCTGCTGCCGTATCAGGTCAACGCTGCGGTCATGGAGGCGACCGGGAACCCCGATGCCAAGTTCATGCACTGTCTGCCGGCCTTTCACGATCGCAACACCACCGTCGGGGAGCAGATCTACGAGCACACCGGGCTCTCGGCCCTGGAGGTGACCGACGAGGTCTTCACCAGCGATGCGTCGATCGTGTTCGAGCAGTCGAGCAACCGCTGGCACACGATCAAGGCCGTGGTCGCGGCCACGCTCGGACTCAAGGTGGGGTTGTAGCCGATGCGTCTGGTCGTTGCGCTCGGCGGGAACGCCCTGCTGCCGCGCGGGAAACCGCTGACCCCGGCGAACCAGGTCGAGGCGGTCCGCGGCGCCATGAGGATCCTCGCGCCGATCTCCATGCAGGAGAACCTGGTGATCACCCACGGCAACGGTCCCCAGGTCGGCATGCTGGCCACGCTCACCGCCCAGGCCGGAGCCGAGTTCGCCGAACCCTTCGACGTGCTCGACGCGCAGACCGAGGGCATGATCGGCTACCTGATCGAACGTGAACTCCGGGAGTTGCTGCCTGCGCTGCGGCAGGTCGCGACGCTGGTGACACTGGTCGAAGTGGACCCGAAGGATCCGGCGTTCGAGGATCCCACCAAGTTCATCGGTCCGGTCTTCGACAAGGACACGGCAGAGAAGCTGGCGGCCGACCGCGGCTGGGTGGTCAAGCCCGACGGTGACTACTGGCGCCGCGTGGTGCCGTCTCCGGTTCCGTCGGCGGTACCGGGAATCCACACCGTCGACGCGCTGGTGGAGAGCGGTTGCACGGTGGTGTGTGTCGGAGGCGGCGGGGTGCCGGTCGCGTGGGATCAGGTGGCGCGGAGCTACACGGGTATCGAGGCGGTGATCGACAAAGACCTGGCGACCTCGCTGCTGGCCTATCAGCTCAGCGCCTCACTGATGGTCTTGGCGACCGACGTCGAGGGGGTCTACGAGGGCTGGGGAACGCCGGCGCAGCGGCTGATCAAGACCGCCGGCCCGGAGTACCTGCGCAGTGGGCACTTTCCGGCCGGCTCCATGGGGCCGAAGGTGACGGCGGCCGCCGAGTTCGCCGAGCGGAGTCTGAACGGTGAAGCCGTGATCGGTGCGCTGGGCGATCTGGCGGCCATCCTCGACGGGACCGCCGGTACCAGGGTGAGCCGTCAGTACAGCGGGGTCACCTACTACTGAGCGGGTTGCCGGCATACCCGTATGTCCTCGCCGCATCCGGCGACGATGCGCGATGATCGGGGGATGAACTCGTCTGCACGTGCCCGGGTTGCCCGTCGTCTCGCCGTCCTCGTCTGCGCTGCGGTGGTCGCGGGCCCGACGGCGGTGGCCGCCAGTGGTGTGGCGGTGGCCGAGTCGTATCCGGTGGTCGAGGACGCCGGGCGGGCCACGGTGCTCGGGGACACGCAGCCCGCCGATGCCTCGCCGCCCGGATCCAATGTGCGCGGCTGCCGCAGCGAGAAGCGGCCGGTGGTGCTGCTGCACGGCACCGCGCAGACGCAGATATCGGCGTGGCAGTACCTGGCGCCGACCCTGGCCAACCGCGGCTACTGCGTCTACAGCCTCACCTACGGGCAGGCGAGCTGGAGCGGGGAGATCGGCGCGCTCGGCAGCCGCGAGCAGTCGGCCGAGCAGGTGGGCGGATTCGTCGACACCGTCCTGAAACGCAGTGGGGCCGAGCAGATCGACCTGATCGGCTTCTCTCAGGGCAGCGCCGTGGCGCAACTGTTCACGCAGCTGCCGGGCCGGGCGGCGCAGGTGAACACTCTGATCGGACTGGGGCCGTCCAACTCCGGGGTCTCCAGGGTCGGCTCGCTCACCGACCGTCTCCCGGCCCGCGCGCCCGGTGAGAACGACTGGGGTCCACTGCATTCGGACATCGACTACCTGATGATCATGACCCGGCACGACGAAGTGGCCACCCCGTACCAGAACGGCTTCCTGCCGCGGCGGGCGAACGTGCGCAATGTGGTGGTGCAGGATCACTGCCCGAACGATCCGGTGGGCCACATCGGACTCCCGTACGACAGCTGGGTCGGCGGCACGGTGATGAACGCCCTGTCGGGCCGCACGGCCGGAGTGCGCTGCACATCGGGTTTCCCGCTGTAGTGCGAGCAGCGCCCCGCTCGGCCTCTGGCTGCGGGAGTATGGGCCCGCGGGCCGGTGGGCAGGGATAGAGTTCGGCCTATCAGCCGACCCGGCGATACAGAAATCACGACCGCACCGAGCACGAGGAGATCCGATGGCCACGATTGTTCCCCGCCAGCCCGTCGTCGACGCCCTGTCTGCGCAGTGGACCACGCTCATCGCCCTCGCCTCGGGCCTGAGCGACGAGCAGTTCGCACAGCAGTCGGTACTCCCCGGGTGGACGATCGGCGACGTCTTCGCGCACATCGCCGGCACCGAATGGATGCTCACCGGACGTGAGGTCCAGGCCTCCCGGGACGTCTCGGCCCTCGAACACGTCCGCAACCCGATCGGCGAACTCAACGAGCAGTGGGCCGACCACTACCGCGGCCGGCCCCGCGAGGAACTGCTCGGCGACCTGCGGACGGTGGTCGGACAGCGGCTCGCCGGGCTCGACGAGATGACCGAATCGCAGTGGGACGCCGAAGGACCCACGCCCGCCGGGCAGGACACCTATGGGCGGTTCATGCAGATCCGGGTGTTCGACTGCTGGATGCACGAACTCGATGTGCGCGACAGCCTCGGCCGCGGCACCCCGGAGGATCCGCTTCCGGCCACCGTCGCCCGCCGTGAGATGGAGAGTTCGCTGCCGTTCCTGATCGGCAAGCGGGCGCAGGCCCCGGCGGGCACCGCGGTGACCGTCGAGTTCACCGGCTGCGCCCCGGCCGCGGTGCATGTGACCGTCGCCGACCGCGCGCAGACCGTCCCGGCCCTCGACCGCGAACCGGATGTGCGGCTGCAGGTGGCGCTGCCCGACTACGCCCGGCTGATCGGCGGGCGGCGCGACGCCGACCCGGCAGCCGTCCGGATCGACGGCGACACCGCCCTCGGCGAGCGGATCGTCGGAAGCCTGCACTACACGATCTGACCGGTCCGGCGGTTCAGTCGCGCAGCGGTGCGGCGCTGCGGGCGAAGGCCACCGCCTCGTCGCCGGTGAGCATTCGCGCCGGCTCCGGATCGGCACGCAGCCGCCGCTGCAGTGCCGCCGACTCCGGAAGATCGCCGTCGCCGGCCACCACCACGATGTTTCCGGAGCGGCGGCCCTTGAACATCGACGGATCGGCGATCAGCTCCACCGATCCGAACACCGAGGCGATGGTGGCGACCTCGGCCCGCACCGAGGTCAGAGCACGGCGGTCGCCGCAGTTCGCGATGTACAGTCCGCCGGGGGCGAGCACCCGGCGCACCGCCTCGGTGAACTCGACGGTCATCAGGTGGCGCGGGGTCACCGACTCGGCGAAGGCATCGCGGATCACCATGTCCCGGGTCTGCTCGGTGAGCGCAGAGACCACCTCGCGGGCGTCGCCGACCCGGATCCGCAGCCGCGGTGCGCGCGGCAGATCGAACCATTCGCGGGCCAGCCGGGCGAGCTCAGCGTCGATCTCGACGGCCACATGGCGCGACTGCGGATAGCGGTGTGCCAGATAGCGGGGCAGGGCGCAGGCTGCGGCGCCCAGATGCAGCGTCCGCAGCCGGGTCTCGGGGTCGGGGTACGCATCCTCGATCGCGGCGGCCATCTGCCGCATGTATTCGAACTCGAGGGTCTGCGGATCGAACGGGTCGATGTGGCTGGACTGGGCGCCGTTGACCGACAGCAGCCAGCCGCCGACGCCGTCGTGCGTGAGTTCGGCGGTGCCGGTGGAGATCTCGAAGGTGCCCGCAGCGGGCCGGGGATCGGTGGCCATCGCCGTCGATGCTATCGGCTGCCGGACCGTCTCCTGTCACCAGCGTCCGCCGCCGCCCGTTAGCATCGCCGGGTGCACAGACGTCGGGCGCAGGCCCTCGCCCTCGCCGCCGGCACCGCCGGCGATCTGGCTTTCGGCGATCCCCACCGCGGTCACCCCGTGGCCCTCTTCGGCAGCGCCGTCGCCGCCTCACAGCGGCGGCTGTATCGGCCCCGGCGAGCCGCGGGCGTCCGCTTCGCCGCGCTGTGGATCACCGTCGGTGCCGCCGCCGGCGCAGTGGCCGGGCGCGCCGGACCGGCAGGCACCGCGGCGGCGGCCTTCACCGCGCTCGGCGGCACCACGCTGTGCCGGGTGGGCGGCTCGATCGCCGACGCCCTCGATGCCGGCGACATCGAGGCGGCCCGAGCCCTGCTGCCGAGTCTGGTGGGCCGGGACCCGAGCCTGCTCGACGAGGCCGGGATCTGCCGCGCCGCCGTCGAATCGATCGCCGAGAACACCTCCGACGCGACCGTCGCCCCGCTGGTCTTCGGCGCGGTCGCCGGGCCGGCCGGACTGCTCGGCTACCGGGCGGTGAACACCCTCGACGCGATGATCGGCTACCGCAACGAGCGGTACCGCGAGTTCGGCTGGGCGGCCGCGCGCACTGACGACCTGGCGAATCTGGTGCCCGCCCGGCTCACCGCCGTGCTGGCCGGAGTGCTCAGCGGACATCCGGTGCGTGCGGCGCGAGCGGTGCGGTCCGACGCCGCGCGCCACCCCAGCCCGAACGCCGGGGTGGTCGAGGCGGCGTTCGCCGGCGCGCTGGACATCTCCCTGGGCGGCCGCACCGTGTACGCGCACGGCGCCGAGGACCGGCCGCTGCTCGGCGACGGCCCGGCCCCGCTGGCCGCGGATCTGCGGGCGGCGGTGCGCCTCTCGCGCCGCGTGCAGCTGGCCTCGGCGGTGCTGGCGGTGGCCTGGCGCGGCCGCCGCCTGCGGCCCGCCGCCAGGCGTCAGCGCCCGTAACGCTGGGCCAGTTTGGCCTTGACCGCCGCCGACGGAGCCTCCGGCACCATCCCGTCGCCGATCGGCGACGCGGGCCGGGGCTCCTCGGTGGGGTCGCTGCCGGCCTCCCGCAGTTCGTCGCGGATCCGCTGACGCTCGATGGTGCGCGCGTTGGCGAGCTCCTCGTCGGGCAGCGGTGCGCCGCCGCTCTCGGCGGCTTTCTGCGCGGCGACCTTGCGGCGGTGCTTGACCTCGGACCAGATGAAGTAGAGCACCCCGAGCGGGGCCATCACACCGAACGCCAGCCACTGCAGGCCGTAGGAGAGATACGGACCCGATTCGAGCTGCGGCAGCTCGATCTCGCCCAGCGAACCGGGCTGCTGTGCCGAGAGCTGCACGTAGAAGCCCTCATACTGCTGGCCGGTCGGCGGGCCGAGCAGGGCGGTGTCGATGGTGTACGCCGACAGTGCGCCGTCGGCCTCCCGCGGCTCCTTGCCGGGACTGGTGCCCTCGGTGCGGCGCAGCCGGCCCTCGACGGTGACCGGGCCGGCCGGCGGGACCGGCACGTCCACCGAGCCGTCCTCCTCGGGGCGGACCCAGCCCCGGTTCACCAGCACCACCCGGTCGCTGCCGGTGAGCCGGAACGGGGTGAGGATCTCAGCGGCAGGCCGCGAATCGAACGACTTGAGCCGGACCACCACCTGATGGTCCGCCAGATACTCGCCGGTCATCGTCACCGACCGCCACTCGGTGCCGGTGTCGAAGACGGCGCCGGCCGGGGCCAGCTCGCCGAGCGCGACCGCCGGGGTGTCGGCGGCCTTGCGGATCAGGTCGTTGCGGTGCTCGGTGTCGGCGTTCTTACCCAGCTGCCAGGGGGCCAGCACCAGAAAGCAGGCGACCGCGAAGACGATGACCAGCAGGGTGGCCAGCACCCATCCGGGCCGGAGAAACGTCCGCAAGACCTGCACGGCTACTACGATACTGCTCAGTCCCGATCGGCCAGCGTGGCGTGCACCCACGAGAGCAGGCCGGGGACGGCCGCCTCGATCTGGGCGCGCACCTCGGCGAAGTCCTCCGGGGTGCCGTAGTACGGGTCGGGGACGTCGTCGCCGCCGGCGTCGGGGTCGAAGCTGCGCAGCAGACGCACCCGGTCGCCGAGCCGTTTGCGTTCGAGCTCGCGCACATGACCGGAATCGAGCGCCACCAGCAGATCGGCCGACAGATGGTCCGGCCCGAGCTGGGCGGCGACGTGATTGTCCGGGTAGCCGTGCGCCAGCAGCTCGGTGCGGGCCCGGTTGTCGGCGGGCTCGCCGATATGCCAGCCTCCGGTGCCGGCGCTGCTGACCTGCACCGCGTCACCCAGTCCGGCATCGGCGACGGCGGAGCTGAAGATGGCTTCGGCCATCGGCGACCGGCAGATGTTGCCGGTGCACACGAAACAGACGTGCAGTGGACGGCGGTTGTCAGACACCCAGTACCTCGCGCAGTTCCCGGACCGTCGACACGGTCCATGTGGCTTGTTCGGCTTCGCCCGGCTGTGCGTATCCCCAGCCGACGGCGATCGACGGGACGCGCAGGGCGGCGGCACCGTCGACGTCATGGCGGCGGTCGCCGACCATGACCAGAGGAGTCGATCCCGGCTGCGAGTTTAGTACGGTCAGGGCCCGCTGCATCACTTGTGACTTGCTGCGGCGCGTTCCGTCCTCGCTGGCCCCGGCGATGGCGGCGAAGAACCGGGCCAGCCCGAAGTGCTCGAGGATCCGGACGGCGGTGGGCTCGAACTTGGAGGTGGCCACCGCCAGCGTGCGCCCCGCCGCACTGAGGTCGGAGACCAGGTCGGCCATGCCGTCGAAGACCCGGTTCTCACGCCAGCCCACCCGCTCGTAGCGCTCCCGATACGCGGCGACGGCCGCCGCCGCCTGCTCCTCGCCGAGCCCGTACGCGGCCATCGAATCCAGCAGCGGGGGACCGGCGACCGAGGCCAGGAATTCCTCGGAGGGCTCCGGCGCGCCGATCGCGGCCATCGCGTGCACGAACGACGCCGAGATGCCGGGGAAGCTGTCGGTGATGGTGCCGTCCAGGTCCAGCAGCACGACGGTGCCGGGATCGGCCGGATCGGCGGGGAACGGGGCGGGGCGCACGGTCACGACTCCCATAGTCCCGTAGGCTCGAACGCCATGGCGAACAGGGGTGTACGCGCAGCGACGCGGGCCGGGCAGGCGGATCCGGACGCCGCCGCGCTGCGGTCGCCGGACCGGCACGGCGATGCCGACGCCGAATCCGGACTGGTGGACTTCGCGGTCAACGTCCAGCCCGGGCCGCCGGGCTTTCTCCGGCGCGCGCTGACCGACCGGATCGGATCACTCGCCGGCTATCCCGCCGAGGCCGACGAACAGCGCGCCCGGGCGGCGATCGCGGACCTGCACGGTCGCAGCCCCGACGAGGTGCTGCTGCTGGCCGGAGCCGCCGAGGGCTTTGAGCTGCTGGCCCGGCTGGCGCCGCGGCGTGCGGTTCTGCTCGAGCCCACCTTCACCGAACCGGCCCGGGTGCTCGGCGCCGCCGGGGTGGAACTGGTCCGGGTGCAGCTCCGCGCGCCCTGGCGGCTCGACGGGGCGGCCGCGCGGGTGACGAAGGCGCTGGAAGCGCCCTCCGCCGCAGGTCCGGGGCCGGATCTGGTGATCATCGGCAATCCCACCAACCCCACCTCGGTGTTGCATCCGCGGGAGCAGGTCGCGGCGCTGGCGGGGCCGGGGCGGATCCTGGTGGTCGACGAGGCCTTCGCCGACCTGACCCTCGGCGGCGCGCACGCCGGTGCTGCGGCCGGCGAACCGGAGTCGCTGGCCGGTGAGCGCGCGGCGGATCTGATCGTCATCCGGTCGATCACCAAGACCTTCGGCCTGGCCGGACTGCGCGCCGGCTACCTGCTCGCCGCCCCCGAGCTGATCGCCCGGCTCGAGACGGGCCGCCGGCACTGGCCGCTGGGCACCCTGGCGCTGACCGCGCTGGCCGAGGCCGCCGGCGCCGACGGGCAGCGGTACGTGGCGCAGACCGCGGCGCAGATCGCCGAGGACCGCGAGTATCTGGTCGCCGCACTCGCGGCGATCGGGGTACCGGCCTGCGCCCCGCCGCAGGCGCCGTTCGTGCTGATCGAAGTGCCCGACGGGCTCGCCGTCAAGGCGGCCCTGCGTGCGCACGGATTCGGGGTCCGCAGCTGCGCCAACTTCACCGGCCTGTCCGACGATCACCTCCGGCTGGCGGTGCGGCCGCGGCCGGCCGTCGACGAGCTGGTGACCGCGCTGCGCGCGATCCTGCCGACAGGGCAGGATGGTGGCATGACCGGAAAGACCAGCCGATGACTCCGAGCCTGCGCACGGTGATCGACACCCTCGAAGCGGCCTATCCGCCGCACCTGGCCGAACCGTGGGATGCGGTCGGCCTGGTCTGCGGCGACCCCGACGAGCCGGCCGGCACCGTGCTGGTCTGCGTGGACGTGACCGACGAGGTGGTGGACGCGGCGATCGAGGCCGGTGCCGGACTGATCCTGGCGCACCACCCGCTGCTGCTGCGCGGCGTCGAATCGGTGGCCGCCGACACCCCCAAGGGGCGGCTGCTGCACCGGCTGATCCGGGCACGTTGCGCGCTCTATTCGGCGCACACCAACGCCGACAAGGCCCGCCCGGGCGTGTCCGACGCGCTGGCCCGGCTTCTGGGTCTGGAGGAGACCGTGCCGTTGGTGCCCGAACCGGCTGCCGCCCTGGACAAATGGGTGGTGATGGTGCCCGAGGGCAGCGCCGACCAGGTGAGCGAGGCCATGTTCGCCGCCGGCGCCGGCGCACTCGGCGACTACCGCGACTGCCAGTGGAGCGTGGTGGGTACCGGACAGTTCCTGCCCGTCGACGCCGCCCGGCCCGCGATCGGCGCACTCGGGGAGCTGACCCGCATCGACGAGGCCCGCCTCGAGATGGTGGCCCCGCGCGGCCGCCGGGGCGCGGTGCTGCAGGCGCTGCGCTTCGCGCACCCGTACGAGGAGCCCGCCTTCGACGTCTTCACCCAGGCCGCCCTCGACAGCGACCTCGGCCTCGGGCGGGTGGGCCGGCTCGCGCGGCCGACCACCCTGCGGGCCTTCACCGAGCACGCCGCCGCCGTGCTGCCGCGGGCCGCCTGGCCGATCCGCGCCGCCGGCGACCCCGACACGGTGGTGCAGACCGTCGCCGTCTGCGGGGGTGCGGGCGATTCGGCGATCGGCGCGGCCACCGCCGCCGGCGCCGACGTCTACCTGACCGGGGATCTGCGGCACCACGTCGTCGACGAATCGCTGCGTGCCGGATCCCCGGCGCTCATCGACGCCGGACACTGGGCCACCGAGTTCCCCTGGTGCGGCGATGCCGCCGAGGTGCTCGCCGGCGCCGGCTGCCGCACCGTCGTCTACCAGCGGCCCACCGACCCGTTCACGCTCGCGCCCGTTCCCGACGATCCGTCGGCGGGAGTGCCCGAGCACCCCGCCGCCCACCCCGACGAGAGGCCCTGATCCGATGAAAGCCGCGCCCGCCGAACAGCGACAGCTCCTCGACCTGGCCGACCTGGACGCCGACATCGCCCGCGCTCGGCACCAGTTGAGCCGGCTGCCCGAGGACGAACAGCTCGCCGAGTTGGAGACCCAGGCACAGCAGGCCGCCGAGGACCGGGCGGCCGCCCAGGTGGCGGTGGACAACCTCGACCGCGAATATCAGCGCCTCGACAAGGAACTGACCGGGATGGCCGAACACGCCCGCCGCGATCAGGCCCAGCTCGACTCCGGTGGGCTCGGGCACAAGGCGCTCGCCGAACTGCAGCACGAGATGACCGGCCTCACCCGGCGCCGCGACGACACCGAAGCCGAACTGCTCGAGATCATGGAGCAGCAGGAGGCCACCGGGGCCGAACTGGACCGGGCCCAGGCGGTGATCGCCGGCATCGACGACCGCCGCACTGAACTCGAGCAGGCCCGCCGCACCGCCGCGGCGACCCTCGAGGACAAGGTCACCGACCTGCTGTCCCGGAGGGACGCGGTGACCGGTGAGGTGCCCGGCGAACTGCTGTCGGTGTACGAGAAGCTGCGCGAACAGGGCCGGGTGGGTGCCGGCCTGCTGAGGGCGCGGCGCTGCGGCGCCTGCCGGATGGAACTCGACCCGCGCACCCTGGCCGCCATCACCGCCGCCGCCGACGACGAGGTGGTGCGCTGCGAGGAGTGCGGCGCGATCCTGGTGCGCACCGAACAGTCCGGCCTGTCCCGGCCGGCCGTCGACGAATGACCGCGGCGAGCAGCTCCGGGCCCAGCTGGCAGGGGCAGCAGGAGCGTCCCACCAGCGTGCTGCTGCTCCGGCACGGGCAGACCGCGCTGTCGGTGCAGCGCCGCTACTCCGGGCACGGCGACCCCGAACTCACCGCACTGGGCCGCAGTCAGGCCGCGGCCGCGGCGCGGCGGCTGGCGGCAACCGGTGGGGTCGACGCGATCGTCAGCTCCCCGCTGCAGCGGGCCGTCGTCACCGCCGAGGCGGCCGGGGAGGCGCTCGGCCTGCCGGTCCGGATCCTGCCCGGGCTGATCGAGACCGACTTCGGCGCCTGGGAGGGACTCACCTTCCGGGAGGCGGCCGAGCGCGACCCTCGACTGCACCGGGACTGGCTCGGCGATCCGTCCCTCGCCCCGCCCGGCGGGGAGAGCTTCGCGCAGGTCGCGCAACGGATGACTCAGGTGCGGGCCGAGCTTGTCGCCGAGTACGCCGGACAGCGGGTCCTCGCGGTGAGCCATGTGACGCCCATCAAGACGCTGCTGCAGCAGGCACTCGACGTGGGCCCGCAGCTGCTGTTCCGGCTGCACCTGGATCTGGCCTCTTTCTCGGCCGCCGACTACTACCCGGACGGCGGCACCGTGGTGCGCCGGGTGAACGACACGGGCCACCTCGAAACGCTCTGAGCCCCCGAGCGGCTATCGTTTACGGTGCGAACGAGCCGGCCGGGCGGCCGCGGCGACGGAACCGCGCGGTGCACCGTGCAGGCCGGCAGCCGAGGAAAGTCCGGACTCCACAGCAGCAGGGTGGTTGCTAACGGCAACCCGGGGTGACCCGCGGGACAGTGCCACAGAGAACAGACCGCCCCGCCTCGTGCGGGGTAAGGGTGAAACGGTGCGGTAAGAGCGCACCAGCGTCGCGGGTGACCGCGACGGCTAGGTAAACCCCACCCGGAGCAAGGCCGAAGCCTGCACTCACCGAGTGCAGGTGCGCGAGTGTTATCAGGACTGCTCGTCCGAGCTCGCGGGTTGGCCGCTCGAGGCACCCGGTGACGGTGTGTCCAGATGGATGGCCGCCCCCGGCCCGGACGGGCCGGGACAGGATCCGGCTTACAGGCCGGCTCGTTCGCGCCCGCCGCGAAGGAAGGCCGAGGACGCGGAAGGCCGAGGACGCGGAAGGCCGAGGACGAGGAAGGCTGAGGACGCCGATGGAACGCCGGATGCACGCCCCGGCCCTGGACTTCGCGGCCCTGCGCCGCGAACTGGGGCTCACCGAGGACTTTCCCGACGCGGTGCGCGCCGAGGCGGAACGCACCGCGGACAGGTACGCGGCCGCACGCGTGGACCGCACCGACCTGGAACTGGTCACCATCGACCCGCCCGGATCCAAGGACCTCGACCAGGCGCTGCGGGTGCAGTCCGACGGGGACGGTTTCCTGGTGCACTATGCGATCGCCGACGTGGCGGCACTGGTGGTGCCCGGCGGCGCGATCGACGAGGAGAGCCGCCGGCGCGGGCAGACCGTGTACTTCCCGGACGGCAACGTGCCGCTGCATCCGCGCGAACTGTCCGAGAACGCCGGCTCCCTGCTGCCCGACCGGGACCGTGCCGCCGTGCTGTGGACCATCGGCGTCGACGGCGACGGGAACACCGGCGAGGTGCACGTGCAGCGCGCCACCGTGCGATCGCGGGCCCGGCTCGACTACGCCGGGGTGAGCGCCGACCACGCGGCCGGCCGGCTGCACCCGGCGATCGCCGGCCTGCCCGGCTTCGGTGCCACCCGCAGCCGGTGGGCGCTCGACCGCGGCGCGGTGCAACTGGATCTGCCCGACCAGGAGGTGGTGCCGGCAGGACCGGGGCACAGCCGCCGGTGGACGCTGCGGCTGGCCCCGCGCACCGAGGTGGACAAGTGGAACGAGCAGGTCTCGCTGCTGACCGGGATGTGCGCGGGCGCCATGATGTTCGACGCCGGGCTGGGACTGCTGCGCACCCTGCCCGCCGCCTCCGGGGAGGCCGTCGACGAGTTGCGCGCCGTCGCCGCGAATCTGCGGGTGCCGTGGCCGGACGGGGCGAGTCCGGGGGAGTTCCTCGCCGGCCTGACACCCGGCGAGCCGAGCACGCTGGCGCTGATGAGCGCCGGACTGCGCCTGATGCGCGGAGCCGGGTACCGGGCGCTCGGCGCCGGTGAACGGACGCCGCCGGTGGACAAGTCCGTGCATGCCGGGGTGGGCGGACTGTACGCGCACGTCACCGCGCCGCTGCGCCGGCTCGCCGACCGGTTCGCCACCGAGGCGTGCCTGTCGATCGCGGCGGGGGAGCCGGCACCGGACTGGGTGGCGGCGGCGCTGCCGGACCTCGGCTCGATCATGAGCGGCTCCGACTCCGTCTCGTCGACCGCCGCGCGCAAGAGCATCGACCTGGCGGAGGCGACGGTGCTCGCCGATCAGCTCGGCGCCCGGTTCGGCGCGACCGTGATGCGCGACGCCGACGGCAAACGTCCCGCCGAGATCTTCATCCCCGAGCCGGCCGTCGTGGGTCCGTGCGCGCCGGCCCCGTCGGCGGGCAGCGAATGCACCGTGACCGTCACCGCCGCCGACCCGGCCGCCGGCACGATCGCCTTCGCGGAGGTACCCGAGTAGCGGCGACGCGCTCGACGCGACACCACCGCCGGGACGCGACCCTGTGCACACGCGCGTTCGGGTCTCGGTGTCGCGGACGTCCCTTCTAGCAGACGGGCGTCGCTCGCGGACCCGATCGCGAGCGGCTGTGGACGCCGGCGCCGCTGGGGCCGCTCCGGTGGACGGCGCCCTGTCCGTGGCGGGCCGCCGGTGCTGCACTCGGGAGATGAGCTATCCGGTCGACGTCCATGGGCTGGTCCCGCGCGCACTGCTGCTCGGGGCGGGGTTCAGCCGCTATCAGATCAGCGCGCTGGTGCGGTCCGGTGCGCTGCTGGCCGTGACACCGGGCGTCTACCTGCCCGCCTCAGCACTGAACGACGACGAGAACGGCGGTGCCGTCCAGCGGCGCACCGCGCTCTACCGGTACCGCTGCCTGGCGCAGCCCGCTGACGGCCCGGTGCTGAGCCATCAGTCGGCGGCGGCCGTGCACCGGCTGCCGATGCTCAAGCCCGACTTGCGCAGGATCCATGTGCTCAGCGGCCGGAACGACGGCGGACGGATCCAGCGGTTGCGCCACATCCACGTCGGTACGGCCGGCGATGCGGTGGTGGTGGTCGACGGGGTGCCGGTCACCGGCCTGGCCCGGACTGCCGTCGACGTGGCCGGTCAGGGCAGCTTCGCCCAGGCGCTGGCCGTCGTCGACGCCGCACTCCGGCTCGGTGTCGGCCGGGACGAGCTGGCCGGGGTGGCTGCCGAACGGCAGCGGCGCGGCAGTGCGCGGATCCGGCTGGCGCTGCTGTACGGGGACTCGCTGTCGGACAATCCGGGGGAGTCGTGGGCGCGCGCTCAGATCATCGAGGCCGGCCTGCCGGTGCCCCGGCTGCAGGTGCACTACGTGCTGCCCGGCGGCGCCGATGCGTACGTCGACTACGACTGGGAGGGCCGGCTGGTCGGCGAGTTCGACGGGCTCGGGAAGTACACGCGCTGCCTGCGTCCCGGCGAGAGCGTCGCCGACGCGGTGATCAGGGAGAAGCGCCGGGAGGACGGGCTGCGCGAGCTGGGTCTGCAGGTGACCCGGGGGATCTGGGACGACTGTGAGCGCCGGCTCTGGGTGCCTCGGGTGCGCCGGAAACTGGCACTGGTCGGCCTGCTGTGACCCCAGTCCGCGACACCGGGACCGGTACGCGACTGTGGGCACAGTCGCGTACCGGATTGCGTGTCGCGGACGCCGGTGGGTGCGGCCGCCTGTGGGCCGGACAGTCAGCGGCGGGCCTTGAGGTAGGCGTCGACCGCGGCGCGGCCGCGTGCCTCCTCGCGGGCGTCGAGGCGGCCGAGGACGAACTGGGACTCGGCCGACAGCGTGGTCGAGGCGGCGATCTGCGCGATCCGTTCCCGGTTGACCACGGTGTCCTGGAACAGGCCCAGGTGCTTCTGGATCTGCGAGGCCTCGCGCGCGGCGCGGCGCGCACGTTTGCCGCCCACCGGGGCCGCGGACTCGGCGGTGTAGCGAACCGTCTTGGCGCGCTTGCGGATCCGGTGCACCTGCTGCACCCAGTCCGGCGACCACGGCTCGAGTTTCCGCAGCTTCCGCTCGGCCTTGTGCAGCCGGGTGCGGGCGTGGTCGACGCCGTCGCGGGCCACCTTCTCGGCCGGGCGCTGCGCATCGGGGCCGGACTGCGGATCGCCGATCAGCTCGTCGACGGCGTCGAGCAGCGACAGGTAGCGCCGGGTGGTCAGGGCGAACTGGAGCGAGCGCAGGGCCCGCTCCTGGCGGCGCTGCTCGTCGTCGATCAGCACGCGGCGCAGCTCGTCGGGGGCATGCTCGCCGGCCAGCAGTTCGGTGTTGATCTCCACCTGCACTTCCAGGTCGCGCGCCGCCGAGGCGAGTCCGGCCAGCTCGGTGAGTTCGGCGATCACCGTCGCCGCCGGCTCGGGGGCGAGCACCTGAGGATACGAGGTGAGCACCGACCGGAGCTTGCGGGTGGTGACTCGCAGCTGGTGCACGGCGTCCTCGGTGCCGAGGCGCACCTGCGGGTCGATGGTGAGCAGTGCGTCGCGGTGCCCGGCCAGCGCGTGCACCACCAGATCCAGCCCCGTCGAGCCGGGGCGCAGCCGGGCCGGCCGGTGGGTGTGCGGCTCGGTGCCCAGTGCCCGGGCCAGCTTGGACTCGGAGGAGGCGGGCCGGGCGCCGGCCTGGCGGAGCAGGGTGCGGGCCTGCTTGAGCAGCGAGCGGCCGCCGCCGGTGAGCTCGAACTCCCACTCGGCCCACTCGCTGGTGCGCCCGCTCTGCTGCGCGTGCGCCAGGACCTGGTCGGCGCAGAACTCGGCCAGCGAGGCGCCGTCGGCGTCGCGCACCACGGTCACGGTCCGCTCATTGGTGATGGTGGCCACCGGGATCAGTTCGCGGTCGCGCACGATGGCGGTGATCGCGTCCATGATGACGCCCGGCACCGGGCCGTCGGCCGGCGCCTCGTCGAAGCTGACCTGCAGTTCGCGGCGGGCGGTGACCCCCTTGATCGCCGTCTCGCCGGGCCGCTTCAGATGCCAGCCCGCGTCGGTGCCGCCGGTCCGGCGCCGCAGGGTGATCTTGCGAGTCGCCAGATCGTGGCCGGCGGTGTCGAGGTAGGTGGCCACCAACTCGTGGTGCACCGGCGCGTCGGCGCCGCCGCCGGGCACCAGGCCGGCCAGGTCGGGCGGTGCGGTGGCGGCGTCGACGTCGAATTTCAGCTCGGTCTCGAGGGACTCGTGGGCACTCATCGGTGTTCTTCCTGTGCGAATCGGTCGGTGGCCTCGATCAGATGGTGCACGATGCCCGGCTCGAAGGAGGCGTGCCCGGCATCGTCGACGATGTGCAGCTCGGCGGTCGGCCACGCCCGGTGCAGATCCCAGGCGCTGCGCATCGGACACACCACGTCGTAGCGGCCCTGCACGATCACCGCCGGCAGGTGCGCGACGGCCCCGATCCCGTCGAGCAGCTGGCCGTCGTCGAGGAAGCCGTGATGGACGAAGTAGTGGTTCTCGATGGTCGCGAAGGCCAGATCGGCCGGTCCGCCGTCGCCGGAGTCGGCGTGCGGCAGCAGGTAGCTGGTCGTGTGCTCCCAGCGGCTCCATGCGCTCGCCGCGCGCTGGGCCAGCGCACGGTCGTCACCGGTGAGCAGGCGGTGGTAGGCCGCCACCAGATCGCCGTCGCGCTCGTCCTCCGGGATCGGCGCCAGATACTCCTCCCACCGATCGGGGAACAGGTTCGCGGCGCCGCCGTTGTAGTACCAGTCGATCTCGCTGCGCCGGAGCAGGAAGATCCCGCGCAGGACCAGTTCGGTGACCCGCTCCGGGTGGGCCTGGGCGTAGGCCAGGCCCAGCGTGGAACCCCACGAGCCGCCGAAGACCTGCCAGCGGTCGATACCCAGACGGGTGCGCAGCTTCTCCATGTCGGCGATCAGATGCGCGGTGGTGTTGACCGACAGATCGGCGCCGTCGGCGATGTGCGGGCGGGACCGGCCGCAGCCGCGCTGATCGAAGAGCACGATCCGGTAGCGCGCCGGATCGAAGAACCGGCGCTGCTCGGGGGAGGTGCCGCCGCCGGGCCCTCCGTGCACGAAGACCACCGGTTTGCCGTCCGGGTTGCCGGAGGTCTCCCAGGCGATCAGCTGACCGTCGCCCACGTCCAGCAGACCGGTCTCGTCGGCGTCCAGGGGTGGATAGAGCTCACGCATGACCTCAGCCTACTGAGGGTTCCGAAATCCGGTGCGCCGCCGACGGATCAGCCCGGTCCGGCAGTGCCGGACCGGGCTGATGCGATGATCGGCCGAGCGGATCAGTAGGAGTGCTCGGGGCCCGGGAACGACGCCGAGGTCACCTCGGCGGCGTAGCTGCGGGCCGCCGCGAGCAGATCGTCGCCGAGCCCGGCGTAGCGCTTGACGAACTTGGCGGTCTTGCCCTGCGTGTAGCCGGCCATGTCCTGCCACACCAGCACCTGGGCGTCGGTCTCGTTGCCGGCGCCGATGCCCACGGTCGGAATGGTGAGCTTGCGGGTGATCTGGGCGGCGATCTCGGCCGGCACCATCTCCATCACGACCGCGAAGGCGCCGGCCTCCTGGACGGCGATGGCGTCGGCGATGAGCTGTTCGGAGCCGTCGCCGCGACCCTGCACCCGGTAGCCGCCGAGGGTGTTGACGCTCTGCGGGGTGAAGCCGACGTGTCCGCAGACCGGGATGCCGGCGGCGGTCAGGGCCGCGATCTGCGGGGCGATCCGTTCGCCGCCCTCGAGCTTGACCGCGTGCGCACCGCCCTCCTTCATGAACCGGACGGCCGACTCGAGCGCCTGCTGCGGTCCGGCCTCATAGCTGCCGAAGGGCAGGTCGGCCACCACCAGGGCGTGCGGGGCGCCGCGCACCACGGCGCGGACCAGCGGAATGAGCTCGTCGATGGTGATCGGGACGGTGGTGTCGTAGCCGTACACGACGTTCGCGGCGGAGTCGCCGATCAGCAGGACCGGAATCTCGGCCTCGTCGAAGATACGGGCGGTGGAGTAGTCGTACGCGGTGAGCATCGGCCACTTGTGGCCTTCGGCCTTCCACTGCGCGAGATGCTGAATGCGGGTGACGCGGCGAGTGGCGGATGCCGGTGCCGACGAACCGTAGACCGGGGCTGCGGACATGGTGTTCCTCATTTCTGCCTCGAGTCCCGCGGAGTGCGGGTACCCGGGTTGGTGTGGACACCGCCGATTCTTCCACCGGGGCGCAGCCGGCGGCAGGGGTGGACCAGTGGTCTTCCTCACAGTCCGTGCGTGCGCCGGACCGGCGCCGATCCCGCGATGCGTAACACGGCCGTAACAGGCCACGCCTAAGGTCACGGTATGGACCGCCAACAGGAATTCGTGCTGCGCTCGCTCGAGGAGCGGGACATCCGGTTCGTCCGGCTCTGGTTCACCGACATCCTCGGATATCTCAAGTCGGTGGCGATCGCTCCGGCCGAGCTCGAAGGGGCCTTCGCCGAGGGCATCGGCTTCGACGGCTCGGCGATCGAGGGCTTCTCCCGGGTCTTCGAGGCCGACATGGTGGCCAAGCCGGATCCGTCGACGTTCCAGGTGCTGCCGTGGAAGGCCGACGGCAAGCAGTCGTCGGCGCGCATCTTCTGCGACATCGCGATGCCCGACGGCAGCCCGTCGTGGGCCGACCCGCGCAATGTGCTGCGCCGGCAGCTGAACAAGGCCGCCGACCTGGGTTTCACCTGCTACGTGCACCCGGAGATCGAGTTCTTCCTGCTCAAGGATGCGCCGACCGACGGCAGCGCGCCGACCCCGGCCGACAACGGCGGCTACTTCGACCAGGCCGTCCACGATGCCGCGCCGAACTTCCGGCGGCACGCCATCGAGGCGCTCGAGGCGATGAGCATCTCGGTGGAGTTCTCCCACCACGAGGGCGCCCCCGGGCAGCAGGAGATCGACCTGCGCTACGCCGATGCGCTGAGCATGGCCGACAATGTGATGACCTTCCGCTACCTGGTCAAAGAGGTGGCGATGAACGACGGCGTGCGCGCGACCTTCATGCCCAAGCCGTTCAGCGACTACCCGGGCTCGGCGATGCACACGCACCTGAGCCTGTTCGAGGGCGAGTCGAACGCCTTCCACAATCCGGACGATCCGATGCAGCTCTCGGAGACCGGCAAGCAGTTCATCGCCGGCATCCTGCGCCACGCCAACGAGATCAGCGCGGTGACCAACCAGTGGGTCAACAGCTACCGCCGGCTGGTGCACGGCGGGGAGGCGCCGACCGCCGCCACCTGGGGCCGGGCCAATCGTTCGGCGATGGTGCGGCTGCCGCTCTACACGCCCAACAAGGCGTCCTCGCGCCGGGTGGAGGTACGCACCCCGGACTCGGCCTGCAATCCGTACCTGACCTTCGCGGTGCTGATCGCCGCCGGTCTCAAGGGCGTCGAGAACGACTACGAGCTCCCGGAAGAGGCCGAGGACAACGTGTGGGCGCTGACCCCGGGCGAGCGCCGGGCGATGGGCTACGAGGAGCTTCCGGCGTCGCTGGCCGAGGCGCTGAACGCGATGGAACGCTCGGAACTGGTCGCCGAAGCCCTCGGCGAGCACGTCTTCGACTACTTCCTGCGCAACAAGTGGGCGGAGTGGGCCGACTACCGGGCGCTGGTGACTCCGTACGAGTTGAAGAACTACCTGCCCCTGTAAGGGCGGGTCCACAGGATAGATTCAACGGTGTGACTGTGCGAAGTGGCCGCTCGTCCGTGCCGAGTCCGGGACGTCTCGGGCTGCTCGAACCCACCGCCCGCGACGATCTGGCCGAGCTCGGCTGGACCGGCACCGGGGACGTGGCCCTGCTGTGGGCGCTCTCCCGCGCCGCAGACGCCGATCTGGCGCTCCGGGCGCTGGTGCGGCTGCGGTCGGCGGTCCCGGACGCCGACTGGGCCGAGATCGACACCCTGCTGCGCAGCGACACCTCCTTCCGCGGCCGGCTGCTGGCCACCCTCGGCGCCTCCGATGCGCTCGGCGACCATCTGGTGGCCGAACCGGACTCCTGGCGGCTGCTGCGGGCCGATTCCCTCGACGACGCGCCGACGGTGCGCGGGCGGCTGCTCGAGGCGGTCGGCGCGGTCGCCGAACCCGGCGCGCAGGAGCGCGGGGATCTGCTCTACCGGGCCGCGGTGACCGGTCCCGAGGCGATCAACGCGCTGCGGGTGGCCTACCGCAACGAAATGCTGGTGCTGGCCGCACACGATCTGGCCGCCACGGTCGAGGACGAGCCGGTGCTGTTCCTGCCGGAGGTGGGCGGCCGGCTCGCGGATCTGGCCGACGGCGCGCTCACCGCGGCGCTGTCCGTGGCCATCGCCGAGGTGCTCGGCGACGACCCGCTCGAGGGCCGTCTCGCGGTGATCGCGATGGGCAAATGCGGTGCGCGGGAACTGAATTACGTCTCCGACGTGGACGTGGTCTTCGTCGCCGAACCGGCCGACACCACCTCGGCGCGGCTGGCCGGCGAGTTCGTCCGGATCGGTTCGGCGGCCTTCTTCGAGGTGGATGCGGCGCTGCGGCCGGAGGGCAAGCGCGGGGCGCTGACCCGCACCCTCGAATCGCATGTGGCCTACTACCGGCGCTGGGCCAAGACCTGGGAGTTCCAGGCGCTGCTCAAGGCCCGGCCGATGACCGGCGACCTGGCGCTGGGCGCCGACTACGTGGCGGCCACCTCGCCGATGGTCTGGCAGGCCGCCGAACGCGAGGACTTCGTGCCGGACGTGCAGGCCATGCGCCGGCGCGTCGAATCGCTCATCCCCGAGGAGGAGCGCAAACTCAACCTCAAACTGGGGCCGGGCGGGCTGCGCGACGTGGAGTTCGCCGTCCAGCTCATGCAGATGGTGCACGGGCGGGTCGACGAGAACCTGCGGGTGCGCTCGACGCTCGAGGCGCTCGACGTGCTCATCCAGCACGGCTACGTCGGCCGCACCGACGGTGCCAACTTCCACGCCTCCTACGAGTTCCTGCGGCTGCTCGAACACCGGCTGCAGCTGCAGCGGATGCTGCGCACCCACCTGCTGCCCGAGCCGGCCGACGAACCGGCCATGCGCTGGCTGGCGCGGGCCGCGCACATCCGTCCGGAGGGGTCCGACGATGCGGCCACCGTGCTGCGCCGCGAGCTCAAGCACCAGAACCGGCGGGTGCGCGAGCTGCACCAGAAGCTGTTCTACCGGCCACTGCTCGAGGCGGTCACCCGGTTCGACAAGGCCTCGCTGTACCTGCAGAACAAGTCCGCCGAACGCCAGCTGGCCGCCCTCGGCTACGCCATGCCCGACCGGGCGCTGGCGCATATCAAGGCGCTCGCCTCGGGGGCCAGCCGGCGCGCACAGATCCAGCTGCTGATCCTGCCGGGGCTGCTCGAGCACATCAGCGACACCCCGGACCCGGATGCGGGTCTGCTCAACTACCGGCGGCTGTGCGACGAGCTGGTCGGCGCCGAATGGTTCCTGCGGCTGCTGCGTGACGACGGCGTGGTGGCGCAGCGGCTGATGCACGTGCTGGGCACCTCCGAGTACGTCGCGGATCTGCTGATGCGCTCACCGGATGTGATCCAGCTGTACTCGGACGGCTCCACCGGGCCCAAACTGTGCGAGGTGACCTCCGACGACGTCGTCAAGGGGCTGATCGCCTCGACCATGCGTCAGCCGGACCTGCAGCGGGGGATCGCGGTGGCCCGCTCGCACCGGCGCGCCGAACTGGCGCGCATCGCCTCCGCGGATCTGCTGGGGCTGATGGACGTGCAGCAGGTGTGCAAGGCGCTCTCGACGGTATGGGCCTCGGTGCTCGGCGCGGCGCTGGCCAAGGTGATCAAGCATTCGCTGAGCAGCCGCGGGGGCGAGGCGCCGGCGGCGATCGCGGTGATCGGGATGGGCCGGCTCGGCGGCGGGGAACTGGGCTACGGTTCGGACGCCGACGTGCTCTTCGTGTGCGAGCCGGTCGAGGGCGTCGACGAGACCGAGGCGATCGGCTGGGCGCTGAGCGTGGCCGATCAGGTGCGCTCGCTGCTGGGCAGTCCGAGCGCCGACCCGCCGCTGGAGGTGGACATCGGATTGCGGCCGGAGGGCAGGAACGGGCCGGTGGTCCGGACCCTGGCCTCCTATCGCGCGTACTACCACCAGTGGGCCGAGGCCTGGGAGGTGCAGGCGCTGCTGCGCGCCCACGCCGTGGCCGGAGACCCCGACCTGGGGCTGGCCTTCCTGCACATGATCGACGACATCCGGTATCCGGAGGGCGGGGTGTCGGCGGATGCGGTCCGCGAGATCCGGCGGATCAAGGCCCGGGTCGATGCCGAACGGCTCCCGCGCGGCGCCGATCCGGCCACCCACACCAAGCTCGGCCGCGGCGGCCTGGCCGACGTCGAGTGGACCGTGCAGCTGATGCAGTTGCGCTACGCGCACGAGTATCCGTCGCTGCACCGCACGCCGACGCTCGAGACCCTCGACGCGATCGCCGAGGCCGAACTGCTGCCGGCCGACGAGGTGGGGCTGCTCAAGGACGCCTGGCTCACCGCGACGCGGGCACGCAATGCGCTGGTGCTGGTGCGCGGCAAACCCGTCGACCAGCTGCCCGGCCCCGGCCGGCAGCTCCGGGCGATCGCCTATGCGGCGGGCTGGCCGCAGGACGAGGCGCTAGAGTTCCTGGAGAACTACATGCGCGTGACCCGGCGCGCCAAAGCCGTGGTGGTGGAGGTCTTCGGAGCCTGATGTCGTCGTCGCGCAAACTTCTGGGCCGCATCCTCAGCGATGTGGTCACGGTGCCGCTGCTGGTGGGGCAGAAGCTCACCCAGCCGGCCCTGGTGATCGCCCACGAGGTGGCCAAACTGTTTCCGGAGTCGTTCGTCGTGCGGGCCGACACCGAGGACCAGGAGGCCAAGAACAAGGTCATCTACGACTTCTTCTCCGGGATCGCGCCCGAACTGGCGCATCCGGGCGGCTCGCTGCCGGGGTCGAACCTGTGGGACGCGCCGCCGAACGAGATCCATCCCGTCCCGGTGATCCTGGTGCACGGCACCGCCGGCGGCGGCCAGACCAACTGGGGCACTTACGTGCCGCTGCTGACCGAGGCCGGCTTCTCCGTCTTCACCCTCACCTACGGGTCCATCGAGCACGCCAACTGGCCGATCTCGGCGCTCGGCGGCATGCGGCCGATCGAGGAGAGCGCGGCCGAGTTCGGCGAGTTCGCCGAGAAGGTGATGGCGGCGACCGGTTCGGATCAGATCGACGTCGTCGGCCATTCGCAGGGCACCCTGGTGCCCAACTACTGGGCCAAGTTCCTCGGCGGCGAGGGCAAGATCCGCAAGTACATCTCGCTCGCTCCGCTGTGGGAGGGCTCGGAGGCGCTGGATCCGACCAGTCATGCGCTGGCACCGGTGACCAAGCGGCTCGGCCTGGATCCGGCGGTGATCATGCCCTGTGAGGCGCTGCCGCAGATGATGGACGGTTCGGCGTTCATCGCCAAGATGAACTCCGGCGGCAGCCCGTATCTGCCGGGCATCGAGTACACCAACATCTCCACCATGCACGACGAGCTGGTGCGGCCGTACACCTCCGGTCAGGTGCCCGGACCGCCGGGAACCACCGTGCACAACATCGTCGTGCAGGAGGGGTGCGCCAAGGACCTGTCCGACCATCTGGCGATCTGCGGCTCGCGGCGGGCGGCGGCCTTCGTGCTCAACGCGCTCGACGACACCCCCGACCGAGTGGTGCCCTGCGATCTGGTGGCACCGTTCTTCGGCAGCAGTGTGGCCGGCCGGCGCGGCGGCGCCCCGGCGTTCATCATCCCGTTCTCCACCGAGAAGTGACCGGCCGGACCGGAGCCGGACGCTGCGGTCCGGTTCCGGCCCGGCCGGAGAACGAGAGCTGCGACGACCCTACTGGGCGTCGAGGATCTTCAGCGCGAAGATGATTGTGTCACCAGGCCGGATGTCGACCCGCAGATCACCCTGCGGGTAACCGTCGGCCGACGGAATCACCACGGCCACAGTCGATCCCACCTTCTGTCCGACGAGCGCCTGACGGAAGCCCTCGACCACGCCGGAGGCCGGGAACTCCGCCGGCTCGCCGCGCTGGTAGGCGCTGTCGAAGACCTCGCCGGTCCGGCCGTTGACGCCCTCGTAGCAGACGTTGACAGTCGAGGCGTCGGTCACCTCGGCGCCGTCACCGGCGTCGAGAGTCTTGACCTCGGTCTTGTCCACGGTGAACGGGGTGGTGACGGTGATCAGCGGGGCGGTGGTGTCGGTCTGGCCGATCACCGCCACCGAACCGGTGGTGCCCTTCACCTCCCACTGCGGCGCGGTGCCCGGGGCCGGCTTGCCGGTGGGGCAGGTCGCGCCGTCGAGCTGCGGCTGGGTGTGGGTGACGTCGACGCTCGGCGTGGTGGCCGCCGACTCGGCCGAGGACGAGGAGTCGTCGTCCGAGCAGCCGGCCAGGGCCAGCATGCAGGCGGCGGCGGAGATCACGATCGTGGACTTGAGTTTCATAGCCGCTGATCCTACCGAACCGGCCGGTGGGGCCGTCGGCGTCGAGCGGCCGCGGTGGCCCGGGCCGCAACCGGTCAACGGGAGTTGATATAGTCAGTGTGCCTTTTTGATGCTCGAGTGCGCAGCGCGCCCGGTCACCGCCAGAAGGTCGCCGCCCACCGACGTGGGCCCGCCCCGACGTGAACGCGGCTCGCGCCGCCGGGGCCGCTCTCTTCTCGCCGACTCGCGGCGAATGCTGCGCGCCCGCAGCAGCTCTCAGCGCACATACGGAACGAGACGACAGCGAACGCGAGGTACGAGAATGACACGAGTGGCGATCATCGGAGCAGGTCCGAGCGGCCTGGCCATGCTGCGGGCCGTCGAGGCCGCCCGCGCCGACGGCGCCGACGTCCCGGAGGTCGTCTGCTACGAGAAGCAGAGCGACTGGGGCGGGCAGTGGAACTACAGCTGGCGCACCGGACTCGACCAGTACGGCGAGCCCGTGCATTCGAGCATGTACCGCAACCTCTGGTCCAACGGGCCCAAGGAGGGCCTCGAGTTCGCCGACTACTCCTTCGACGAGCACTTCGGCCGGCCCATCTCCTCGTACCCGCCGCGGCCGGTGCTGTGGGACTACATCGCCGGGCGGGTGAACCGGGCCGGGGTGCGCCGGTACATCCGCTTCGAGACGGCCGTGCGCTGGGTGGACTACGACGAGGACACCCGGCAGTTCAGTGTCACCACCGCGCACCTGCCGACCGGTGCGGACAGCACCGAGGTCTTCGACTACGTGGTGGTGGCGTCCGGCCACTTCTCCTTCCCCAACTTCCCGGACTTCGAGGGCATCGAGACCTTCCACGGTCCGGTGATGCACGCCCACGACTTCCGCGGTGCCGAGGGCTTCGCCGGCAAGGACGTGCTGGTGATCGGGTCGAGCTACTCGGCCGAGGACATCGGCAGCCAGGCCTACAAGATGGGCGCGCGCTCGGTCACCGCCAGCTACCGGACCGCGCCGATGGGCTACGACTGGCCCGAACGCTTCGAGGAGCGGCCGGGAATCGAGCGCTTCGACGGCAACACCGTGCACTTCGTCGACGGCTCCACCAAGGACGTCGACGTGGTGATCCTGTGCACCGGGTATCTGCACAAGTACCCGTTCCTGCCGGAGGCGCTGGCCCTGGACTCGCCGAACACCGTCTACCCGGAGGGCCTGTACCGCGGGGTGGTGTGGCAGGACAATCCGCAGCTGTTCTATGTGGGTGCGCAGGACCAGTGGTTCACCTTCAACATGTTCGACGCACAGGCCTGGTATGTGCGCGACCTGATCCTGGGGCGGGCGCCGCTGCCCGGTGCCGCCGACCGCGAGGAGTCGATGCGTCTGTGGCGCACGCGATTCGAGGCGATCGGGGGACCGGCCGACGAGATCGTCTTCCAGGGCGAATACGTCAAGGATCTGATCGCCCAGACCGACTACCCGTCGTTCGACGTCGACGGGGTGGTGGAGGTGTTCCTGGCCTGGAAGCAGGACAAGGCGGCCGACATCATGGGCTACCGCGACTACACCTACAAGTCGGTGATGACCGGCACCAAGAGCGTCAAGCACCACACCGCCTGGCTCGACGAGCTCGACGACAGCCTCGAGCGCTACCTGGGTTCGCCGCGCTGAGAGGTGGCCGCGGCCGGACAGTGCCCACCGGGCAGCACGTCCAGGTGCTGTCCGAGCCAGCGGCCCACGGTGCCGACGTCGGCGACGCCGGTCTCGAAGCGCATGCGGGGTGCGTGGGCGGACAGGGCGATCGCCACCCGGCCGCCGTCGGGCAGGGTCAGCACGCCGATCTGGCGGACCAGGTAGCCGCCGTCGGCCTCCTCGCCCCAGCCGCCCTTGACGGCGACTTCGTGGCCGCTGATCTTCTTCAGACCCCAGTTCTGGACCTTGCTCACCCGGCGCATCAGATCCAGGACGTGGTCGCTGCCCGGCAGGCACGGCAGGTGCGCGGTCCAGACCGCTGAATCGGTCAGCGACCAGACGGTGTCGCCCAGGTGGGGGTGTTCGTCGCCCTCGGGTGCGGGGAGCACGGTCCGCTCGTCGCCGCCCTCGCGCAGTACGGCGGTCACCTTCCGGACCGACTCGTCCGGGGTGCCGAGCCGGGTGGTGAGCACACGGGCCGAGCGGTTGTCGGAGTCGATCACGGCCCTCTCCTCGGTGGGGCCGGCGTGACCGTCGCGTTCGGCGGCCAGGGCCAGGGGCGCCTTGATGGTCGACCAGGCGGCCTGGGCGGGGCGGTCGCCGAGCAGGATCGGCGTGCCGCCGCCGACCGGGACGATGGCCACGCCGGTGGGCACGCTCAGCGGCAGGGCGTCGAAACCGGCCTGCAGGCGCTGCCCCGGTGTGCCGGTGGCGGCCGGCTGCGGCGGCGGGGCGGGGTCGCCGTCGCCGCCCACCGCGATTGCGGCGGTGACGATCATCGCGGTGCACGCGAGACCGGCCCCGGCGCGGAGGAGGACCGGCCGGCCGGGGCGCGGCAGGCGCGCACGCGCTTCGCGCCGGGCCGGAGCCGGTGCGCGGTGTCTGCCGCCCATATCTCTCTTCCTCGTCTCGATCGTCGACAGGTGAGGCTAGCAGTGTCCGATGCCGATCGACCCGCCCGGTGTGTGCCGGACGGGTCGATCGGGGAGTGCTGGGCGCATCAGCAGTCACTCCGTCGGAGACGGAATCAGCAATTCCTCCGTCGGAGACGGAATCAGCAATCGTAGTAGAGCTGGAACTCGTACGGGTGCGGACGGACCTGCACCGGCTCGATCTCGTTCTCCCGCTTGTAGCTGATCCAGGTCTCGATGAGATCCTCGGTGAACACTCCGCCGGCGGTGAGGTAGTCGTGATCCTCTTCGAGGCGGTCGATCACCGCGGCCAGCGAGGTGGGGGCCTGCGGGATGGACTTGGCCTCCTCCGGGGGAAGCTCGTAGAGGTCCTTGTCGACGGGCTCGTGCGGCTCGATCTTGTTCTTGATGCCGTCCATGCCCGCCATCATCATCGCGGCGAACGCCAGGTACGGGTTGCCCGAGCTGTCGGGACAACGGAACTCGAGGCGCTTGGCCTTCGGGTTGTTGCCGGTGATCGGGATCCGCACGCAGGCCGAGCGGTTGCGCTGGCTGTAGACCAGGTTGATCGGGGCCTCGTAGCCGGGGACCAGGCGCTTGTACGAGTTGATGGTCGGGTTGGTGAAGGCCAGCAGGCTCGGGGCGTGGTGCAGGATGCCGCCGATGTAGTAGCGGGCCAGATCCGACAGGCCGGCGTAGCCGGACTCGTCGTGGAAGAGCGGCTTGCCGTCCTTCCAGAGCGACTGGTGGGCGTGCATGCCCGAGCCGTTGTCACCGAACAGCGGCTTGGGCATGAAGGTGACGGACTTGCCGTTCTGCCAGGCGGTGTTCTTGATGATGTACTTGAACAGCAGCACGTCGTCGGCCGCATGCAGCAGGGTGTTGAACTTGTAGTTGATCTCGGCCTGGCCGCCGGTGCCCACCTCGTGGTGGCCGCGCTCGAGCGTGAAGCCGGCGTTGGTCAGGTTGGTCGACATCTCGTCGCGCAGGTCGACGTAGTGGTCGTACGGGGCCACCGGGAAGTAGCCGCCCTTGGGGCGGACCTTGTAGCCCAGGTTCGGGCTGCCGTCCGGGTTGGTCGGGGCGGAGGTGTTCCAGGCGCCGGAGACCGACTCGACCTCGTAGAAGGTGCCGTTCATCTCGGAGCCGTAGGCCACCGAGTCGAAGATGTAGAACTCGGCCTCGGCGCCGAAGAAGCAGGTGTCGGCGACGCCGGTGGAGGCGAGGTAGTCCTCCGCCTTGCGGGCGACGTTGCGCGGGTCGCGGCTGTAGGCCTCCCGGGTGAACGGGTCGTGGACGAAGAAGCTGAGGTTCATCGTCTTGGCCTTGCGGAAGGGATCGATCCGGGCGGTCGCCGGATCGGGCAGCAGCATCATGTCCGATTCGTCGATCGACTGGAAGCCGCGTACCGACGAGCCGTCGAAGGCCAGTCCCTCTTCGAACACGTCCTCGGTGAATGCCGAAGCGGGGATCGAGAAATGTTGCATGGTGCCGGGGAGATCGCAGAAGCGGATGTCGACGTATTCGACGCCCTCGGCCTTGATCCCTTCGAGCAGCTCTTCGTTCGTGGTGTACACGTTCGCCGGACTCCTTTTTCGGTCGCGACCAGAACCTCTCTGGCCGCCAACTCACACCGGCGTGGTAGCTGGCGTGAATCTTGCCATCACGCTAAGCAGGCGACATTGCCCATCGGTCAACCATATGTTTCCCCCGTGTTACACGGCAGTCGTTTTGTTGCCGCGAAATGGCCATACCGACCCTACCCGCCCGGGCCGGGCGAGCTTCGGCGGATTCGAGGTGATCGCGCCGGCTGACTACGATGAGGTCTATGAGTTCTTCCAACCGGCCCCGCAAGAACGCCGGTACCGGCGGTCAGATGCGCGAAGCGGCGGGCAGCTGGCTGACCGGTCCGTACATCGCCAACGACGACGTCGAGTACCGGGGCGCGGATCTGGGTCTGCCGCAGTCGGGGCCGGGATCGCTGGCCGGCGGCTGGACGCGGGTGCTGGGTCTGCTGGTGGACTGGCTGATCGCCTACGGGCTCGCCCTGATCTTCCTGCCGTACGACGACGGCATGATCGGCACCCTGGTGCTGGGCATCTGGTTCGTGATCGGCGTGGTGTCGGTGACCGTCTTCGGCTTCTCGCCGGGGCAGTTCGTGGTGGGCACCCGGGTGGCGCGGCTGGATCTGCCGCCCGAGCAGATCGGCCGGGAGGCGGAGGGGAAGACGCCGCGGATGGCGGTCGGGGTGATCCGGGCGTTCTTCCGGCAGCTGCTGGTGTGTTTCGTGGTGCCGGCCCTGATCAACGACTACAACGGCCGGGCCATGCACGACCGCGCCACCGGCACGGGTATCGTCCGCACCCGCTGACCGTTCCCGGCCCGGGGCCCGGGTCCTCCGGTCGACCTGTCCGGTATCGGCGAATAGTCCGGAAATCCCTGCTGGTGCGGGGACTTTCCGGTCACGCCCTGCGCGACAGCGGGGCCGTCGGCGCGTAAATTGCTCGCATGGAATCTGAGCGGCAGCTGGATTACAGCACCATCCCGGAACGCGACGAGGGCTATCAACGGGGGCTGAGCGCGCGCACGGTCCAGATGATCGCTATCGGCGGCGCGATCGGCACCGGCCTGTTCTACGGCTCGGGCGGCGCCATCGAGAAGGCGGGACCGGCCCTGCTGCTGGCCTATGCACTGGCCGGGCTGGCGATCTTCATCGTCATGCGGGCCCTCGGCGAGCTGCTCATCTACCGGCCGATCTCCGGCGGCATCAGCGAGTACGCCGACGAATTCCTCGGCCGCTTCGCCGGTTTCAGCCAGGGCTGGACGTACTGGGCGGTGTGGACCACCACCTGTATGGCGGAGATCACCGTGGCCGGAAAGTACATCAACTACTGGTGGCCGTCGATCCCGGTCTGGGTGACCGCGCTGGTAGCCCTGCTGGTGCTCTTCAGCGCCAACCTGATCTCGGTGGGGCTGTTCGGGCAGGCCGAGTTCTGGTTCTCGGCGATCAAGGTGACCGCCATCCTGGGCATGATCATCGTCGGTATCGGTGTGCTGCTGCCGATCTCCGGTTTCGGGCCGGAGTCGGGGCCGTCGGTGACCAATCTGTGGAACGACGGCGGCTTCTTCGCCACCGGCTTCTCCAACGCCCTGCTGAGCCTGCAGATCGTGATGTTCGCCTATGTGGGTGTGGAACTGGTAGGCGTGACCGCCGGCGAGGCGGAGAATCCGCGGGTGACGCTGCGCAAGGCGATCAACACGGTGCCGTTCCGCATCGGCATCTTCTACGTCGGCTCGATCGCGGTGATCCTGTCCGTGCGGTCGTGGCGTGCCTACGAGAACGGGCACAGCCCGTTCGTGGAGGTCTTCTCCTACATCGGCCTGCCGGGGGCGGCCGGCCTGGTGAACTTCATCCTGCTGACCGCGGCGCTCTCGTCGTGCAACTCGGGGATCTACTCGACCGGCCGGATGCTGCGCTCCCTGTCGCAGCGCGGCGATGCCCCCGAAGCGCTCCAGCGGCTCTCCTCACGCAAGGTTCCGGTGGCCGGCATCGTGCTCAGTGCGGCGATGATGGTGCTCGGCGTGGTGGTCAACGTGATCGACCCCACGCACGCCTTCGCCTACATCACCGCGGTCTCCACGGTCGGCATCATCGTGGTCTGGTCGACCATCCTGCTCTGCCAGATGGTTTACCGGCACCGGGTGAACCGCGGGGAACTGCCGGCCTCGGACTACCGGGTGCCGGGTGCGCCGTACACCACGGTCGCCGCGCTGGCCTTCCTGCTGCTGGTCTTCGTGCTGCTGTTCTTCGACCACGACGGCCGGATGGCTCTGTGTGTGGGCGCGGTCTGGTTCTCGCTGGTGGTGATCGGCTACCTGTTCTGGTCGCGCGGCGCCGACCGGATCGCCCGCCGGCGGCTCGCCGAGATCGAGCGCAGCCGGGCCTAGCCTGCGCGGCGGCGGGCGGTGCGCTGGGTGCCGCGCATCTTGGCGCCCTGGGGCATCGGGCCCTTCGGCATGGCCGGGCCGGCCGCGCCCTTGCTCTTCAGGGCCGACAGCCGGCCGTCGAGGGCCTCCATCCGCTTGCGGTCGATGTTGCCGGGCAGCTTGCGCAGATGGCGCTCGAGCTTGCCGAGCGGGACCTCGCCGTCGCCGTTGCCGACGATGATCTCGTAGATCGGGGTGTCGCCGACCACGCGCGCGGCCTTCTTCTTCTCCTGGGACAGCAGCGGCTTGACCCGGCTCGCCGAGCCCTCGCCGATGAGGATGACGCCCGGCTTGCCGATCACCCGGTGCACCGCATCCAGGTGCGAGGTGCCGGTGACGGCCTGCTGGACGCGCCACTGGCCGCGCATATTGCTCAGCGCCCAGCCGGCGGCGCCGGGCTGGCCCTCGGCCTTCTTGTAGACGGTTCGCGAGACGCGGCGGCCGAAGACGATGAACGCGCCGAGCACACCGACGAGCAGACCCAGCACCAGCATGAACCACAGGCCGCCGAAGACGAACTTCCCGAACAGCGCGAAGGCCGCGGTGCAGACCACCAGCACGCCCAGCATGATCGGGATGAGCGCCTTGTCTTCCTTGCGCTGCATCTGGAAGGCCTGCCACATCTGCTGGCGGCGTTCCTTGCTCTGTGCCTTACGGGCCTGCTTCGCGGCCTTCTTGGCTTCTTTCGTCGCCGGGGAGTCCTTTGCCATGCGCACCAGTTTACGGTGTGCCCGGCGGCCCCGGGTGGCGGCGGTGGGCGCCGGTCAGCGGGCGAGGCGGGCCAGCACCGAGGTGGCCTCCTGCGCGGTGCCGCCCTCCTGCTCGGCCAGGTGCGCCATCGCCGGATCGAGCGTCCGGCCGTGATGCGCCATGGCCTGCGCGTAGAGCCGTCCGGCCCGGTACGACGACCGCACCAGCGGGCCGGCCATGACCCCGGCGAAGCCGAGCTCGCGGGCGTAGTCGGAGTGCTCGACGAACTCTTCGGGCTTGACCCAGCGCTCGACCGGATGATGCCGGGGAGTGGGCCGCAGGTACTGGGTGATGGTGACGATGTCGCAGCCGGCGTCGTGCAGGTCGCGCAGCGCCTCCCGGATCTCCTCGGGCGTCTCGCCCATGCCCAGGATCAGATTGGACTTGGTGACCAGACCGAAGTCGCGGGCCTGGGTCAGCACGTCCAGCGAGCGTTCGTAGCGGAAGGCCGGCCGGATGCGCTTGAAGATGCGCGGCACCGTCTCAAGGTTGTGCGCGAGCACCTCGGGCCGGGCGTCGAAGACCTCGGCGAGCAGATCGGGTTTGGCGTGGAAGTCGGGAATCAGGTTCTCCACGCCGGTGCCCGGGTTGAACTCGTGGATCTTGCGGACGGTCTCGGCGTACAGCCAGGCGCCCTCGTCGGGCAGGTCGTCGCGGGCCACGCCGGTGATCGTCGAGTACCGCAGACCCATCGCCTGCACCGACTCGGCCACGCGGCGCGGCTCATCGCGGTCGAGGGGGGCGGGCTTGCCGGTGTCGATCTGGCAGAAGTCGCAGCGCCGGGTGCACTGTTCGCCGCCGATCAGGAAGGTGGCCTCGCGGTCCTCCCAGCATTCGTAGATGTTGGGGCAGCCGGCCTCCTCGCAGACCGTGTGCAGCCCTTCGCTGCGCACCAGGCCCTTGAGTTCGGAGTACTCCGGCCCCATCGTCGCGCGCGTCTTGATCCACTTCGGTTTGCGCTCGATGGGGGTCTCGGCGTTGCGCACCTCCAGGCGGAGCAGTTTCCGGCCCTCGGGCGGGCGGGTGGCCTGAACAGGGGAAGAGTCTTGCGCGGCAGTCACTATGTCGATCCTACGCTCGTAGTTGTCGGTGGCAGGGGATCGTCGAGGCAGGCGGTCAGCCGGGCCTCGACACTGTCGGAGACGTCCCCGAGGGTGGTGGGGACGTCCGTTTCGGCGACCAGGGAGGTGACCCCGGCGTCGGCGATACCGCAGGGCACGATCGCCGAGAAGACATTGAGATCGGGGTGGACGTTGAGCGCGAAGCCGTGCAGGGTGACCCCGCGCGAGACCCGGATCCCGATCTGGCCGAGTTTGCGTTCGCCGGCCTCGTCGAGCACCCACACCCCGGAGCGGCCCTCGACCCGTTCGGTGCTCAGCCCGTGGTCCGCGCACACGCCGATGAGCATCTCCTCGACCCGGCGCACGTACTCGACCACGTCGAGCGGCTCGGCGAGCGCGACGATCGGATAGCCCACCAGCTGGCCCGGGCCGTGCCAGGTGATCCGGCCGCCGCGGTCGACGTCGATCACCCGCGCGCCGTTGACCGGCCGGTCGGAGTCCTCGGTGCGCCGGCCCGCGGTGTAGATCGACGGATGCTCGAGCAGCAGCACCACATCGTGATCCAGCTCGCCGTCGGCGCGCTGGGCGGCCAGCTCGTGCTGCAGGGCGTAGGCAGTCTCGTAGTCGACCACGCCGAGCCGCCGGAACTCCAGCGGTGCGGAACTGGCCCGGATCCCGGTGCGCGGCCGTGCCTTGGCGGGGGAGACGGTGTCAGCCACGGGTGTACTCCAGAGCAGCGGTCAGCGAGGGATGGGTGAACGGGAAGTCGGCGGCGGAGAGCACACCGGGAACAACACGGGAGGAGGCCAGGATCATTCCCCCGGCCATCTCCCCGGCCGCGATCCGGGCCACCGCCGCCGGCACCCGCAGATACCGCGGGCGATGCCAGAGGCGGGCCAGCGCCCGGTGGAACTCCCGGTACCGGACCGGTTGCGGCGCGGACAGATTCACCGGTCCGGCGACGGCATCGTCGCCGAGGACCAGCCCGATCGCGGCCACCGCATCGGGCAGGGAGATCCAGGACAGGAACTGCCGGCCGTCGCCGAGCTGGGCACCGAGCCCGGCCCGGTACAGGGTGTGCAACCGGCTCAGCATGCCGCCGCTGCGGGCGAGGACCGGCGCCGTGCGCAGGGTGACCACGCGGGCCCCGGCCGCGCCGGCGGCCGCGGCCTCCCAGTCGGCGACGAGATCGGCGAGGAAGCCCTCGCCGCGCGGGGCCGACTCGTCGACGGCCCGCTCACCGGTGTCCCCGTAGAAGCCGGTGGCGCTGGCGCTGACGAAGACCGGCACCCCGGCCGCGTCGACCGCCTCGGCGAGCACCGTGGTGGGGATGATGCGCGAATCGCGCAGCTGCTGTTTGACCTGGCCGCTCCACCGGTGATCGCCGATGGAGACCCCGCCCAGTCCGACGACCGCGTCGATCCCGGACAGGGCGCCCGGCGGCACCCCGACCGTCTCCGGATCCCAGGGGATCTCCCGGTCGGACGCGGCCGACCGCCGCACCAGCGCGAACACCTCGTGTCCGGCACCGGTGAGCGACTCGGCCAGCGCCGAACCGATCAGGCCGGAGCTTCCCGCGATCGCGACGCGCATGCCGCGCGGTCCTTAGAGGCCGAGTTCGGCTGCGAACTCGCCGCCTTCGAGGCGCTGGCGCACCGTCGTGAGGAAACGGCCGGCGTCGGCGCCGTCGATCAGCCGGTGATCGTAGGTCAGCGGCAGGTAGGCCATCGACCGGGCGGCGATCGACTCGGTGCCGTCGGCTCCGGTGAGGACCACCGGACGCTTGACGATGGCACCGGTGCCGAGCATGGCCGCCTGCGGCGGAACCAGGATCGGGGTGTCGAACAGGGCGCCCTGGCTGCCGATGTTGGTGATCGTGAAGGTGCCGCCGGCTAGCTCGTCCGGCTTGAGGCCGCCGTTGCGGGCTCGGTCGGCGATATCGGCGATCGCGCGGGCCAGGCCGGCCAGCGAGAGATCGTCGGCGTTGTGGATCACCGGGGAGAGCAGACCCTGCTCGGTGTCGACCGCGATGCCCAGGTGGACGTTCGCGTGGTAGGTGATCTCCTTGGCCTCTTCGTCGATCGAGGCGTTGATGTTCGGGTGCACCTTCAGAGCCTCGACCACCGCCTGCGCGAAGAACGGCAGGTAGGTGAGGTTGACGCCCTCATTGGCGGCGAAGCTCGCCTTGGCCTGCTTGCGCAGGGTGGCGACCTTGGTCATGTCCACCTCGTGCACCTGCGTGAGCTGTGCGCTCGACTGCAGGGACTCGCGGGTCTTGGCCGCCGTGATCTGCCGGATGCGGTTGATCTTCTGGGTGGTTCCGCGCAGCGCGGCCAGCTCCGGGCTGGCCTGCGGTGCGGCGGCCGCCGGGGCCGCGGCCGGTGCTGCCGGTGCGGCGGCGGCCGGTACCGCCGGAGCCTTGGCGGCCTCGGCCGCGCTGAGCACATCCTGCTTGCGGATGCGTCCGCCCACGCCGGTGCCGGTGACGGTGGCCAGGTCCACACCGTGCTCGGCCGCCAGCTTGCGCACCAGCGGGGTGACGTACGGGGTGGCCTCGAGATCCTTCGGAGCCTCGGCGGCCGGAGCGGGAGCGGGAGCGGCCGGCGCAGGGGCGGTGGGAGCGGGCTCCGGCGTCGCCGGGGCGGCGGGAGCGGGAGCCGGGGCGGCGGCCGGCTCGGGCTCGGGAGCCTTGGCCGGCTCCGGGGCCGGAGCCGGGGTGGGCTCGGGCGCGGGTGCCGGTGCGGCGGCGGGCGCCGCCGGTGCGGCGCCGGCCTCACCGACCAGGGCCAGCCTGCCACCGACCTCGACCACATCGTCTTCCTGCGCGAAGATCTCGGTCAGCACGCCGGCGAACGGCGAGGGGATCTCGGTGTCGACCTTGTCGGTGGAGACCTCCACCAGCGGCTCGTCGACGGCGACGGTGTCGCCGACCTTCTTGAGCCACTGGGTGACGGTGCCCTCGGTGACGGACTCGCCGAGAGCCGGCATGGTCACCTCGTTGCCACCGGCCGGCGCCGCCGGAGCCGCAGCGGCGGGAGCGGGCTCGGCGGGAGCAGCCGGCTCGGCGGGGGCGGCGGGCTCGGCGGGGGCAGAAGGCTCGGCGGCGGGCTCGGCCGGAGCAGCTGGCTGTGCCGGCTCCGCCGCGGCGGGTGCGTCGCCGGCGGACTCGCCGGCCTCACCGATCACGGCGAGCTGACCGCCCACCTCGACGACGTCGTCTTCCTGCGCGACGATCTTCACCAAGACGCCGGCGGCCGGCGACGGGATCTCGGTGTCGACCTTGTCAGTGGAGACCTCCAGCAGGGGCTCGTCGACCGCAACGGTGTCGCCTTCCTGCTTGAGCCATTGAGTGACGGTTCCTTCGGTGACGCTCTCACCAAGTGCGGGCATCTCGACGGAGAAGGCCATTGCGTGTTGCTCCCTATTGCGCTCGTGAACTTGTGCCGGTCGCCGATCCGCTCGGTGGTGCGGAACGACGGGGTCTACTGCAAGCGGCGGGGTGCGCACAGATCGTGCGCGCACCCCGAAGCAAGCGAGTCTGGTGACGCCTGGCACAAACCCTACTCCTATGCGGGAGCGCCTTCAGCGCGAAGGTGAGAACCCGCGAGTAGCCTCCGCCGGCCCCTCCCGGAGCCCCGGCTGTGGGCCTGTCAGCCGTGCTCGGCGATGTCCTGAAGGACGGCGATCATGGTGCGCACCGGGACACCCGTACCGCCCTTGGCGGTGTAGCCCCACGGCGCCGACGTGTTGAACGCCGGGCCGGCCACGTCCACGTGCGCCCAGGCCACGCCGTCGGCGACGAACTCCTTCAAAAATGTTGCGGCGGCGAGCATTCCACCCCACCGGTTGTTGGTGACGTTCGCCAGATCGGCGACCCGCGAGTTGAGGTCGGCGCGCAGTTCCGGCGGCATCGGCATCGGCCAGCCGTTCTCGCCGACCTGCTGGCTCAGCGCGGCGACGCGGTCCCGGAACTCCGTGGTGCCCATGACCCCCGGCGTGCGCGTGCCCAGCGCCACCATCTGCGCGCCGGTCAGGGTGGCGGTGTCGATCAGATAGTCCGGCTCGTCCTCGCAGGCGCGCACGATCGCGTCGGCCAGGATCAGCCGGCCCTCGGCATCGGTGTTGAGCACCTCGACGGTGATGCCGCCGTACTGGGTGAGCACATCGCCGGGGCGCTGCGCGGTGGCCGAGGGCATGTTCTCGGCCATCGGGACGGTCGCGGTCACCGCCACCGGAAGATTCAGCCGGGCGGCGGCGATCACCGTGGCCACCACAGCGGCCGCGCCGCCCATGTCCGAGGTCATCTGGTCCATGTTCGCGGCGGGCTTGATCGAGATGCCGCCGGTGTCGAAGGTGATGCCCTTGCCCACCAGGGCCACCGAGGCGGCGGGCTTGGCCGGCCGGTGACTGAGCCGCACCAGGCGCGGCGGCCGCGACGAGCCCTGCCCCACGCCGACGATGCCGCCGTAGCCGCCGTCGGCCAGCGCCTGCTCGTCGAGCACCTCCACGTCCAGGCCCGCCGCGGCGCCCGCGGCACGGGCCCGCTCGGCGAACTCGGCCGGGCACAGCACATTCGGCGGGGTGTTGACGAAGTCACGGGCCAGCGCCACCGCCTCGGCGGTGATGACCGCCTGGGCCAGCCGGGCCTTGGCCTCCTTGGTCTTGGCCGGCACCAGCAGCGAGACCGCGGCCGGCGCCGACGTGGCCGGCGCCGACTTGGCCGAGCGGAACTCGTCGAAGCGGTAGCCGCCCAGATAGGCGCCCTCGGCGGCCGCAGCGAGGGCGGCCTGCGGGTCCTCGCCGGCGGCGGCGAGCGTCAGCACCACGGTGCCTGCGCCGTCGAGGGCGCGCACCGCGTTCCCGGCGGCCTGCCGGATCCCGTCGTCGGTGACCGCGTCCGCGCCGCCCAGGCCGACGGCGAGCACCAGTCGCACCGGCAGCGAGGACGGGGCCGGCAGCCGGTGCACCTCGCCGGCGGCGCCGGTCGCCCCCAGCGCGTGCAGGCCCGCGGCGAGCGCCTCGGCGGTCTCGTCGTCGACGAGGTCCTCGCCGGTCACCAGGGTCGGGGAGGACGCACCCTCAGCGGTCCCGGAGTCCCCGTTCGCGGGGGTCAGCAGGCCGATCACCAGGACGTCGTCGTCCTTGGCGAGGGCGGTGGTCAGGTCGATGCGCGGACCGCGGCTGCGGTCGAGGAAGTCGTTGCTGCTCACGACAGTCAACTCTGCCACACCGGCACACCGCGGCCGGGGAGTCTCGGCGGCCAGGACCGGCTACCGTGGCACTCATGACTGAACTGCTCGCCGGACCGATCGCCGACCGCCACACCGCCCTGGGTGCATCCTTCGCCGAGTTCGGCGGCTGGAACATGCCCGTCTCCTACGAGGGCACCGCCGCCGAGCACAAGGCCGTCCGTTCGAGTGTCGGGCTGTTCGACGTGAGCCACCTGGGCAAGGCACTGGTCGCCGGACCGGGCGCGGCCGACCTGGTCAATGCGACGCTGACCAACGACCTGAACAAGATCACCCCCGGAAGGGCGCAATACACCCTGTGCTGCAACGCATCCGGCGGCGTGATCGACGACCTGATCGCCTACCTGGTGAGCGACGACGAGGTCTTCCTGGTCCCCAACGCGGCCAACACCGCCGCCGTCGTCGCCGCCCTGGCCGGTGCCGCCGGCGACTCGGTGACGGTGACCGATCAGCATCGCGACTACGCCGTCTTCGCCGTGCAGGGGCCGCAGTCGGCCGCTGTGCTCGACGCCCTCGGGCTGCCCAGCGGCATGGAGTACATGGCCTTCGCCGACGCCGTCCTCGACCCGGAGGGTGCGGCCCTGCCGGTCCGGGTGTGCCGCAGCGGCTACACCGGCGAGCACGGCTACGAGGTGCTGCCGCGCTGGTCCGATGCGGGTGCGGTCTGGGACGTGCTGATCGCTCAGGTCGGCGAACGCGGCGGCCTGCCCTGCGGCCTCGGCGCCCGTGACACCCTGCGTACCGAGATGGGCTATGCGCTGCACGGTCACGAACTGTCCGAGGACATCACCCCGGTACAGGCCCGCAGCTCCTGGGCGGTCGGCTGGAACAAACCCGAGTTCTTCGGCCGCGACGCCTTGCTGGCCGAGAAGCAGGCCGGGCCCGCCCGCCGCCTGTACGGGCTGCGCGCGCTCGGCCGCGGCGTGCTGCGGGCCGGCTGCACCGTGCACCTGTTCCCGGGCGGCGAGCAGATCGGCGAATGCACCTCCGGGACCTTCTCGCCGAGCCTGTCGGTGGGCATCGCGCTCGCCTTCCTCGACACCCTGGCCGGGGTCAAGCCGGGCGACGAGGTGAGCGTGGACGTGCGCGGACGGGCCATCGCCTGCGAGGTGATCATTCCGCCGTTCGTCGAGAGTCACGTCTGACGTCCGGCCGGGACGCGCCGGAAACTCGCTTGTGACGCGGCGCTACTCTAGAGCAATGACCTTGGAGTTCGTCCGCACCGACCATCCGCAGCCCGTTCCGGAGAATCGTCGAGCCGAGATTCTGCAGGCTCCGGGCTTCGGCAACTACTTCACCGACCACATGGTGACGGTGGACTTCGACCGCGAACGCGGTTGGCATGCGGCGCGGGTCACCCCGTACGGTCCGATCGCGCTCGACCCGGCCGCCATGGTGCTGCATTACGCGCAGGAGATCTTCGAGGGCCTCAAGGCCTACCGGCAGCCGGACGGCAGCATCGCCGCGTTCCGGCCCGAGGCCAACGCCGAGCGGTTCCAGACCTCGGCACGGCGACTGGCCATGCCCGAACTGCCCGTCGACGACTTCGTCGGCTCGCTGCGCGCGCTGCTCGACATCGACAACGCCTGGGTGCCCGGCGCCGGCGGCGAGGAGTCGCTGTACCTGCGGCCCTTCATGATCGCCACCGAGCCCAGCCTCGGCGTGCGGCCCGCCGACCACTACCGCTATGTGCTCATCGCCTCGCCGGCCGGTGCGTACTTCTCGCGCGGGGTCAAGCCGGTGAGCGTCTACCTGTGCACCGAATACGTGCGCGCCTCGCCGGGCGGCACCGGCGCCGCCAAGTTCGGCGGCAACTATGCGGCCTCGCTGCTCGCGCAGGCGCAGGCCGCCGAAGAGGGCTGCGATCAGGTGGTCTGGCTCGACGCGCTCGAACACCGCTACATCGAGGAGATGGGCGGCATGAATCTGTTCTTCGTCTACGGAAAGGGTTCCGACGCCCGCCTGGTCACCCCGGAGCTGTCGGGCTCGCTGCTGCCCGGAATCACCCGGGACTCGCTGCTGACCCTGGCCGCCGACGCCGGCTATCCGGTGGAAGAACGCAAGATCAGCACCGACGAGCTGCGCGACGGCGTCACCTCCGGTGAGATCAGCGAGGTCTTCGCCTGCGGCACCGCTGCCGTGATCACCCCGGTCGGCCGGGTCAAGAGCGCCACCGACGACTACCTCGTCGGCGACGGGGAGACCGGCGAGGTGACCCGGGCGCTGCGCGACACTCTCACCGGCCTGCAGCGGGGAACCTTCGCCGACACCCACGGCTGGATGACGACCCTGCACCCGTAAGGGCATCCGTCCACGCACCTTCGCTCGGGTGAGCTTTCGATCGACCTTCGTTCGACTCTGCCGGGCTGCGGTTCGCGGACTTATTCTGAGTTCGCTGCCTGGGCTGAGTGCGCGAACTGGAAATTGCGCAGCGGCGTGTGTCGTGTGGGGCGCGCGGGTCGATTCCGCCTCGTCGCTAGACGAGCAGGATCACCAGGGCGGCGGCCGTGGACAGCTCGATGACCGCGCCGAGGACGTCGCCGGTGATGCCGCCGAGCCGGCGGGCGCAGTGGCGGGTCAGCAGCCAGGTGCCGGCGCAGGCGGCGGCGAGCGCGGCGAGTGCCGTCACCGCCGGAGTCGGCGCGAAGGCCACCGGGGCGATCGGCGCGTCCAGCCAGCCCGCGGCGAGCGCCGCGGCGGCGGTGAACCCACACCACACCGCGATCGAGAAGCGCTGAGTGCCGGCCACCAGGGCGCCGAAACCGTCCGGGTTGGCCGACGACAGGCCGCGGCGGCAGGCGAGCACCACCATCACCCGGCCGATCAGCACCGCCAGCACCACGGCGTACCAGCGGTGCGCGTCGACCAGCGCGGCCAGGCACAGGGCCTGCAGCACCAGCACCAGCACCAGCGCCGCCGCCCCGAACGGACCCACGTCGCCGCTGCGCATCACCGCGCGGACCCGCTCCGGATCGCCGTAGCAGCCCAGCCCGTCGACGGTGTCGGCCAGCCCGTCCAGGTGCATGCCCCGGGTGCTCAGGGCGAGTAGCACCACCAGCAGCACGCCGATCACGGTCGACGGCACGGAGGTGTGTGCGAGGCCGAAAGCCGCTGCGGCGGCGGTGATCCCGAGGAGCAGCCCGACGACGGGGACGGCGGCGATCGCCGCGCCGCCGGTATGCCGGTTCCAGGCGTGCTGCGGCTGGGGGAGCGGTAGGACGGTGAGCCAGGACAGCGCAGACCACAGCCCGGTCAGCGGGCCGGCCGGTGAGCGGTGGTCAGTCGCCATCGGCGACGCCGGCCTCGGCGAAGGTCGCCATATCGGCCAGCACGTCGACGGCCGCCGCCACCACGGGCAGTGCGGTCACCGCCCCGGTGCCCTCGCCGAGCCGCATCGACATGTCGACGATCGGGGTGAGTCCGAGCTCTTCGAGGGCGAAGCCGTGCGCCGGCTCGGTGGATCGGTGTCCGGCCTGCCACCAGGCCGTCGCGCCCGGCGCCAGCTCGTTGGCGAGCAGGGCGGCGGCCGTGACCACCAGGCCGTCGAGGATCGCGGGCGTCTTGCGCACCGCGGCCTGCGCCAGGAATCCGGCCATCGCCCCCAGATCGGCTCCGCCGACCGCGGCGAGCAGGGAGAGCGGATCGTGCCGATGCCGGCGGCCGTGCCGCATGCCGTCGCGGATGGCCGCCGTCTTGCGCTTCCAGCCCTCGTCGTCGACTCCGGTGCCGCGGCCGACCACCACCACCGGCTCCTTGCCGGTGATCGTGCCGACGATCACCGCCGACGGGGTGGTGTTCCCGATCCCCATGTCACCGGCGATCAGCAGATCCGCACCCGCATCGATCAGCCGATCGGCGATCCGGCGGCCGGCGGCCACCGACTGACGGGCCTGCGCCAGCGTCATCGCGGCGCCGCGCCGCAGATCCCCGCTGGACCGGCACACCTTGTAGGCGGCCACCTGCGGATCGGGGTCCTCGCAGTCCACCGACATGTCCACCACGTGCACGGTGGCACCGGCCCGGCGCGCCAGGACGTTGACCGCGGCGCCGCCGGCGGCGATGTTCGCCACCATCTGCGCGGTCACCTCCGGCGGGAACGCCGAGACCCCGTCGCGGGCCACCCCGTGATCGCCGGCGAAGACCACCACCTGCGCCGCGCGCAGCGGGCGGGGCGGGCACAGACCCTGACAGGAGCTCACCCAGACGCCCAGCTCCTCGAGTCGGCCGAGCGAACCCGCCGGCTTGGTCAGCGTCAGCTGGCGCGCGCGGGCCGCATCGGCCACCTCGTCGTCGGGCAACTCCACCGGCGCGAAGACCTCCGCATCGGTGGGGTCGACGTCGGCGCCGGAGCCGAGGAGTCCGGCGGGCACAGCAGCGGCGGGCACGGCAGCGGCGGGCACAGAGGCCGCGGGCACAGCGGTCTCGGGTATAGGGGTCTCAGGCACGGGGGTCGCGTCCACGGGGGACGGCCCGGACGCCGGAGCGGGCTCGGTGGCGGGCTCCGGCTCCGCGGGCGGCGAGAGCGGTTCGTCGGCCGGCGCGGCCGAGGACGCCAGGACGCGTCCGGCGACCACCAGTTCGAGGCGCTCGCAGGCGCGGGCCACCGAACTGTTGGTGATGCCCAGCAGGTCCTGGAACCGGCGGCCGGCGGCGGTGTCCGGGACCACCGACATGCCCACCTCGTTGCTGACGATCACCAGGTCGCCGCGGAATTCGGCGACGGCCGCGCACAGCCGGCCGGTCGGCTCGGCCAGATCCACCGACCGGTCCTCCCAGCCGCCGAGTTCGTCGAGGAGCCGGGTGACCCAGTTGCCCAGATCGTCGATGACCGTGGTCACGTCCGGGTCGGCGCGCAGCTCGTCGGCCAGCGCCAGGGTCTCGACGGTGCGGTAGCGGCCGTCCCGGCGCGCGGTGTGCCGGGCCAGGCGCTCGTCCCAGTCGGCGTCACCGGCCCCGGCGGGCCGGCCGGTCGCGAGATAGCGGACCTGGGCCGCACCGGCCACCAGCTGCTCGGCACGCGTGGACTTGCCCGATCGGGTGCCTCCGAGGATCAGTGTGCGCATCGCGGGCGTCAGACCGCCTCGCCCACCGACACCCGGGGCCGCGGCGCGCGCATCATGCGCAGCTGCATGGCCCGGGTGAACGCGTAGAAGCCGAGCCGGAAACCGGTGTCGGTGGTGTCCGGATAGCGTTCGCGCACCCGCTTGTTCACCAGCCGGCCCAGGATGATCGAGTCGATCACCATCAGGACCACGAAGAGCAGCATGGCGATGTTGATGAAGAAGGCCATGTTGGGCATCAGCATCGCGACGATCAGCAGTACCGCGAACGGCATGAACAGGCCCGCGAAGTTGCGGCGCGAGTCGACGATGTCACGCGCGAGGGCGCGGACCGGGCCGCGGTCGCGGGCGATCATGTACTTCTCGTCGCCGGCCATCATCTTCTCGCGCTGCTCGGAGCGGCGCGCGCGCTGTTCGGCGGCGAGCTCCTTGCGCTCGCTCTTGCTGAGCTTGTTCTTCAGCTCCTTCTTGCGGGCGCGGGCCTCGGCGCGGGTGGTGGGCGGCGGCGCCACCGGACCGCGGCGCGCACGCTCGGCGTCACGGCGCTTGGGGGTGGGACGGCCCTTGCCGGGGGTGGTGGCACCGCCGCGCGGCGCACCGTCCTGTTCGTCGTCGTTCCCGGCCTGCGCGGAGGTGTCCTCGGTCTGCGGTTCTGCGGGCTCGTCGGAGCCGGATGTCCTGCGCAACTTCACACCACGAGGGTAGGCGATCGGCCGCGGGCAGCGGGCGTGCGGTCCCTATACTCCCGCCCATGACGACGCGGCGGCGAGTGGCGATCATGCCCGATTCCTTCGGCGGAACGCTGAGCGCCGCCGAAGCGGCCTCGGCGATGGCGGCCGGCTGGCACCGGAGCCGGCCGCAGGACACCCTCGTGCTCGCTCCCCAGTCCGACGGCGGACCGGGCTTCCTCGAGGTCCTCGCCACCGCGCTGCGGCGGCCGCTGCACGCCGCGACGGTGACCGGACCGCTGGGCCGGCCGGTGACCGCGCAGACCCTCCTGCACGACGGGACCGCCTACCTCGAGGCCGCACAGGCCTGCGGATTGCACCTGCTCGACGGCCCGCCCACCCCGGACACGGCGCTCACCGCCGGCAGCGAAGGGGTCGGCGAACTCATCGAGCTCGCGCTGCGGGCCGGTGCCGGCCGGATCGTGATCGGCCTGGGCGGGTCCGCCTGCACCGACGGCGGCCGCGGGATGTGCGGGGCGCTCGGCGGGATCGGCGCCGCCCGCGACCGGCTGGCCGGGGTGGAACTGATCGCCGCGAGCGACGTGGACAATCCGCTGCTCGGGCCCGCCGGGGCGGCCGCGGTCTTCGGCCCGCAGAAGGGCGCCGACCCGCCGGCCGTCGCCGAACTCGAGCAGCGGCTGACCGGCTGGGCGCGCGAACTGCAGGAGAACACCGGGGTGACGGTGCAGGACCTGCCCGGTGCCGGGGCGGCCGGCGGACTCGGCGCCGCCCTGCTGGCCTGCGGGGCGCGCCGGGTCTCCGGCGCCGCTCTGGTCGCCGAACTCAGCGACCGGCGAGCGCAGATCGCCGCCGGCGACCTGGTGCTCACCGGGGAGGGCCGGCTCGACGCGCAGACCCTGCGCGGCAAGCTCGTCGCCCAGGTGGCCGCCGAAGCCGCCGAGGCCTGGGTGCCGGTGCTGGTGCTGGCCGGCCAGGTGGCCCTCGAGCCGGCCGCCTGCCGCCGCCTCGGCGAGGTCTTCTCGCTCGCCGAGTTCACCGGCTCGCCGCAGTCGGCGCTGGCCGGCGCCGAAGCGGCACTGGCCGATCTCGCCGCGCACATCGCCGCCTCCCGCCCGCCGGGTGACGACGCCGACAGCACGGCACCGGTGCGGGAATAGGCGCGGGCGCGGTACCGTTGACACCAGAGTCCGCCTACGCAAGCCGTCCGACAGACTCGCAGACTCGACCGCACTGCCGGCAAGGGTGCACTGTCAGTAAGGAGCACAACCAATGACCACAGCCAACGAGACCACTGCGACCGGCGTCGTGCTGACCGATTCGGCAGCAGCGAAGGCCAAAGGCCTGCTGGATCAGGAAGGCCGCGACGACCTGGCGCTGCGCATCGCCGTTCAGCCCGGCGGCTGCGCCGGCCTGCGCTACCAGCTCTTCTTCGACGACCGCAGCCTCGACGGCGACCTGGTCTCCGAGTTCGGCGGCGTCAAGCTGGCCGTCGACCGGATGAGCGCCCCGTACGTGCAGGGCGCCACCATCGACTTCGTCGACAGCATCGAGAAGCAGGGCTTCACCATCGACAACCCGAACGCCACCGGCAGCTGCGCCTGCGGCGACTCGTTCAACTGACACGCAGCGTTCCGCACAGCGGAGCGGTGTGAGGCCGTCCACCCCGTGGGGTGGACGGCCTCACGCGTTCACGGACCGATATGTTGGACAGATGTTCACTGCCGTATGCGGGTCGCTGGCGACCGACCACCTGATGAAGTTCCCCGGAAAGTTCTCCGAATCGCTGCTGAGCAACCAGCTCGAGCACATCTCGCTGAGCTTCCTCGTCGACGATCTGGTGGTGCGCCGGGGCGGCGTGGGCGGCAACATCGCCTTCGCCATCGGCAGTCTGGGCGAGCAGCCGCTGCTGATCGGCGCCGCCGGCCAGGACTTCGCCGACTACCGGGCCTGGCTGACCGAGCACGGCGTGGACTGCCGCGGGGTGGCCGAGTCGACCACCGCGCACACCGCCCGGTTCATGTGCACCACCGACGAGACCATGGCCCAGCTGGCCTTCTTCTACCCGGGGGCGATGAGCGAGGCCCGTGACATCGACTTGCCCGCGCTCTTCGCCGAGACCGGCACCCCGGATCTGGTGCTGATCGGCGCGGACGACCCGGACGCGATGGTCCGGCACACCCAGACCTGCCGCGACCAGGGCATCGCCTTCGCCGCCGACCCGTCCCAGCAGCTGGCCCGGCTCGACGGCGACACCGCCCGCAGCCTGATCGACGGCGCGAAGTACCTGTTCACCAACGAGTACGAGTGGGGTCTGCTGCAGCAGAAGACCGGCCTGTCCGAGGCCGAGGTGGCCGCCATGGTCGGCACCCGGATCACCACGCTGGGCAGCAAGGGCGTCGACATCATCGGCGACGGCGAACAGCTCCACGTCCCGGTGGTGCCGGTGCGCGACGCGCAGGATCCGACCGGGGTGGGCGACGGCTTCCGGGCCGGATTCCTCACCGGCCTGGCCCGAGGCCTGCGCTACGAACGGTCCGCCCAGCTCGGTGCGATGGTCGCGACCCTGGTCCTCGAATGCGAATCCACCCAGGGCTGGACCTGGGATGTGGAGTCGGCGAGTGAGCGCATCAGCGAGGCCTACGGCCCGGCGGCCGCCGCCGACATCCGCGCCGTCCTCTAGACCGGTTCTGAGAACCCCGTCGGCACCGTGAGCCCGGCGGGTGCACCGCAGGAGCGGGGGAGCGCGACGCCCGGGCCGGCTACAGCCGCACCGGGTAGTCGCGCTCCTCGATCTGCGGGACGATGGTGCCGTCGACGAAGATGCCGTACCAGATCATGAAGCACAACACCGTCCAGATGCGGCGGCTGTTGTCGACCGTGCCGGCCCGGTGCTCGTCGAGCATCTGCAGCACGAAGGCCTTGTCGACGATGTGATCGGTGTCCGAGGCCGCGATCAGCTCACGCGCCCAGTCGTACATCTCGGTGCCGGCCAGCCAGTGCCGGATGGGCACCGGGAAGCCCAGCTTGCGCCGGTGCAGCACATGCGGCGGCACGATCTGCTCGAGCGCCTTGCGCAGCGCGTACTTGGTGGTGCCGTGGGCGATCTTCTCGTCGAACGGCAGCTGCTCGGCCACCGCGAAGACCTCCTTGTCCAGGAACGGCACCCGCAGTTCGAGCGAATTGGCCATGGTGATCTTGTCGGCCTTGACCAGGATGTCGCCGCGCAGCCAGGTGAACAGATCCAGATGCTGCATGCGCGCCACCGGATCGAGTCCCTCGCTCATCGCGTAGATCGGGGCGGTGACGTCGGTGTGCCGCCACTCGGGCCGGTAGTCGCGCAGCACCCGGCGCAGCCGCTCGTCGTCGAAGCTGCGCGCATTGCCGTAGTAGCGCTCCTCGAGGGTCAGTGAGCCGCGGTGCAGCAGACTCTTGCCGCGGGTGCCCTCCGGGATCCGGTCGGAGAGCTTGCCGGCGAGGCGGCGCAGTCCGGGTCCGAGACGGTCGAAGGACTTCAGCGAGAGCGGCTCCTTGTAGATGGTGTAGCCGCCGAAGAGCTCGTCGGCCCCCTCGCCGGAGAGCACCACCTTGACGTGTTTGCGGGCCTCGGCGGCCACGAAGTACAGCGGCACCAGCGCCGGGTCGGCCACCGGATCGTCGAGGTACCAGATGATCTTCGGCAGCGCCTCGATGAACTCGGCGGGGGAGACCACCTTGACCACGTGCCGGGCGCCGATCGCCTCCGCCGACTCGGCGGCCACGTCGATCTCCGAATAGCCGTCGCGCTCGAAGCCGGTGGTGAAGGTGATCAGATCCGGGTTGTGCTGGATGGCCAGGGCCGCGATCGCCGTCGAGTCGATGCCGCCGGAGAGGAACGAGCCGACGGTGACGTCGGCGCGCATGTGCTTGGCCACCGAGTCGCGCAGCACGTCGGCGATCTGATCGTAGCGGGCCTGCTCACCGGGATGGGCGAACGGCCGGACCGCGAAGCGGGGCACGAAGTAGCGGGTGGTCTGCGGGGCCTGTCCGGGGCGCAGGGTGGCGTAGCTGCCCGATTCGAGCCGGCGGATCCCGGCGTGCAGCGACTCGGGTTCGGGGACGTACTGCAGGACCGTGTAGTGCTCGATCGCCCGCGGGTCGAGGCTCTCGTCCAGACCGAGCCTCTCGAGCAGATCGAGCAGGCACTTCTTCTCGCTGGCGAAGGCGGTGCCGCGCGGCCCGTGCGCCAGGTACAGGGGCTTGATCCCGAACGGATCGCGGGCCAGGAAGACCTCGTCGGTGGTGGTGTCCCACAGCGCGAAGGCGAACATGCCGCGCAGCCGGGTGACCACCTCCGGGCCCCAGTAGTGGAAGCCGGCCACGATCGGCTCGCCGTCGCCCTCGGTGGCGAAGACGGCGCCGTGCTTGCGCTGCAGTTCGGCGCGCAGCTCCAGGTAGTTGTAGATCTCACCGTTGAAGACCAGGGCGTAGCGCTCCGGCTCCTCCGGCGGGCCCCAGCGCAACGGCTGATGGGAGTGCTCGATGTCGATGATCGAGAGCCGGTTGAAGCCGAGCACGATGTGGTCGTCGTGCCAGGTGCCCGTCTCGTCGGGGCCGCGATGGCGCATCCGCTCGGCCGCAGTGGCGATCAGATCGGCGGAGGAGCCCGCCGAGGCATCGCTGGTGAGCATTCCGAGCAAACCGCACACGTTTCCACTGCCCCTTGCATGATCGGGAAGGTTGTCCGCGGCGTCCGGACAGACGTCGCGCGCGCGTCCACTATGCCGCAGAACGGCCGGGTGAGGCGAACGGGGACCGCGCCGACGCGCCGTCCGGCGCGTCGCCGGAGGGGGTGTCGGCCCAGCGTGCGCCCGTCGGTGACACGTGCGCCAACCCCAATCGCGATCAGTTCGCCGTGTTGGTCTACGCTGCGTAGTACATGGTGCGAGAATGACGGGGTGAGTCTCGACTCGACGGTCGGTGATCGAGCGGCGGTCATTCTCGGACCCGGCAGCTCCCTGTCTCCCAGGAAGGCGTGAAATTGACACACGGTGGACGTTCGTCGGCCCGGCGCGGCGCCAGCCCGTCGCGAACGGTCAAGCGACTCGGTGCACTCGCTGCGCTCGCCGTCATCGCCCTGGTCACCTCCGGGTGCAGTGCGGATGAGGCCATGCGCTTCGGCTGGCCGGAGGGGGTGACTCCGGAAGCCCACGATATGCGGCAGTTCTGGCAGTGGTCGGTCATCGCCGCGCTCGCGATGGGTGTGCTCGTCTGGGGTCTGATCTTCTGGACCATCACCTTCCACCGCCGCAAGCGCGGCGGCGGCCTCGAAGAGGACTTCCCGCGCCAGACCGGTTACAACGTGCCGCTGGAGCTGGCCTACACGGCCATCCCGTTCGTGCTGATCGCCGTGCTGTTCTACTTCACGGTCATCGTGCAGAGCAATGTCGAGGAGAAGAAGGACAACCCGGCGGTCGTCGTCGACGTCACCGCGTTCCAGTGGAACTGGAAGTTCGGCTACAACTCGGTCCGCCTCGACGGTGACGTCGAGGGTCAGGGCGAGCAGGTCATCTCCTCCTCGGAGGCGACCAAGGGCAGCCCCTTCGACCTGCAGGTGCCGGACTACCACGAGCACGACGGCGAGAAGATCGACATGTCCGGCCCGGCCGGCGGCCGCAACGACGACGTCCGCGACTACCTGACCTTCGACAAGGTCGAGACGATCGGCAGCTCCTCGGAGATCCCGATCCTGGTGCTCCCGGTGGACACCCGCATCGAGTTCCGGCTCGCCGCCGCCGACGTGGTCCACTCGTTCTGGGTTCCCGAGTTCATCTACAAGCGCGACGTGATGCCCTTCCCGGAGCAGAACCACCAGGATCCGGTCTTCCAGATCAGCAAGATCGATCGCGAGGGCGCCTTCGTGGGCCGCTGCGCCGAGATGTGCGGCACCTACCACGCGATGATGAACTTCGAGGTGCGCGCGGTCAGCAAGGAGACCTTCGCCGACTACATCAAGCTGCGTAAGGCTGCCGCCGACAAGGGCGAGACGATGACCAACGCCGAAGCCCTGCAGGCCGTCTGCCAGGTGCCCACCTCGGTCGTCACGCTGCCGTTCGACACGCGCCGCGTCTCCAACCAGGACGCCCCGAAGACCATCGGTGACGCGAACAACACGGCCATCGCCGGTTGCACCACGGAAGGTGGAAACAAGTGAAGATCGAAGCCCGCCTCTTTGAGATCATCGCCGCGTTCTTCCTGATCATGGGCGTGATCTACACGGTCTGCACGTTCTACTACCGGACCGGTGTGGAATGGGCCGGCGCGGCCTGCCTGTTCTTCTCGGCCGGCCTGTCGCTGATCGCCGGCACGTACTTCCGGTTCGTGGCGCGCCGGGTGGAGATCCGCCCGGAGGACTACGACGACGCCGAGATCGAAGACGGCGCCGGCGAGCTGGGCTTCTTCAGCCCGCACAGCTACTGGCCGATCGTCATCGCCGGCTCGGCCGCGCTCTTCGCGGTGGGCTTCGCCACCTCGAACTTCTGGTTCGCGGTCGGTGCCGCCGGCTTCATCGTCGCCGGCGTCTGCGGTCTGGTCTTCGAGTACCACGTGGGACCGGAGAAGCACTGAGCCGAGCGTCACCACGAGCTCTCCCGCCGCCCCGGACGTCCGCGTCCGGGGCGGCGTCGTCGTACCGGCGGGCATCTGAACGGGACCGCCGACCCATCGGCCGTCCCGGCGTCACCTGGAACACTATCTGGACAAGTGTCTGGTCCAGTGTTCGATTCTGCGCTAGCGTAGAGCCATGCCCAGCAATGCGACTGCTCAGGAAGCCACCCGCCGACGGTTGACCAGCCAGCAGGCGGAGACGGTCGCCAAGCTGACCGCGGCAGCCGTGGACGTGCTGCGCGAGGACGGCTACGACGGTCTCACCGTCCGGTCGGTGGCGGGCCGGGCCGGAGTCGCACCGGCCACCGCCTACACCTACTTCTCCTCCAAGGGACATCTGGTGGCCGAGGTCTTCTGGCGGCGCCTGGTCGACGGCGTGCCCGAGCCGGATCCCGCACTGCCGCTGATCGACAGGGTCTCCGGCGTGCTGCGCAGCGTCTCGCTGGTGGTGGCCGGTGAGGGCCAGCTCGGGGGAGCGGTCACCGTGGCGCTGCTCGGCGCCGATCCGGACGTCGAGCACCTGCGGCTGCGCGTCGGCGGTTTCCTGCGTCAGCGGCTCGCTCAGGCGGTCGGAGTGGACCCCGCCGATCCGGGCCCGGTGGTCGACGCCCTGGAGATGCTGTACTCCGGGGGACTGGTGCACGCCGGGATGGGCCACCTGAGCTACGAGCAGACCGCCGACCGGATCATCGCCGCTGCACAGCTGGTGCTGGCCGGCGCAGACGTGTCCGGACACGCCTGACACGCCTGACACGCCTGACACGCCGTTCGCCCGAGCCCGGTAGCCACCGGCACCACCGGCGCCGTGCGCCGGGTACGAACCTCGAGAATCCGCACAGCGGGGACGATCCGTGCCGCGGGGACGGTCCGCCGGCGCACGACGTTCCCGGTGGATCGACCACCCGGTGGGGGAGGGGAGTGCCGGGATGCGGCGAAGGCCGCCCCATCCGGAGATGAGGCGGCCTTCGCCGAGCGTGTGCCGTGATCAGGCGAGCGGGTTCCCGCCCTTCTCCTGCAGCTCCTGCAGGGCCTTCTTCTCGGCCTCGTGCTGTTCGTGCGCGATCCGCTCGTTGAGCGCCTGCTCCTCGGCGGAGTCGGGCACCAGCACCGTGCCGGTGCCGGGGGCACCCGCCGAGCCGAGCTTGTTCATCCGCTTCGGCAGCGCCGCGCCCTGGTAGGGCAGCGGGATCGGGTGACCGTGATCGTCGACCGGTCCCAGCGGCTGGTGGAGCTCGATGTACTCGCCCACCGGCTGGCGCCGGATGATGCCGGTCTCGATACCGTGCTCGAGCACCTCGCGGTCGCTGCGCTGCAGTGACAGGGCCCAGCGGTAGGCGATGAAGTACACCAGCGGCGGGATCACCAGCAGACCGATACGGCCCATCCAGGTGGTCGCGTTCAGCGAGATGTGGAACTTCAGCGCGATCACGTCGTTCATACAGCTCACCGTGAGGATGATGTAGAACGACAGCGCCATGGCGCCCACAGCGGTGCGGACCGGAGCGTCACGCGGACGCTGCAGCAGGTTGTGGTGGGCGTCGTCGCCGGTCAGCTTCTTCTCGATCCAGGGATACGCGAAGAGCAGACCGAAGATCACACCGATCACCACGACCACCCAGAAGATGGCCGGAATCGTGTAGTTGCCCAGGTAGAGCTCCCACGGCGGCATCAGGCGGGCGAAGCCGTCCGTCCACATCATGTAGATGTCCGGCTGAGAGCCGGCCGACACCTGTGCCGGGTTGTAGGGGCCGATCAGCCAGATCGCGTTGATCTGGAACAGACCCGACATCAGCGCCAGCGCACCGAAGGTGATGGCGAAGAAGGCGCCGCCCTTGGCCGCGAAGACCGGGAGGATCCGGACGCCGACGACGTTCTTCTCCGTGCGGCCCGGGCCGGGGAACTGCGTGTGCTTCTGGTACCAGACCAGCGCCAGGTGCGCACCGATCAGGGCCAGGATGATGGCCGGGAAGATCAGCACGTGCAGGACGTACATGCGCGGGATGATGATGTCGCCGGGGAAGTCGCCGTTGAACAGCGCCCACTGAATCCAGGTGCCGATCAGCGGAATGCCCAGGACGATACCGCTCATGGCGGCGCGGACGCCGGTGCCCGAGAGCAGGTCGTCCGGGAGCGAGTATCCGAAGAAGCCCTCGAACATGGCCAGCAGCAGCAGGAAGCAGCCGATGACCCAGTTCGCCTCACGCGGCCGCCGGAAGGCGCCGGTGAAGAAGATGCGCATCATGTGGATGATGATCGACGCGGCGAACAGCAGCGCGGCCCAGTGGTGGATCTGCCGCACGAACAGACCACCGCGGACCTCGAAGGAGATGTTCAGGGCGGTCTCGTAGGCGCGCGACATGGTCACACCGTTGAGCGGCTGGTAGGCGCCCTCGTAGGTGACGTGCGCCATCGACGGGTCGAAGAACAGGGTCAGGTACACGCCCGAGAGCAGCAGCACGATGAAGCTGTACAGCGCGAGCTCACCGAGCAGGAACGACCAGTGGGTGGGGAACACCTTGTTGATCTGGCGGCGGACGCCGGCCGCAAGGTGGTACCGCGAGTCGACCTCTTCTGCCTGCGTGGCGAGGCGGTCGGCGATCGTCATGACTTACGCTCCCAGAATGCCGGTCCGACGGGTTCGATGAATTCGCCGCCGTTGAACTCACGGTTGGCGACCATGTACCCCTGATTGTTCACCGTGATCGGCAGCTGAGCCAGGGCACGCGCGGCGGGTCCGAAGACGGGCTTGGCGTACTCGAGCGCATCGAACTGCGACTGGTGGCACGGGCAGAGGATCCGGTTGGTCTGCTGCTCGTACAACGACGTCGGGCAACCGAGGTGGCTGCAGATCTTGGTGTAGGCGAAGTAATCGCCGTAGTTGAAGCTCTCCTGCCCGCGACGCTTGATCGCGCGCTTGGCGTCCTCGGGCCGCAGCCGGATCAGCATGACCGGGTTGCGGGCCGCACGCAGCCCCTGGAGCAGCTTGTGACGGGACTCCTCGTTCTCGCCGTAGCCGTCCGAGACGCGCCACGGGAAGACGGTCTCCATGCCGCCGGCGTCGAGGTCCTCCGGCCGTACCAGGGCCACCTGGTACGGGTTGCCGGTGTCACGGCGCAGGAAGACGGTCTCCTCCGGGTCGGCCGGCGAGTTGTAGATCGGCGACCAGCCGGAGTGCCACAGCGGCGCCTTCTCGCGCTCGGCCCACGGGTTCTTGATGAACCCGCCGATCGCGGCGATCGCGCCGGAGAAGGCCAGCGCACCCAGACCGAACGCCGCGGAGCCGATGAGCATCTTGCGGCGGGGGAGGGTGGTGCTGTCGAGGGTGTCGTCCAGCTCGGCGGCGATGGTCTGCTTGTCGACCTCGTTCGAGCCGCCGTCGTGACGGTCCTGAACCGCGATCTCGGCGGGGATGAACCGCTTGGTCAGCTGGATGACACCGAAGCCGAAGAACAGGATCGCCAGACCGAAGGAGACGCCCAGGGCCGGGGTGTAGAAGGTGTACGCCCAGTACCCGTCCTCCTCCGGCATGGTGAATTCCCACCGGTTCCAGATGAAGAGGCCGAAGCCGGCCAGGGCGAGCAGACCGGACAGCACGAACCAGATCGCGACGGTGAACTCGGAGCGCTTCTCGGCCCGGGTGTCCGGCTCCGGGAACCGCGGCTCCCGGTGGATGATCTCCACGCCGTCCAGATTGGTGCCGAGGCGGACCTTGTCATCGCGCGACATGGCGTCGAGCTGGTCGTCCGACGGGACGTCGTTACTCGTTGCGCTCAATTTCGTGATCCAATCCACATCGCACCGGCGACGATCGCGGTGATGCCGACAACCCACATGACGATGCCCTCAGAAACCGGGCCGAATCCGCCGAGGCCGAAGCCGCCGATCGGGTTGGAGGTGTCCGCGTACCGGATGAAGCCGATGATGTCCTTCTTTTCCTCGACCGAGAGCTGCCGATTGGAGAACTTCGGCATGTTCTGCGGTCCGGTGACCATCGCAGTGTAGAGCTGCTGCTCGTTCACCCCGCTCAGCGGCGGAGCGTACTTACCACCGGAGAGCGCACCGCCACGACCGGTGAAGTTGTGGCACGACGCGCAGTTGAGACGGAAGAGCTCGGAACCGCGACCGAGGTCGTCACCCTGCAGCGAACCCATCGCCAGCACCGGCAGACCCTGGTCGTTGTACTTGATCGAGCCGTCCGGGTTGGTCTCGTACTTGACCCGGGGACCGCCGCCGAGGGCCTGGATATAGGCGCCGAGCTGATCGATCTGCGCCTCGGTGAACTTCTCCGGCTTGCGCTGGGCCTGTGCCTCACCGCGGGCGGCGGGCATACGGCCGGTGGAGACCTGGAAGTACACCGCGGCGTCACCGACGCCGAGCAGGGACGGACCGCGGTCCTTCACGCCTTCGAGGTTGGCGCCGTGGCAGGTGATGCAGGAGGTCTCGTACAGCTGCTTGCCCGCGGCGACCAGGGAGGCCTGGTTGGAGTCCGCGGTGGCGACCTGCGGCTTGGGCGACAGCAGGGCGGCCAGCAGGCCGGTGACGGCCAGGCCGAGCAGCAGGAAGGCGGTGCCGCCGGCGCGACGGCGCAGCTTACGGCGCGACTTGGCGCGGCGGCCGGCGTCTTTGGCGTTCCCGGCGGTCGAATCGCTCACTGCGGCGTCCGGGCCGCCGTCGAGCGGTTCGGACGGACTCGGTGGAGAAGATCTCATCGGTGACTCTCTACTAAGCGTTTTGGACTGTTTCGGTGGACGTCGGCCCGGGGCCGGCCGTCCGAAGGCCGCCGGGGCCTATTGAATGAAGTAAATGACCACGAAGAGGGCGATCCAGACGACGTCGACGAAGTGCCAGTAGTAGGACACGACGATCGCCGCGGTCGCCTGCGCCGGCGTGAACTTCGACAGCTTGGTGCGCACCAGCAGGAAGACGAAGGCGATCAGGCCGCCGATCACGTGCAGGCCGTGGAACCCGGTGGCCATGTAGAAGACCGAGCCGTAAGCGCTGGAGGAGAGCGTGGTGCCGTGCTCGATCAGGTGCAGGTACTCGTAGCCCTGACCGAGAACGAAGAAGGTGCCCATCACCAGGGTGAGGGTGTACCAGCGGCGCAGGCCGAAGACATCGCCGCGCTCCGCGGCGAAGACGCCGAACTGGCAGGTGAAGGAGCTCAGGATCAGCACCGTGGTGACCGGTACGGCCAGACCCAGGTTCAGCTCGGTCGGCGGCTGAGGCCAGCCGTCCGACGCATTGGCCCGGGCGACGAAGTACATCGCGAAAAGGCCGGCGAAGAACATCAACTCGCTCGACAACCAGACGATCGTGCCGACGCTGACCATGTTCGGACGGTTCAGCGAGTGCACGCGCGAGGTGATGGCGTTTCCTGAAGTACCCACAGCGCTAGTCACAAGAGAAGTATGACGGTTCGTAGTAAGCCGTGCCCACTCGGGTCCGAAATTGGTCGGAAAACTTTGCATCTCTGCTGGTGGTGCACTGTGCGGGGGGTCGGCTCCGGCGTGTCCCGCCATATCGGGCACAGTGAGTGCAGCACGCCCCGCAGACGCGGGTTGCGCGGCCGGGAAAGGTGGTACGGCGATGGGGTGCTTCAGTCGGCGACGGGGCACGGGCCGGCCCGTGCTGGAGCCCGACGATCGGCGGGCCCGGCCGATCGTGCTGAGCTACGACGACGCGGCGGCGAGCTCGACCGTGCTGTCCGGGGCCGGCGTCGACCCGGAGCGGCCGGTGATCCTGCGGCATCTCCTCTGGCTCCCGTCCGGTGCCTCGGAGGCGGCGCGCGGTCTCGCGGCTCAGGAACAGTACGTCCCCGGGCCGGAACTCCCGGAGGATCCGTCCGCCCCGGCCGGGCTGGAGCCGACCGTGCTGGTGCGGGTGCAGCGCGTGGACGCCCGGACCGTCTCGCAGGAGCGCTCCCGGATGGCGAGTCTGGCCTCGCGGCACGGCGGGGTGAGCGCCGGCTGGGCGGTAATGGACGTCGCGGACGGACAGGGCGCACCCGGCGATTAGGCTGGGCTCCGTGACCTCAGCACATTCTGGCGCGCAGTCCACCGGTCCGGCCCAGTCCGGGATCGTCCCGCCGACCCCCGCCGACCTGTCCTGGCCGTATGTGCTGGGGCGGGTCACCGACGGTCTGGATCTGACCGTGGACGAGGCCGCGTGGGCGATGCGCGAGATCATGTCCGACGCGGCCACCGGTGCACAGATCGCGGCGCTGGGAGTAGGCATCAAGATGAAGGGCGCCGCGCCGGCGGAACTGCGCGGCCTGGCCGACACCATGCTGGCCATGGCCAACCGGGTTCAGCTGGCCGGTCCGGCGCTCGACATCGTCGGCACCGGCGGCGACCGCTCACACACCGTGAACATCTCGACGATGACCTCGATCGTGGTGGCGGCGGCCGGAGTGCCGGTGATCAAGCACGGCAACCGGGCGGCGTCGAGCAAGAGCGGCGGCGCAGACGTGCTCGAGGCGCTGGGCGTGGCCATCTCGCTCGGCCCGGAGGCGGTGCGCCGGTGCGTGGACGAGGTGGGTATCGGCTTCTGCTTCGCTCCGGTCTTCCATCCGGCCTTCCGCTTCACCGGCCCGCCGCGCAAACAGATCGGCGTGCCCACCGTCTTCAACGTCCTCGGTCCGCTGACGAACCCGGCCGATCCGCCGGCCGGCCTGATCGGCTGCGCCTTCGTCGATCTGGCGCCGGTGCTGGCGCAGACCTTTGCCGAGCGCGGCAACCGGGTGCTGCTGGTGCGAGGCGACGACGGCCTCGATGAGCTGACCACCACCACCACGTCCACCGTCTGGCAGATCGTCGACGGTCAGGTCCGTGAGCAGACCGTCGACCCCCGGGACCTGGGCATCGAGTTGGTGGAGCTCTCGGCGCTGCAGGGCGGCGACGCCCAGGTGAACGCCGAGGCGGCCCGCGAACTCTTCCGCGGCGCCCGGGGCCCGGTGCGCGATGCGGTGGTGCTCAATGCCGCCGCCGCCGTGGTCGCCTACGAACAGGACCGGCTCTTCGAGGCCGGAGAACTGACCGCGGCGCTGCGGGAGGCCGCCGAGCGGGTGGGCCGGGTGCTCGACTCCGGCGCGGCCGAGCAGCGGCTGGACGAGTGGGCCGCGCTCAGCACCTCGCTGGCCGGCTGAGCCGGCCCGCGTCGGGGCGGCGGCAGGGATCGGAGGTCTGGGGGATCAGTCGTCGCCGATGGAGAAGCCGCCCTCGACCTCGCTGCTGGAGTAGCTGCGGAAGGCGATGTGGGTGGCGCTGTGACGCACCCCGGGCAGCCGGTTGATGCGGCCGGTGACCACCTCGGCGATCTCGTCGTGGCTGCGCACCCGGATCTTGGCGATCAGGTCGACGTCGCCGGCGCACGAATAGACCTCGGTGACCCCGGGAATGTCGGCGACGGCCTGCGCGGTCTCCGGGATCTGGTGGATGTCGGCGCCGATGAGGACGATGGCGGTGATCATGCCTGCCACGTTAGCCGGTCGCGGCGCCCGGGGCGGTCGCGACCGCGGCGCGGGCGGTGCGTGAGAAGCCGGCCCACCGGGCCGCGGCCCGGCTCGGCCAGTGCAGCGGTTCGGTGCTGCGCACCAGCCGGACTCCCGGCTCGCGCATCCAGCGGTCGATGAGGCCTGTCTCCTCGGCGGGCGCGCCGGCGAGCGGTCCCGCATCGGGGGTGGGCGGGAGCACCGTCGTCGCCGACGCGACGAGGGCATCGACGACCGGCATCGGGGGCACCCCGGCGGCGGCGCGGCCGGCGGCGGCCAGCCGGCCGTAACGGACCACCGACAGTTCCCAGCCGCCGGTGCCGTCGGGCCGGGCCAGCACCAGCTCGGCCACCCGGGCCAGTGCGGCCAGACGCTGACACCGGTCGAGGGCGTCGACGGTGGCGGCGAGCCGGTCGCGGGCGCGGGCGGCGGACTCGAATCGGCGCAGCTGCGCGAGCCGCTCGAGCCGGGCGGCGAGATCGGTGAGCAGCGCGTCGGAGCGGCCGGTGAACAGATCCTGGACCGCGCAGACCCGGAGCAGATAGTCCGACACGGTCTGCGGCCGGTCGCCGGCGGCGCGGCACAGGCCCGGCACGGCGGCGGCCAGCGGATCGGGGAGTGTCTCGGCGTTGCCGGGGCCCTCGCACCAGTGATGGTCGGCCCGGGTGAGCCGGGTGGTGCAGGTGCGCAGACCGGCGGCTCCGGAGATGACGTCGGCGATGTCGGCGGCTGCGGCGCGCCCGGAGATCGGGCCGAGCGCATCGGGGCCCGGGGTGCGGCTGACTTTGAGGCGACTGAAGCGCTCGGCGGTGAGGGTGATCCACCAGCCGCCGTGCGGGCTGCGGGAGCGGCGATTGTAGACCGGTTTGTGGACCCCGAGCAGGGTCAGTTCGCGGACCCCGGCCTCGAGGCCGTGGGCGCATTCGACGTGATCGACCCGCTGGGCCAGCCGCACCATCTCGGACATCCGGGCGCGGGCGTCGCCGGAGAAATAGGAGCCGACCCGGCGGCGCAGATCCACGGCGGTCCCGATATAGAGGACTTCGTCGCCCGGTCCGCGGAAGAGATAGACGCCCGGCCGGTGCGGCAGTCCGTCGGCCAGAGTCCGTTTGGCCCGCACATCCGCCCCGGCACGGGGGAGATAGCTGCGCAGGTCGGCGTACGTGCGCACGCCCCGGTTGCCGACCCGCTCGAGCAGCCGATGAAAGACGTCGACCGTGGCGCGGGCGTCGTCGAGTGCCCGGTGGGTGGGCTGGACCGAGACCTCGAAGAGCTCGGCCAGGACCGACAGCTTCACCGACGGGGCCTCCTGCCGGGACAGGATCCGGCGGGCCATCGCCACGGTGCACAGGGCCTCCGGGAATGTCCACGGCAGATCCATCCGGGCGGCACTGCGTTTGAGGAAGCCGACGTCGAAGCGGGCGTTGTGGGCCACCAGGATCGCGCCGCGGGCGAACTCGAAGAACGCCGGCAGGACCTGCTCGATGGGCGGGGCGTCGTAGGTCATGGCGGTGGTGATCCCGGTCAGGGTCACGATCTGCGGCGGGATCTCCCGGCCCGGGTTCACCAGGGTCGCGAACTCGCCGAGCACCTCGCCTCCGCGGATCTTGACCGCGCCGATCTCGGTGATGCGGTCGTGTTCGGCGCTGCCGCCGGTGGTCTCCAGGTCGACGACCACGAGCGTGAGGTCGTAGAGGGCGGTTGCGGCGAACTGTTCGCCGGTGGGCAGGTCGGCGAGACTGAGCTGCTCACCGGCACCTGCCGCCGGTCTACGGGCCCCAGCGTCCGGGGCGGGTCCGGTCCGGGGAATCACGTTCATGTGATTCACGGTAGGCCCGCCGTCGGACATCGCGGGGACGGCGGTCGCCGCCGGGGCGATGTCCGAGGGCGCCGATAGTCTCCAGCCCGGGTCGAGCCTTTGCCGGCCGGCCCGGCGTGTCGCGGCGGCTGCGTTGCGACCGCTCACCGCCCTGAAGCAACCCGATGAGAGGCAGATCACAGATGATGATCGACTGCGCCGCCTGCCCGGCCCGGAACCGGGCCTGCGCGGACTGCATGATGCAGGTCCTTTTCGCCCCGTCGACCAGGGACTTCGGTCCCGACGACCAATTGACCGGCGTCGATCACGAGATGTCCGAGGCGCTCGATGCGCTGGTCGCCGCGGCCCTGATCGCACCGGCCGCCGCCCGGGCCGCCCGGAACGGCATCGCTACAGGTCAGAGATCTTCCGGTGAATTCTCCGGGCAGTACCTCCGAGCGGTCTGACGGAGACGGCCGAGTGCTTGTTCGGCCCGGCGGCTAGACATGGGCGGACAGGTTTCGTAATCTTTCCGAGACCTTCCAAGAAGGAGCGGCCACACCGCCGCTCCGGGGAGTCACCGCCTAATCGCCCTCCGGCACTCCGGAAGGCGAACCGGGGAACCACCTTTTCCGGCCGCGTGGATACCGTGCGGCCCGGATCGGGGTGAATCGCCGAGGTGGACCCGTCCGGCAGCCCGGACGATCCGCCGAGGTGTAGGGCCATCTTCCGGCCCGAACCCGACAGCTAACCCGGTCGGCGGTCAGGGAGACATACAAGGAGAACTATTTCCGTGGCCAAACACCGTTTGGAACAGCCCAGCACCGGGCAGACCGCAGTGAAGACCGCTGTCGTGACCGGCTCGATCGCCATCGGCGCCCTCGCGCTGGCCGGCGGTTCGCACGCCGATGCCGCCCCCGTGCACATCCCGAACGTCGGCAACTTCGACATCCCGGGTCTCGATGACAAAGCCGTCCCGGACCAGTTCAAGCCGGGTCAGCAGGACGACGGTCCGCTGGGGCTGAACTCCCAGCAGGTGCGCGCCAAGAAGGCCGTCCGCGCTGCGGAGTCCAAGCTCGGCGCCCCGTACGTCTACGGTGCGGCCGGCCCCAACGCCTTCGACTGCTCGGGCCTGGTCCAGTGGTCGTACAAGCAGGCCGGCAAGACCCTCCCGCGCGACAGCTACGGACAGCTCGGCGGCGGCACCCCGGTGGCCTCGCTGGCCGCGGCCAAGCCCGGCGACGTGCTGATCTTCAACGGTGGCGGTCACGCCGGCCTCTATGTGGGCAACGGCACCTTCATCCACGCCTCGACCGAGGGCGTACCGGTGAAGAAGGACAAGGTCAAGGCCTGGAGCCTCACCGGTATCCGTCGCTACTGAGCGGTGTGAACAGTCGCCGGCAGGGCGGGCGGGACGCGGAAGACGCGGCCTGCTCGCCCTGCTCGGGCAGGGGATGGAAGTGACGACGATGCGCAGGTTCTCGATCATCGCGGCGCTGGTCGCGGTGCTCGCCGTGGTGGCCGGCGTGGTGACACCACCGGTCGCGCAGGCCGAGCCGCAGCAGACCGCGGGCTCGGTCCTCAAGCGCTACAAGGCGCTTTCGGTGAAGGCCGAGAAGACGGCCGAGGCCATGAACAAGGCCCAGGACGAGTACGACAAGCAGCGCAAGATCGTCGCCGCCTCCCGGAAGGAGGCGGCCGCCGCCGCCAAGCGGCAGAAGGCCGCGCAGGCGAAGATGGCCGGGTCGCAGGACAAGGTCGACGCGCTGGTGCGCGCCAGCTACCGGGGCGCCCGGGTGAACCGGATGTACGCCCTGCTGGTCAGCGACTCCCCGCAGCGCCTGCTGGACAACATGACCGATCTGGAAGTGATCTCCCGCCAGGCCGCCGCCGACCTGAAGGCCCTGCGCGAGACCGCCGATGCCGCCGCCGCCGCCGAGAAGAAGGCGCGCGACACCGGTGCGAAGGCCGCCGCCGCCGTCAAGGCCACCGAGAAGACCCGCGGCGAACTGCAGGAGCAGCAGGGCAAGCTGCAGCTCGAAGCCGTCACCATCCGCGCCGTGTACAAGGCGATGACCGGTGAAGAACTGGCCGCGCTGCGCGGACCGCGCTATTCGTTCGATGTGAAGTCGGTGCCCAAGGGCACCGCGCCCCATCTGGTGGCGGTGCAGGCCGCGCTCAGCCGGATCGGCGACCCGTATGTGTGGGGCGCGACCGGACCGCACCAGTTCGACTGTTCCGGGCTGATGGTCTGGGCGTACAAGCAGGCCGGAGTCGGTCTTCCGCGCACCAGCCAGGCGCAGCTCGGCGGCGGCAAGCCCGTCGCCCGGGACGATCTGCGGCCGGGCGATCTGATCATCTACTATCCGGACGGCCACCACGTGGGCATGTACGTCGGCGACGGCTACGTCATCCACGCCTCGACCTTCGGCGTTCCGGTCGCCGTGGTGCCGGTGGACAAGGGCGGACCGTACAACGCCGCGCGACGGTACTGACTTGCCGCGATCGTCGCGGCCCCGCCGCCTGACGGCCGTCGCCCTGGCGACGGCGATGCTGATGCCGCTCGCCGCCTGCGGTGATTCCGGCGACGGTGCGCCCCCGGCCGAATCGGCCGGCACCAGCACCCCGGCGAACGCCTACGAGCAGCAGCGCAACGAGGGGGTGCAGCGGCTGCTCGACGCCCTGAGCGCCGCGGTGCTCAGCGGCGATCGCCGCGACCTCGACGTCCTCATCGACCCGCTGGCCACCGACGCCTTCCGCGCCGGCCTGCACCGGTTGCAGGACCGGCTCGGCGCCGCGGCCCGGCCGGCCCCCTCGTCCGCCAGACCGTCGTCCGCCACCCCGTCTGCGACAGCCCCCTCTACTGCGACCACTCCGTCTGCAGCCGGTACAAGCGCCACCGCGTCGCGTCCGGCGCGATCGTCGGCCGGCAGTAGCACTGCGCCGGCCCGCACCCGCGGAGTCCCGCTGGTGCTCAACCACTTCGGCTACCGGATCCGCTCGTCGGATGACGCCGAGCCGCGCATCAACGGCACTCTGGACGTGGCACTCTCGGAGGCCGGCAGCAGCGACAGCTGGATCGCACCGGTGGCGCTGCGCTACGCCCTCGGCGGCGCCGGCCGGCCCGGCGTGGACGAGCCGGTGATCGCGCTGCCGGAGACCTTCGCGCTGGCCCGCTACGACGACGACTGGAAGCTGCTCGGCGACGGCTCGCTGGCCGCGGACGCCGGGGTGCAGGACGGGCAGTCCGCGCAACCGGCCGAGGTGGGGCCGTGGACCTACCCGGGGCTGCTGGCCGCGTCAGTGCGCACCGACGGCGGGCAGTCGGCGGTGCTGTCGTATCCGGGCACCGAAGCCGCGGTGGCCCGGGTGGAGGACGCCCTGCCGAAGGCGGTCACGGTGGTCAGCGACTTCTGGGGCCGGGACTGGCCGCGCCGTGCGGTGATCGAGGTGACCGCCGGTGACGACCAGTTCGCCGGGCTCACGCGCACCCGGAGCGGCCAGACCTCGGCGGCCGCCGCCGCGACCGTCTACTCCCGGATCGACCGGGAGGACAAGCAGGTGATCGGTCAGCGCGTGGTGCTCTCGCCGAATGCGCTGGGTCTGACCGACGCCGGGGTGGGCGTGGTCCTGCGGCATGAGCTCACCCATGTGGCGACCCGTCTGCAGACCGCCGACGACGCACCCATGTGGCTGACCGAGGGCGTCGCCGAGTACCTCGGCCGGCGCGGAACCTACCGTGAGTTCACCGAGGTGGCACCGGATCTGGCGACCGCCGTCGCCGGCGGATCCGTGCCGCAGGCGCTGCCCGACGACGAACAGTTCTCGGTCAGCACCGATCAGGCCCGGCTGGCCTACCAGAGCGCCTGGAGCTTCGCCGCCTACCTGGCCGGGGCCTTCGGCGAGAACAAGCTCAAGCAGCTGTACCTGGCGATCGCCCCGGCACCTGGCGACGACGCCGCCGATCGGGCGTTCACCGACGTACTGGGCCGGGACCGGGCCGCCGTGGTGCGGCAGTGGGGCGACTGGCTGCGCAAGCAGGTGAAGTGATGCGGCGGACCCTGTTGCTCACCAACGACTTCCCGCCTCGGCCCGGCGGCATCCAGTCGTACCTGGAGAACCTCGTCGCCCATCTGCCGGCCGACGAGGTGATCGTCTACGCGCCCGCATGGAAGGGCTGCGCGAGTTACGACGCCGCAGCCGGCTACCGGGTGGTCCGGCACCCCACGTCCCTCATGCTGCCAACCCCGGCGGTGGCCCGCCGGGCGGCGAAACTGGTGCGCGAGAACGACATCCAGACCGTGTGGTTCGGCGCCGCAGCGCCGCTCGCGGTGCTCGGACCGGTGCTGCGCCGGGCCGGCGCTGAGCGCATCGTGGCCAGCACCCACGGCCACGAGGTGGGCTGGTCGATGCTGCCGGCGGCCCGGCAGGTACTGCGGGCGATCGGCGACGACGCCGATGTGATCACCTTCGTCAGCCGCTACACCCGCGGCCGGTTCGCGGCCGCCTTCGGCCGCCGATCCCGGCTGGAGTACCTGCCCTGCGGGGTGGACGTGGACCGTTTCGCCCCGGATCCGGCGGGCCGGGCGATGCTGCGCGAACGCTACGGACTCGGCGAGGCTCCAGTGGTGCTGTGCCTGTCCCGGCTGGTGCCGCGCAAGGGACAGGACGTCCTGATCAAGGCGATGCCGCAGATGCTGGCGGCTCAGCCCGAACTGCGGCTGGCCATCGTCGGGGGCGGCCCCTACCGCGAGCACCTGGAGGAGTTGGCCGGGAAGACCGGAGTGGCCGGGTCGGTACTGTTCACCGGCACCGTGCCGGCGGCCGAACTGCCCACCCACCATGCGATGGCCGATGTCTTCGCCATGCCCACCCGCACCCGCGGCGGAGGATTGGACGTGGAAGGGCTCGGAATCGTCTTCCTCGAGGCCTCGGCGACCGGGATCCCGGTGGTCGCCGGTGATTCGGGCGGCGCCCCGGAGACCGTGCGCGACGGGGTGACCGGGACGGTGGTCGACGGCCGGGACGTGGCGGCCGTGGCCGACGCGGTGCTCGAGCTCCTGGCCGATCCCCGGCGGGCCGCGGCGATGGGGGCGGCCGGCCGGGAGTGGATCACCGAGCGCTGGCAGTGGCGGCAGCAGGCCGCCCGGCTGGCCCAGCTGCTCTGACGGCGGTGCGAGCGGGCCGCCGCCGCGACGGCCCGCTGCGGCCTATTTGGCGTAGATCGCCTCGATCTCGTCGCCGAACTTGTCGACCACCACATTGCGCTTGACCTTCAGCGTGGGGGTCAGCTCACCGGTGTCCTCGGTGAAGTCGCTGGTGAGCACGCGGATCTTCTTGATCGCCTCGGCGTGCGAGACGGTGCTGTTGGCCTCGTCGACGATGGTCTGGAGCTCGGCGAGCAGTGTGGGATCGTTCACCAGTTCGCTCATCGGCGTCGCGGCCGGCTTGCCGTTGCGCTCGAGCCAGGCCGGAATCACCTCGGGGTCGATGGTGATCAGCGCGCTGATGAACGGTCGCTGATCGCCCACGACCATCGCCTGCGAGACCAGGTGGTGCGCCCGGATGATGTCCTCGAGCGGTGCCGGCGAGACGTTCTTGCCGCCCGCGGTGACGATGATCTCCTTCTTGCGGCCGGTGATCTTGAGGTAGCCCTCGCCGTCGAGCTGCCCGATGTCGCCGGTGTGGAACCAGCCGTCGGTGATGGCCTGCTCGGTGGCCTCCGGATTCTGCCAGTAGCCGGTGAAGACCACGTCGCCGCCCAGCATGACCTCTCCGTCCTCGGCGATGCGCACCGCGTTGCCGGGGATCGGCCGGCCGACGGTGCCCATCCGGACGTGGCCCGGAGTGTTGACGCAGACCGCGGCGGTGGTCTCGGTGAGGCCGTAGCCCTCGTAGACCGGGATGCCCACACCGCGGAAGAAGTGGCCCAGGCGGGCGCCGAGCGGGGCGCCGCCGGAGATCGCCAGCTCGCACTGTCCGCCGAGGGCGGTGCGCAGCTTGCTGTAGACCAGCGTGTTGTAGAGCTTGTGCTGCAGGCTCAGCAGCGGGCCGGGTCCGGATCCGTCGACCGCCTTGGAGTAGGCGATGGCCACGGCGGCGGCGCGATCGAAGATCTTGCCCTTGACCGGATTCTCGTCGTAGGCCTTCTGCCGGGCCGAGTTGTAGACCTTCTCGAAGACGCGCGGCACCGACAGGATCAGCGACGGCCGGAAGACCTCGAAGGTCGGCAGCAGGTTCTTGATGTCGGCCGTGTAGCCCACCTCGACACCGGCTTCGAGCGCCACCAGGTTGATGGCGCGGGCGAGCACATGGGCCATCGGCAGGAACAGCAGCAGCCGCTTGCCGGGGCCGAGCAGGGTGCTCAGGCTGGTGTCGAGCACGCCGGCGATCTCGCCGAGCATGTTCGAGTGCTTGAGCATGACGCCCTTGGGGCGGCCGGTGGTGCCGGAGGTGTAGATCAGGGTGGCCGGGGAGTCGGCGCGCAGGGTGCGCCGGCGGGCGGTGACCTCGTCGTCGGCCACGTCCTTGCCGCGTTCGGTGAGCAGCTCGATCACTCCGGGGCCTGCGGCGGGTTCGATCTCGAAGACCTGCACCTGGTCGGTGACGGCAGAGACCTCGGTGAGGATCTCCCGATGCTTGGGCGTCTCGACGACGATCGCCGTGGCCGCCGAATCCTGCATGATCCAGTCGATCTGGGCGGCCGACGACGAATCGTAGATCGGCACCGGGGTGGCGCCGACGGACCAGATCGCGAAGTCGATCAGGGTCCACTCGATCCGGGTGGCCGAGAGCAGGGCGACGCGGTCGCCCTCGGTGATCCCCGAGGCGATCAGCCCCTTGGCCACGGCGGTGATGGTGGCGGTGGCCTCGCCGGCGGTGACCGGCAGCCAGACCTCGCCCTCCTGGCGGCGGAAGATCGTCTTGCCGGGATCGGCGGCGGCGATATCGAAGATGACGTCGGTCGCATTCCGCTCCGGCGGGATCGTGTACTCGGCGGGGGCGCGGAACTCAACCATCGGCAAACACCTTCCAGACTTCGGCATACTCGTCAGATGACGACCACGGGTATTCTACGATCCTGCGTCCACGTCAGGGACGCGCACCATGGTTTCGGTGAAAGGGGCGCTGCTTCCCTCTCCCGGACCGGTGTGTGATGCTTAGGTCCGTGACGAGTATTCAAGTGGCCGACGAGACCTTCGTCGCCGCCTCGCCGCGACTGGCCGGGACCGTGGTCGCCGACCGGGCCCGCTGGCGTCAATGGTGGCCGGATCTGCGGCTGACCGTGGTCGAGGATCGCGGCGATGCCGGGGTGCGCTGGAAAGTCGACGGTCCGCTGTCGGGCACCATGGAGATCTGGTGCGAGGCCGTCCTCGACGGCTTCGTCCTGCACTACTTCCTGCACGCCGAGCCCACCGGCCCGCTGCCGCAGGAGCCGACGCGCCTCGCCGCGGAGCTGGCCGAGCGGAACCGGCTGCGCCGGGTGGCGGGCAAGTCGATGTCCTTCCAGGTCAAGGCGATGCTCGAGAGCGGTCGCGGGATCGGCGATCCGGCGGTCGCCGGTCCGGGGGAGTGAGCGTGGCCGACCATACTGAACGCAGCATCGTCATCGGCGCCGACGTGGCGCCGATCATGGCGGTGATCGCCGACTTCGAGCATTACCCGACCTGGGTCACCTCCGCCCGCGAGGTGACCGTGCTCGAGCGCGACGCCGCCGGGCGGGGGCTGGTGGTGCGCTTCGTGCTCGACGCCGGAGTGCTCGCCGACACCTACGAACTGCGCTACGACTGGGCCGCCGACGGCACCGCCGTCTCCTGGGAACTGGTCTCGAGCGATCTGCAGCGCGGGCAGCGCGGCAGCTACCGGCTCGATCAGCAGGTTCCCGGCTCGACCAAGGTGACCTATTCGCTGATGGTGGATCTGAAGATCCCGATGATCAGCCAGCTCAAGCGACGCGCGGAGAAGGCGATCACCGAGACCGCCCTCGGCGAACTGAAGAAGAGGGTCGAAGGCTGATCGATCTGTCCGACATCCATCTGCTGCTCGGCTCCGGTGGCGCGGGGACGTCCGTGCTGTCCGCAGCCGGCGCCCTGATCGCCGCGCAGGCGCAGCGCACCCGGGGCGGTGTGCCGCCGCTGCACGACTCGGCCGGGGTGCTGCTGGTGACGCTCGACCCCCGCTCGCCGCTCCCGGCTCAGCTGGGCGTGTTCCGGCGGCCGGGCGAGCCGGTCGCGGTGACCGGCGAACTGGATCTGCTGCACCTGGATCCGCTGGCCGCCGTGGAATCGGCCTGGCACGACTTCACCGCCGCACTGCTGACGGTGGCCGGCGGACGCCATCCGCTGCCGTTGGTGGGCACCCTGGCGTCGGTGGCGCCGGGCGAGATGACGGCGCTGCCCGGCGCCCAGGAGTTCCTGCTGCTGCGGAGGATCCGGGACGCGGCCACCTCGGGTCGCTGGGACCGCATCGTGGTGGACCTGTCCGGCGTCGGGGATCCGTTCGCGCTGCTGCGGGCGCCCACCCTGCTGGCCACCACCGTCGAGCGGCTCTGGCCGCGGCACCGCCGGCTGGCGCAGGCATCCGAGCAGCCGGCGCTGGCGCAGCTGGCCGGCGCGGTGGAGAGCATCGGCCGGGACTGCGACGACCTGCGCGAGCTGCTGGCCGACCCGTCGGCGGTGGCCGCGCACCTGGTCCTCGACGGCGGCGAACGCGGCCGGCGCCAGTGCCCCGATCAACTGGCGATCGCCGAACTGCTGGGCCTGCCGCTGCGTTCGGTGCTGGTCAATCCGGGCGCGGGCGGGCTCGACCCGCAGCCGGTCCTCGAGTGCGCCGCCGAGCTGCTCTCCGGGGCGCCGGCGCAGCCGCAGATCGCGGCGGTGCCGCACGTCGACGGTCCGCTCGACCGGCTTTCACGGCTGCGCCGGCTCACCGTGGACCTTCCCGGTCCCGACGGTCGGGCGCACGGTTCGGGGGCGCTGGAGGTGGTCCACCGCGGCGGCTCCGGGCTCGAGGCGGTCTACGAGCTGAGCTGGCGGCAGGGTCTGCCCGAACCGGACAGGCTCGTGCTGGGCCGGTCGGGCGACGACCTGCTGGTGACCGTCTCGGGATTCCGGCATCCGGTGCGGCTGCCGTCGGTGCTGCGCCGATGCACGGTGGCCGGGGCGCAGTGGGCACACGGCCGGCTCACCGTCGAGTTCACCCCGGACCCGGCGGTGTGGCCGCAGCGCGCCGGGCGGCGCTGACCGCTGCGCATCCGGCTGCGGTGACCCGGGGTTCGTTCCGGTCGGTACGGGCGGGTAACCTGTGAGGCTACAGTCAGTGGCGTCGGCCTACG
>NZ_JBJURU010000009.1:82967-84696 GCF_046098115.1 Gordonia sp. VNK21 | reverse complement strand
CGGGCGAGATGACGGCGCTGCCCGGCGCCCAGGAGTTCCTGCTGCTGCGGAGGATCCGGGACGCGGCCACCTCGGGTCGCTGGGACCGCATCGTGGTGGACCTGTCCGGCGTCGGGGATCCGTTCGCGCTGCTGCGGGCGCCCACCCTGCTGGCCACCACCGTCGAGCGGCTCTGGCCGCGGCACCGCCGGCTGGCGCAGGCATCCGAGCAGCCGGCGCTGGCGCAGCTGGCCGGCGCGGTGGAGAGCATCGGCCGGGACTGCGACGACCTGCGCGAGCTGCTGGCCGACCCGTCGGCGGTGGCCGCGCACCTGGTCCTCGACGGCGGCGAACGCGGCCGGCGCCAGTGCCCCGATCAACTGGCGATCGCCGAACTGCTGGGCCTGCCGCTGCGTTCGGTGCTGGTCAATCCGGGCGCGGGCGGGCTCGACCCGCAGCCGGTCCTCGAGTGCGCCGCCGAGCTGCTCTCCGGGGCGCCGGCGCAGCCGCAGATCGCGGCGGTGCCGCACGTCGACGGTCCGCTCGACCGGCTTTCACGGCTGCGCCGGCTCACCGTGGACCTTCCCGGTCCCGACGGTCGGGCGCACGGTTCGGGGGCGCTGGAGGTGGTCCACCGCGGCGGCTCCGGGCTCGAGGCGGTCTACGAGCTGAGCTGGCGGCAGGGTCTGCCCGAACCGGACAGGCTCGTGCTGGGCCGGTCGGGCGACGACCTGCTGGTGACCGTCTCGGGATTCCGGCCTCCGGTGCGGCTGCCGTCGGTGCTGCGCCGATGCACGGTGGCCGGGGCGCAGTGGGCACACGGCCGGCTCACCGTCGAGTTCACCCCGGACCCGGCGGTGTGGCCGCAGCGCGCCGGGCGGCGCTGACCGCTGCGCATCCGGCTGCGGTGACCCGGGGTTCGTTCCGGTCGGTACGGGCGGGTAACCTGTGAGGCTACAGTTGCGCCGGATGCGGGGGACCGGACCAGGCGCCGGGGACGTCGACGATCGTGAAGGAACCGCCCGAGATGACCGCACGCGAGCACGCCGCCGGCGCCTCCGCGGGCGGGAGCGGCGATCCGCTGCGCGATGTGCTGCTCGGTTTCGCCGGTCAGATCGACCAGCTCGCGGCCCTGATCGGTGGAAACCGGCCCGGCGCCGGCGCGGAGCAGACCTCCCGGATCGGTGAGCTGGCCGGCGAACTGGGCACGCTGGTCTCCGAGCTGGGCGATCTGCTGGCCCGCATCCTGTCGGCGCTGATCGCCGTGCTCGAAGCGGTCGCCCAGATGCTGCGCAGCGCACCGGCCCCGTCGACCGAGCCCGCGGCCGGTTTCGAAGTGATCCCGGTCCGGATCAGCACCCCGTGACCGCCGACGGGATCATCGGTATCGGTGTCCCGGGAGCGGCATCCGTGACAGGTTGGCAGGGACAGATCGTGCAGGGGGGACGATGAGTGCAGGGACGGGTGATGCAGCGATGAGCACGGCCGGGCCGGCGGATCTGACGGTCGGCATCGACATCGGCGGCACCAGCGTGCGGGCCTCGGTGGTCGACGCGCGCGGCACCATGCTCGATACGCTGCGCGCACCCACCCCGTCGACCACCGCCGCCCTCGAACACTGCCTGGACCGGCTGGTCACCGAACTGCGGGACCGCTGGTCGGTCGCTGCGGTCGGCCGGGCCATCGCCGGCTTCCTGTCGCCGGACTGTTCGACGGTCCGTTCAGGCCGCTGTCCTTCGGCCGCTACCGG
>NZ_JBJURU010000009.1:6018-82957 GCF_046098115.1 Gordonia sp. VNK21 | reverse complement strand
CCTGGACCGGCTGGTCCCCGAACTGCGGGACCGCTGGTCGGTCGCTGCGGTCGGCCTGGCCATCGCCGGCTTCCTGTCGCCGGACTGTTCGACGGTCCGTTTCGCCCCGCACCTGCCGTGGCTCGAGGCCGCCGTCCCCGGCGAGATGAGTGCACGCCTGGGCATCCCGGTCTTCGCCGAACACGATGCGAACTCGGCCGCGGTGGCCGAACTGCACTTCGGGGCCGCCGCCCGCGGCAACAACACCCTGGTCCTCGCGCTGGGCACCGGAATCGGCGCCGGCATGTTGCAGGACGGCCGCCTCTACCGCGGAAGTTTCGGCGTGGCACCGGAATTCGGGCACATCACCGTGGTGCCGGATGGCCGTCCGTGCGATTGCGGCAAACGCGGGTGCTGGGAACGGTACTGCAGCGGAACGGCATTGGTGGACACCGCCGTCGAGCTGCTGGCGTCGGCGGACCTGGGACATTCGGTCCTGGCCGCCGAGACCAACGCCGACCCCGGATCGCTGACCGGCCGCCGGGTGGCCGCGGCCGCCGCCGACGGCGATCCGGTCGCGACCGCGGCGTTCGCCGATCTGGCCCGCTGGCTCGGTCAGGGGCTGGCGATGATCGCCGACATCCTCGACCCGGATCTGATCGTGCTGGCCGGTGGACTCGGCGCGGCCTCGGGTCTCTACCTGGACGAGGCGCGCGAGCACTATGCGGCCATGGTCACCGGTGCCGGGCACCGGCAGCTGGCCCGGCTGCGGGCCACTCAGCTGGGCGAATCGGCCGGTGTCATCGGCGCTGCGCAGGTCGCCCGCGACGGTGTCGCCGGCCGCCGGGAGGCGGGCACCGTCGGCGGCCCGCGTGCACAGTAAAGTGAAGATCCACATCGTCGTGAAGTCCGCTCGGCGGGACTGGGGCGGCCGCCGGTGCCGCGGCCGGGAGATAAGAGGAGTGACGCTGCAGTGTTCTATTACCTGTTGAAGTATCTGCTGATCGGTCCGTCGCTCCGGCTGGTCGGCCGGCCGAAGATCGAAGGCCTCGAGAACCTGCCCAAGGACGGACCCGCGCTGCTGGCGAGCAACCATCTGGCCTTCGTCGACAGCCTGTATCTGCCGCTGATGGCGCCCCGCCGCATCTTCTTCCTGGCCAAGTCGGAGTACTTCACCGAGCCGGGCATCAAGGGCCGGCTCAAGAAGATGTTCTTCTCCGGTTCCGGCCAGATCCCGATCGACCGGTCCGGCGCCGACGCGGCGGCCGGCGCGCTGAGCGCGGGCAAGCGGGTGCTCGGCGGCGGCGGGCTGCTCTGCCTGTACCCGGAAGGAACCCGCAGCCCGGACGGCCGGCTGTACAAGGGCAAGACCGGGCTGGCGCGGATGGCACTGGAGACCGGTGTGCCGGTGCTGCCGGTGGCGATGATCGGCACCGACCGGATCAACCCGCCCGGCACCATCCTGCCGCGGCCGACTCGCATCACCGTCAAGATCGGTACGCCGCTGGACTTCTCCCGCTACGAGGGGATGGCGGGCAACCGGTTCATCGAGCGGGCGGTGACCGACGAGATCATGTACGAGCTGATGCGGATGAGCGGGCAGCAGTACGTCGACGTCTACGCGGCGACTCTGAAGAACCCGAAGCCCGCCCCGCCGGAGACCGCCGCCGACGGCACGGCCGCCTGACTCGTGCGGTACTTCTACGACTGCGAGTTCATCGAGGACGGCCGCACCATCGAGCTGGTCTCGATCGGAGTGGTCGGGGAGGACGGCCGCGAGTTCTATGCGGTGTCCACCGAGTTCGATCCGGGCCGCGCCGGACCCTGGGTGCGCAGTCATGTGCTCGACAAGCTGCCCTCGCCGGCGGACAAGGCCTGGCGCAGCCGCGCCCGCATCCGCGACGATCTGTACGAGTTCCTGCTGGCCGGGGACGGGACCGTGGAGCTGTGGGCCTGGGTGGGCGCCTACGACCACGTGGTGCTCTGTCAGTTGTGGGGTGACATGACCGCGCTGCCCCGCGAGCTTCCCCGGTTCACCCGCGAACTGCGCCAGCGGTGGGAGGAGGCCGGCAGTCCCGAACTGCCGGCGACCCCCAAGGACGCGCACAGCGCGCTGGCCGATGCCCGGCACAATCTGGTGCGCTGGAACACGATCGCCGCGTCCGCGCGGGGCTGAACCGCCCGCCCGCCGCGGCAAAGTCCGGACTCCCGGCCGGGCACGGCGGCCGGGACAGTACTCTTGGACATCGTGGTGAACTGGACCGTAGACGTGCCGATCGACGAGCTTCCCGAACTGCCCCCGCTGCCGGGCAGACTGGCCGAGCAGTTCGAGGATGTGATCTCCCGGCCGGCGCTGCAGCAGCCGAGCTGGCCCGCCGACGAGGCGCACCGGATGCGCACCGTCCTCGAGAGCGTTCCGCCGATCTGCATGCCCACCGAGGTGCAGTCGCTGTTCGGCCAGCTCGCCGAGGTGGCGCAGGGCCGTGCCTTCCTGCTGCAGGGCGGCGACTGCGCGGAGACCTTCGCCGCCAACACCGAACCGCACATCAAGGGCAACATCCGGACCCTGCTGCAGATGGCCGTGGTGCTCACCTACGGCGCCAGCGTGCCGGTGGTGAAGGTGGCCCGCATCGCCGGCCAGTACGCCAAGCCGCGGTCGGCCGACACCGATGCGCTCGGGCTGCTCTCGTACCGCGGTGACATGGTCAACTCGCTCGAAGCCGACGAGGCCGCGCGCGTGCACGATCCGTCGCGCCTGGTCCGGGCCTACGCGAACGCGGCGGCGGCGATGAACCTGGTGCGCGCGCTGACCGGTTCGGAGGCCCGGCTGGCCCGCGTGCACGACTGGAACCGCGAATTCGTCCGCACCTCGCCGGCCGGTGCCCGCTACGAGGCGCTGGCCGCCGAGATCGATCGCGGCCTGAAGTTCATGGATGCCTGCGGGGTCACCGACTCCTCGCTCGAATCGGCGTCGATCTTCGCCTCGCACGAGGCGCTGGTGATGGACTACGAGCGTGCCATGCTGCGGATGGCCGACGATCCGGCCGGCGGCGACGATCCGGTGCTCTACGACCTGTCGGCGCACTTCCTGTGGATCGGTGAGCGCACCCGTCAGCTCGACGGCGCGCATGTGGCGCTGGCCAAGATGATCGCCAACCCGATCGGCATCAAGATCGGCCCCACCACCTCCCCGGAGCTGGCGGTGCAGTACGTCGAGCAGCTCGATCCGGACAACCGTCCCGGCCGGCTCACCCTGGTCAGCCGGATGGGCAACGACAAGGTCCGCGAGGTGCTGCCGGAGATCGTCTCGGCGGTCGAGGCCACCGGGCACAAGGTGATCTGGCAGTGCGATCCGATGCACGGCAACACGCACACCGCGTCCACCGGCTTCAAGACCCGGCACTTCGACCGGATCGTCGACGAGGTCCAGGGCTTCTTCGAGGTGCACCGCGCCCTCGGCACCCATCCGGGCGGCATCCACATCGAGCTCACCGGTGAGGACGTCACCGAGTGTCTCGGTGGGGCGCAGGACATCTCGGACCTCGATCTGGAGGGCCGCTACGAGACGGCGTGCGATCCGCGGCTGAACACCCAGCAGTCGCTGGAACTGGCGTTCCTGGTCGCGGAGATGCTGCGCGGCTGACGCCGCCGCCACCGGCCCCGGCGGCGGCCGGACGCCGGTGACGCATGATCGACAGGTAGCCGAGCACCAGCACCGGCAGCACCACCAGGTCGGTCGCGTCCCGGTAGACGATGATCGGTGCGCCCTCCGCCGAGAGCGTGAGGACCTGCCGGAGCACGCCGATCGCGTGCTCGTAGGCATCGCCGACCGGCCCGATCAGCTTGACCGCCGCGAACCCGGCGCCGGCCACCGCGGTGTGCGCGAGCACCTCGTCGCCGGTGGTGTGCCACGGCCGGCGCAGAGAGCGCCGGGCGGCCTCGGCGAGGGACACCGTGATCATCGGCAGGACGAACAGACCCGCCACGTCGGACAGCTTGCCGGTGAGCGCATTGCCGAACAGCCCCTTGAACAGGTGATCGTTCAGCAGGAGCAGAGTCACGGCCCCCAGGGCGGGGACGGTGAGCAGCAGATCGCCCGGGCGGGCCGGTCCCGGCGCCGTCATCAGGACAGGTCGATCAGAGCCGAACCGCTGCCGAACAGGTCGCACTTGAACTGCAGCTGCAGATCGGTGGCCTGCTCGGGGATCTCGAAGTCCAGATCGCCGCGCAGGGTGCCGCCGGCGGGCACCTCGCCGTCGATCGTCGAGCCCCCGTCGGTGATGGTGATGTCGTGGCTGCGATTGTCGTTGTCCCGCAGGCTGAAACACATCACCGAGGAGACGGTCTGCGGGGAGTCGCTGCGGTTGGTCACCTGGGCATCCACCCGCACATAGCGTTCTCCGGGACTCGGAGAGATGAACTCGTTGCCGGGCAGGTACGGGTCGGTCACCTGGTTGACCTTGACCTGCCAGTCGCCGAGTTCGACGGTGTCGCCGACCGCGAAGTCGGCGGTCTGCGCGCTCGCCGGGCCGCCGTCGACCTTCTTCGCCTCGTTCTCCTCGCCGGAGGCGATGGTGGCGCCGAGGGCGAGTGCGGCTGCAGCGGCGACGGCCGCGGTACGGAGAAAACTCATCGGGGGGTCCTTTCGCTCGGCGCACGGGAATCGGTGCGCCGGAGTCCTTCCCGCCGGGGGAGTCCCGGCGGGTCGGTGCCGAAGATGCCAGCCGCCTCTGACAGATCAGGCCCGCCGACGGGCAGTTCAGCGGGTCGTGCGGGGCGTGGCCCCCGACGGTGAACTGGGCCGATGGGGCCGGGATGTCGGACGAACGGACGAATTCGTGCGGAGCGTGAAAAGCGGTGCCGCAGAAGCGGATCGGTCAGGACATCCAGGTGATGCCGAGGACCCAGCCGGCGGCGCCCAGCCCGACGGCGATGAGCAGCACCAGCAGCAGCCAGGCGGCCGCGGCGAGGGCGCTGCCGGTGTGCAGGCGGGACGGCGCCGGGCCGGGTGCGGACGGGGGAGCGGCCGGTCCGGCGGCGGAGTACATCCGGGTGCCCGGCGCGGACCGGCGAGATCCGGGCAGGGTCTGCTCGTCGGGATAGGCCGGCCGACGCTCATCCCGGTATCCGTCGTCGTAGTCGGGACCGTCGTAGTCGTCGGGGTGGCCGTAGTCGTCGGGGCGGTCGTAGTCGTCGGCGGGGCCGTATCCGTCGTCGTAGTCGCCGTACGCCTCATCGTCGTCGTACGGCTCCCCGCCGTAGTCCTGACCGCCGTAGTCCTGACCGCCGTCGCCATAGGCCGGGCCGGGATACGGGTCGCCGGCGGGCCGGTCGCGCAGGGGCGGCACCGGACGGGCGATGGCGGAGGTGACCCGGGCGGAGGCCTGCTGCGGGGCGGGCACGGTGAACGGCGGAAGCCCCAGGGTGTCCACGGCATCGAGGAGCGCGTGCTGCATGGCGAAGCCGTCGGGGAAGCGGTCGTCGGGGTGGCGTTCGGTGGCCGTCAGCACGATCTCGTCGATCTCCGGGGGCACCCCGGCGATCACATCGCCGGGCGCGGGAACGTCGTACGAGAGGCGCTGATAGGCCAGGGCGAGCGGCGTGTTCCCGCGGAAGGGCTGACGTCCGGTGAGCAGCTCGAACAGCAGGATGCCGGCCGAGTAGACGTCCGAGCGTGCGTCGATGTCGGTGGAGGCCACCTGCTCGGGGGACAGGTAGGCGGCGGTGCCGAGGATCACGCTGGCCGAGGTGACCCCGGCTTCGGCGACGGCGCGCACGAGCCCGAAGTCGGCCACCTTCACATCGCCGGTGTCGGAGATCAGCACGTTCTCCGGTTTGACGTCGCGATGCACCAGCCCGGCCCGGTGCGCGGTGCCCAGCCCGCCGAGGACCGGCACGCCCACCGAGGCGATGGCGTGCGGCGGCATCGGTCCGCGCTCGCGCAGCAACTCGCGCAGACTGCCGCCGCGCACCAGTTCCATCACCAGGAAGGCGATGTCACCGTCGATGCTCTGGTCGTAGACGGCCACCAGCCCGGGATGGTTGAGGCCGGCCACGGCGCGCGCCTCGAATTCGAACCGGCGCAGGAACAGCGGATCGCCCACGTAGCGGGCGTCCATCACCTTGATCGCCACCCGCCGGTGCAGGCGCAGGTCGGTGCCCACGTACACCGTCGACATGCCGCCGCGGGCGATCGGCGCGTCGATCCGGTAGCGCCGTTCGAGTACCCGGGAGAGCAGCGGGTCGTCGGAGGTGGTCACATTCGGAGAATCTACCGGCTGCCGGCCCGTTGATCGGTGACCCCGGCCGGGATTTCACCAGGCACGCCGGGCAGAGGCGCCGATGGCGGGTATTCTTCCCGGCGTGGCTTCCCTTCCGCTGTCCATCGACATCCTTCCCGACGACGCCGAGGTGATCGGGCTCGGCGAGGCCGCCGACCGGCTCGGCGTCTCCACCGGCCGGGTGCGCACACTGATCCGCGATCACAATCTGCTGGCGGCCTCGCGCGGCGGCGAGCCGGTGATCCCGGTGCTGTTCTTCGGCCCGGACGGGCTGGCCAAGCACTTCGAGGGTCTGGTGACCATCCTGCTCGACGGCGGCTACACCCGCGACGAGGCGCTGGCCTGGCTGTTCGCCGAGCAGGAGGATCTCGGTATCTGCCCGGCGCAGGCGCTGCACACGCATGCGGCGCGGGAAGTGATCCGGCGCGCGCAGGCTCAGGCCTTCTGAGCGGTCGCGCTCGGGGAGCGCGTCACTCGGCGGGCATCACCATGGCGGCTTTCGCCGCGCAGTAGCCGGCGAAGCCCGCCGGAGGCTGCCGGAGGCTGCCGGACCATCGAATGTTGTTCCCCACGGCCTGGTTTCAGATGGGCCCGGTGAGGTGCGGGTGAGGTTCCGCCGGTTCAGGATCGCGCGGGGCGCGGCGCGAGCAGTGCCGTCGCGGCATGCCGCAGCCGCCGGCGACGGGGCACCACGGCCCGGGCGGTGAGCACGGTGAATCCGGAATCCTCGATCTCGGTGAGGATCGCGGCGTACGAGGCGGCGGCCGCGGCGATCGCGGGCCGGGTACGGCCGGGCAGTGCGGCCACCGCCGGTGCCGCCCGGCGGTACTGATCCCGGTTCACCGCCACCAGGTGCGCGAGTGCGCGCCGCAGCGCCGGCGACGGTGCGCCGGCGCGCGCATCGGCGCGGAGCACGGCCTCGTCGACGCCGAACGCCGCCAGCTGGTCGGCCGGCAGATAGATCCGGTCGCGCCGCAGGTCCTCGCCTACGTCGCGCAGGAAGTTGGTGAGCTGGAAGGCCTCGCCGAGCAGAGCGGCGCCGTCGCGCAGTTCGGCCGGGTCGTGCACCCCCAGCACCGGAAGCAGTTGCAGTCCGATCACCGCCGCCGAGCCGTAGGTGTACTCGCCGAGTTCGGCGAAGTCGCGGTAGCGATTGCGGAAGCCGGGGCCGCCCGGCACGTCCATGGCCATCGAGCGGGCGAAGGCGGTGAAGGTGGCCGGATCGATGCGGTAGCGGGCGACGGTGTCGGCCAGGGCGGCGACCACCGCCCGCTGTGCTCCGGGCAGTCCGGGCGGCATCGGGTCCCCGGCCAGCGCGGCCGCGAGCGCGCCGGTGAGCCGGTCCAGGGCGGCTAGCCGCTCGGCCGGCGGGACCGGGCGCGGATCGTCGACGATGTCGTCGGCGATCCGCGCGTAGCCGTACAGGGCGGCCACCGCACGGCGGCCGTCGGCGGGCAGCAGCCGCGCCGCCAGATGGTAGGTGCGGCCGTGCCGGGCGGTGAGCTGTTCGGCGATCCGGTAGCCGTCGGCGACGCTGGACATTCAGGAGCGGACGCGTGGGCCGGCGATCGAGCGCAGCCGCAGCGGGTCGGGCCGGCCGAGGGAGACCGCCGCCAGGACCGCCAGGCCCACCGCCAGCACCGTCTCGAGCGGCTTGTAGAAGAGGATCGAGTCGTCGGGCTGGAAGACGATCAGGTAGTACACGCTGATCCCGACGATCAGTCGGCGCGTCCACAGCGGCAGCTCGAAGGCCACCGCGAAGACCAGCGTCCAGACGTAGTACCAGGGCAGGGTGGACGGTTCGAGGAGCAGCACAGCGAGCATCGCCCAGCCCGCACCGGCCATGGCGGCGCGGGCACCGGACCGGAAACGCCACCACAGCCACACCAGCACCAGCACCATCACCACCGTGCCGATGGCACGGGTCACCGGCAGGATCTCCTGCAGGTTCCAGCGCGCCCACGGGATGGACGCGCCCATCACCAGATGGCCGACCAGGCTCGGGATGGTGAACGGATTGATGATGCGCGAGGCCCAGGACAGGCCGTTGACCCAGCCCACACCCAGACCGAGGATCAGGGTGAACCCGCCGAAGACGGCGGCGGGCAGGGCGGCGGTGGCCGCGAAGATCCCGACCCGGTCGCGCAGGGTGACCGGCCGCCGGGCGCGCAGATGGTCGAGCCAGATCCAGAGCATGAACGGGATCGCCACCCCGGCGGTCACCTTGATCGACATCGACAGTCCCAGGACCAGCAGGCCGCTCACATGCCTGCCGTCGAGCACAAGGGCCACTCCGGCGGCCAGGAAACCCATCATCAGCAGTTCCAGATGCGGTCCGCCCACCAGATGGAGCAGCAGCACCGGATTGAGCAGGATCAGCCACAGCGCCTGACGGCGGCCCGCGCCGAAGTGCCCGGCGATGCGCGGCAGCGCCCACAGCGCCAGCGCCAGGCCGGGCAGCAGAACCAGCCGGGTGACGAAGACGCCGGCGAAGACGTTCTCACCGGTCACCGCCACCACACCGCGCATGAGCAGCAGGAACGCCGGGCCGTACGGGGAGGTGGTGGTGGCCCAGATCTGCGCCATCGAGTCGACGATCGGACCCGGGACGTGTGCCGGACCGTCCAGATACGGATCGAAGCCGGGCCCCAGCAGTGCCGCCTGCCCCAGATAGGCGTAGACGTCGCGGCTGAACATCGGGACTGCGAACAACAGCGGCGCCGCCCAGAGGGCCACCGCCCAGCGCGCCGACCGCAGGTCCAGCTCGCTGCGGCCGCCGGCCAGTTCCCGGCCCAGACGCACCCAGGCGACCACCAGCGCGGCGGCGCCGAGCCAGAAGGCGATCCCGGAGAGAGTCTTGCCGTGGCCGTAGCTCATCGGGGCCAGACCCAGCCCGGTCAGCGTGGCGTCGTTGCGCGGGATGTCCGCGACGCCGTAGCTGCCGACGGTCACCAGCACTGCGCCGAGCAGACCGAGTGCGGTGTTCGGATAGCGGCGCAGCAGCGCGGCCGGTGCGCGGCCGGCAGCGGTCACCGGGGCGGTCATCGCGGCTCCGGGAGACCGAGCAGCGCCAGCGCGCGCTGCGCGGCGAGCTTGCCGGAGACCAGCACCGGCGGAATGCCCACGCCGGGCACCGTGGCGCTGCCGGCCAGGAACAGATTGCCCACTCCGGGCCACCGGTTGCGGGTGCGCAGCGGGCCGGTCTGGCGCACGGTGTGCGCTGCGGAGAACGGCGTGCCGCCGGGAAGTCCGGCCCGGAGCCAGCTGCCCGGATGATCCACCCGCCGCACGTGCAGGCCGTCGATGCCGGGGTAGCCGCGGCCGGCCAGCACGCCGAGGACCTCGGCCGTGTACGCCGGTGCCAGCGTCTCCCAGTCCAGTGGTGCCGTCACCAGATTCGGGGTCGGTGCGAGCACGGAGATCGATTCGAGCCCGTCACGGACGAAGGTGTCCGGGTCGCTCACGGCGGGCCGGGTGATCAGGAACGAGCCGTCGGTCATCGGGGTGCCGCGGCGGCCGGTGATCTCGGCGAAGGTCCGCGTCCAGGCCGCACCGAAGTCCACGGTGTGGTGGCCGCTGCGCCAGGTGTCGGCCGCGCCGGCCGGGAGCAGTCCGTGCACCACCACCGCGCTGGGCGAATACCGCAGCCGACGGCGGGTCGGGCGTCCCAGCAGCCCGGCCACCTGATCGCGTTCGCCGGTGGCGACGACCACGTCGGCGGGCAGCCGCCGGCCGTCGTCGGTGTGCACGCCGACCACCGCCCGGCCGCTGGTCTCGATGCGCACCGCGCGGGTGCGGTACTCGATCTCGGTGCCGGCCGCGGTGAGCTCGCCGGCCAGCACCTCGCCGATGCGGCCCATGCCGCCGGCCGGGGCGCTGAGCCCGTGACCGATGTCCATGTCGGGGATGATCGCGTAGATCGCACGCGCCCGGGCGGGCGGCACCCCGGCGTAGAGGGCCTGGAAGGTGAACGTGCGCTGCAGCCGTTCGTCGTCGACGAAGCGGGCGATCGCGGCGGTGAGCCCGCCCAGGGTCCGCAGCCGCACCAGATCGGCGGCGGCCCGCCGGGTGCGGGCGTCCAGCAGACCCGGCAGCGAATCGTAATTGCGGTCGAAGAAGACCCCGTACTCGGTCTGGTCCACTCGGCGCAGCCAGTCCAGCAGGGCGGGGACGCCGGCCCCGGCCCCGGCGCCGAAGGCCGCGTCGGCTGCGGCCGCCAGCCGTCCGGTGTCGCGGGGGACCCGCAGACTGGTGCCGTCGGCGTAATTCATCACATAGCCGGGGTCCACGCGCCGCAGCGCGAGCGCCGCCCGTACCCGGGCCGCCGGCACGCCGAGCGGTGCGAGGGCCTCCTCGATCAGGCCGGGCATGGTGAGAACCGTTGCGCCGGTGTCGAAGCGGTGACCGTCGACGGTCTCGGTGCGGACCAGTCCGCCCGGCGCGCCGGTGGCCTCGAGGACGGTGACGGCGCAGCCCGCCCCGCGCAGGGCGGCGGCCGCGGCCAGACCGGAGAGTCCGGCGCCGATGACGACGGCGCGGCGCTGCGGGCCGCGGGAGGAGATCACGGCCGGACTCACTTCGTCCGGTCGGTGATCTGGTGGGCGAGGGTGGTGAGGTCGGCGCGGGCGGCGGCGTCCACCGGCAGCTCGGCGATCTGCGCCAGCGCGGTGTCCCGGTGTCCGGCGATCTGCCGTTCCACTTCGGCGACGGCGCCCGATTCGACCAGCACTGCCCGGGCGGCGGCCAGTTCGGCGTCGTCGAGCGGCCGGCCGAGCAGCTCGCGCAGGCGCTGGGCGTCGGCGGGGGCGGCCTCGGCGAGCGCGAGCCCGAGCAGCACCGTGCGCTTGCCGGCGATCAGATCGTCGCCGGACGGTTTGCCGGTCTGCGCGGGATCGCCGAAGACGCCGAGCAGATCGTCGCGCAGCTGGAAGGCCAGCCCCAGCCCGGTACCGATCCGGTGCAGGTCCTGCTGTAGGCCGGTCGACGAGACCGCGAGTGCCGCACCGAGTTCCAGCGGCCGTGCCACCGTGTAGGCGGCGGTCTTGTACTCCATCACCCGGTAACTGGCCATGATGGACTCGTCGCCGGAGGCCTCGTTGACGATGTCGAGGAGCTGTCCGCCCAGGACTTCGGTGCGCATCCGGGACCATAGGGCCGGGACACCGGACGGCAGCGGGGCCGGTGCCGGATGCGGGGCCGGCCGGTAGCCGTGCACCAGATCGTCGGCCCAGGCCAGGGCCAGGTCGCCGATCAGGATCGCCACCGATGCGCCGTGGTGGGCGGCATCGCCGGACCAGCCGTGCTCGCGGTGGGCCTGTTCGAAGACCCGGTGCACGGTGGGACGGCCGCGCCGGGTGTCCGACCGGTCGAGGATGTCGTCGTGCACCAGGGCGCACGCCTGAACCAGTTCGACGGCCGCACCGACCCGCAGGACGGTCGCCGGATCGGCCGGCTCCCCGGGGGCCGTCGGACCGCCGGACTGTTCGCTGCTGCCGCACCGCCAGCCGGCGTACAGGAACAGCGGCCGCACCCGCTTGCCGCCACCGAGGACGAAGTCCGCCAGGGCGGCGCCGGTCTGGGCCACCGCCGGGTAGATCTCCTCCAGCGGACCGGCCACGGAGCCGAAGAACTCGGCCAGCACGTCGTCGACGGCGCCGGGTACCTGCTGGAGAGTCAACACGCCCCTGAGGGTACCGGCCCGCACGACGCCTCTCGGCACCGCTCACCGCAGTTCGTGGACCATACGGCCACGGCCGGGTCAAGCCGGGCGGCGGGGCTGCGTTAAATCCCACGCGGAAGTGCTTCGGCGCGTACCGCATCCGTATGATCGGGCATGTGAGTTTCCCCACCGACGATGCCGCCGTACCCGCCGTGACCACCCCCGCAGCCGCTGCAGGTGCCTCCGTCGTGGAGCGTTTGGCACTGCCGCACAGTGGGCCTATCCCGTTCTCCGTGGAGTTCTTCCCGCCGAAGACCGAGGCCGACGAGGCCCGGCTGTGGCGCGCGGTGCGGATCTTCGAGCGGATGAATCCGGCGTTCGTGTCGCTGACCTACGGCGCCGGCGGCTCGACCCGCGACCGCACCGTGCGCATCGCGGGGGAGCTGGCCACCGAGACCACGTTGACCACGGTGGCGCATCTGACCGCGGTCGATCACAGCATCGCCGAACTGCGCGGTCTGGTGGGCGCGTACGCCGACAAGGGCATCACCAATCTGCTCGCTCTGCGCGGCGACCCGCCCGGGGATCCGCTGGGGCAGTGGGTGGCGCACCCGGAGGGACTGCACTACGCCTCCGAACTGGTCGAGCTGATCGGCGGACTCGGTGATTTCCACACCGGTGTGGCGTCGTTCCCCGAGGGGCACCATCGCGCCCCGAACCTGGCCGCCGACACCGGCAATCTGGTGCGCAAGCTCCGGTCCGGTGCCGAGTACTCGGTGACGCAGGTGTTCTTCGACGTCGAGTTCTATCTGCGTCTGCGCGACCGTGTGGTGGCCGCCGACTCCGAGCAGGGCGCCAAACCGCTGATCCCGGGGCTGATGCCGATCACCTCGCTGGCCAGCGCCCGCCGGATGGTCTCGCTCTCGGGCAGCGTGCTGCCGCCGGCGGTGGAGGAGCGGCTGGTCACCGCGGCCGGCGACGGCCCCGAGGAGGACCGCGCCGCGGTCCGGGCCGTCGGCATCGATCTGTGCACGGAGATGGCGCAGCGGCTGATCGACGAGGGCGCACCGTGCCTGCACTTCTGCAGCCTGAACTTCGCCAAGGCCACCAGCGAGGTGCTCGAGCGCGTCGGTGTGGACACCCGCGGCGCGCTGCAGCCGGCCTGAGTCCGGCCCGGTCTCAGCGGTCGGCGGAGGCCGACCGGTCCGCGTTCGGGTCCGCCGTCCCGGTCCCGGGTGCCTCCCCGTCCGGCGCATCCCTGTCCGGCGCATCTCTGTCCGGCGCATCGCTGTCCGACGCGTCCCGGTCCTTCGTGGAGGTGTCCGAGGAGGAAGCGTCCGATGTGGAATCGTCCGATGTGGAGGTGTCACCGTCCGGGCCGTCGGCGTGGCCGGTGGTCTTGGCCACGACCGACTTCACCGCATCGCGGACCACGTCGCCGGTCTCCCTGACCTGACGGGGGCGGCCCGGCCGCGGGGAGCGGTCCCGGGTCATATACGCCAGCCAGGCGATGAGCAGGACCACCAGCAGCGCGATGATCACCACGAACCAGGTCCAGCTGGGCACGGCGGCGGTCGCCGGATCGGCGTACTCCGCGTCGGCGATGAACTCGGCGTTCCCGCCGCCGGGCGGGGTCCAGGTGACCGAGTCGTCGGCGCCCTGCTGGCCGTTGGTGGCGACGATGGGACCGGCGAACTCGACGGTGATCGAGACGAAGTAGTTGTCGGCGGGCAGCGCGGTGAGGTTGGTGCCGCCGCGCAGCCGCACGATGTCGCCGCTGCGGCTGGCCGACAGATCCACCGTGTTGCCGTCCGGAAGGGCACTGGCGATGATGTCGCCGAGCTGCGAGAACTGGCCGGTGGTCAGATCGGTGAACCGCAGCCGGGAGCCGGTCTTGTCGCCCGCCGGGCCGTCGGTGGCCGGGGCGCTGCCATCGTCGGTCTCCGGAAAGTCGTACACCGCGACCGCGCCGGACAGCGACGCCGGAACGTCGAAGGTCGGCGGGGTGGGGCCGGTCGCCGGGCTGGCGGCGACCACGACGACGCCGGAGAACAGATCGCCGACGTTCTCCGAGCGGGTGAGGCAGCCGCTGAGCAGCGGGGTCAGGGCCAGCAGAGCGGCCAGCGCGAGGAGAGCCGGGCGGAACAGACGTCTGGGCTGGGTCACGCTCACATCGTGCCAGACCCGGGCGGCAACGGGAGGGAACGACCGAGGAAGGCGAACGGCCGCGGGTCGCCGGGGAAGCTGAAGTGGCGCAGCACGTCGCCGAATCCGAGCCGGCGGTACAGGGTCCAGGCGCGGTTCGCCTCGCCGGTCACCTCCGGGGTCGACAGCAGCACCTGCGACTCGGGGCGGTCGGTGAGCAGGCGGCGCAGCAGCGCCTCGCCGGTGCCCTGTCCCTGAGCCAGCGGATGCACGTGCAGTTCGGTGAGCTCGAAGTAGTCGCTGATCACCGCCTGCGCCTCCTCGGGAGTCCAGCCGGCCAGCCTCATGCCGGTGCGCAACTGCTGATTCCACCATTGATCGGCGGCCCCGGTGTAGCCGTAGGCGACACCGACGAGCACGTCGCGTTCGCCGGGCGCCCACGGGGCCTGCACGCGCAGGCGGCGGACGGCCGGCCGCAGCAGTTCGGCGGCGCTGACGGTGGTGACGGCGCCGATCGCGGTCCAGCCGGGCCGCCGCAGGTGCTCACGCCACAGGGCGAGCCGGTTGTACTCGGTGCCGCGCGGATAGTTCATCGCCGTGACGTAGGTGTGGACGGCCGGCTGCAACCAGATGTCCGCGTCGGCCGCAGGGAGCGGCGTCAGGCGCACGGACACGGGCGTCCTCCTTCGGCGGTCGGTGAATCTGCTGAGAACCCGCAGCGATTGAGCACAGCGTAATCGGCGTTTGCCCGGACAGGGGGGAGTGGGTCTACCCTGGAGCCTATCGAACTGCAGTTCGATTACTGTGGGCGGCGGATCCGGTGGGGAAGACACCGGCTCCGCCGCCCCGCCACCCTCGGCTCCCGCGGCGCCGTCCCGCCGAAATGTCAGAGGCCTGTGAGACGTTCTGGTGCAGCAGCAACAGGAGCGAGGTGAGCGACGGCGATGGCGACCACACGGACGACGGCGACGACGCGGCGGGCGGTGAACCGGGCCGAACCCGATCCGCGGGTGATCGGGCGCAGCCGGGATCTGCTCGAGCGGGCGGAGACCCTCTTCGATCAGGCGGCCGGGGTGCACGACGACGGTGCCGAGCGTTTCCGTCAGTTCTATCTGGCCGCGATCCGGGCCGCGGGTGCGGTGCTTGCCGTTCACGAGCCGCCCGGACCGGTCCGGCGACGCCGGGATGCGCGGGATGCGTGGAGCCGGATCAAGGCGGTGGCCCCGGAGTATGCGGAGCTGGCCGAGTACTTCGGCGGACTGTCCCAGATGCGTTCTAACGTCGAGGCCGGCCTGGTACGCACCGTGGATCCGACGCTGTGCGCGCGTGTCGAACGCCGCGCCATGGAGTTCCTGGACGCCGCCGACGCCACCCTGCTGTCGTACGAACAGGGGCATATCGGCGGGGTGTCTTCGGCGCTGGGGGCGTGATGGACGGGCGATTCGCGCCCGGGGTGTCGTACGGAACGGGCAAGTGGGTGGTCGAGAGTCCGGCAAGCTCCTATCATGGAGGAGAGCGGGCGGTTCGCGCCGTTCGTCGTCGCCGAGGAAATAAGGAGGGTGCCGGTGCCGCTTTCGGAGCACGAGCAGCGGATGCTCGACGAGATTGAGAGCGCGCTGTACGCGGAGGATCCCAAGTTCGCCTCGGCGGTGACTAAGCAGCGCGTGGGCGGTGTCACCACACGGCGCCGCATACAGGCCGCCGCATTGATCGTGGTGGGCCTGGCACTGCTGGTCGGCGGACTGATGGTGGACATCGAGGTCGGCGGTCTGAAGATCGTCAGCCTGGTGGGCTTCCTGCTGATGTTCGTCGGCGGACTGCTCCTGCTGATCCGTCCGCGCGCCAAGCAGGGCGCCGGTGGCGGCGCCAAGCCGTCCGGCCGATCGCGCCCGGCGGCTGATCGTGGATCGTTCAGCAGCCGGATGGAAGAGCGATTCAACAAGCGGTTCCACCAGGACGGCTTCTAACAGCACAGATCACAGGCCGCGGCCCCTCCCGAACGGGAGGGGCCGCGGCCTTTTCGTCGTGTCCGGAGGGGCCGGCCGCTCCCGCCCGGACGCCCGGTCCCCACAGCGCCCCACCGGGTCGCCCCACTTCTCCCCACCCGGGTTCCCCACTTCTCCCCACTTGGCGAGGTAGAGGTGCAACTTCTGCCACTTAACTGGTGTTTCTTCTCATCTATGCGGGCAACACGCCGTTCCTAGGATGCCGACTTTCCTGAGAATTGCGTTCGTGTAATCCGCATTGACCTGCATAAATAGTCATCAAGGGGGAGGGGGTGGGGTGATTGGGGTGGAAAGTGGAGGAAAGTGGGGTAATCTTGCAGTCACTGGTCCACGGGAATCCGGAATCCGCGGATCGGTACGGGGCAAGGAGGTGTCGGCGTGGCTCGTTTCGTCGGCACTTACGCGCCCAAGCTCGATGACAAAGGGCGGCTCACACTGCCCGCCAAGTTCCGCGAGGCACTGTCAGGAGGGGTCGTGGTCAGCAGAGGCCAAGATTTCAGCTTGTCGGTGTATCCGGCTGAGGAGTTCGACGTCATCGCCGAGAAAGCGGCGAAGGCATCGCGCAACGATCCGGAGGCCCGCGCCTTCGTCCGGCTGTTTTTGGCCGGCGCCGACGAGCAGAAGCTCGACGGACAGGGCCGGGTGAACCTCTCGGCCGAGTTCCGCGACTACGCGAAGCTCGCCAAGGAATGCGTCGTCACCGGGCAGTACGACCACCTGGAGATCTGGGACGCCGCCCGCTGGGAGGCCTACCAGAGCCAGTTCGAGGATGCCTACGCCGCCGCCGGCTCGGCAGCGCTGGACGCGATTCTCTAGTCAATTGAAGAACTGGGCCGCTGCGGTGAGACGAGGCCTCGGCCCGATCGCCCCTGACGTACTTCCCCAACGCCAGGTGCGGATCGGGCGGGGACCCCGACTCACCGCAGTCCAGTTCTCCAACCGTGCCGCCTCAGGCACGACCACCAGTGCGCGGCCGGCCGGGGCACCCGGCGCCGTGCCATCGACAGCCGGACCGGAGGTGAGCATGAACGGCGAGTCCGTGAGCGGTGAACACGGCCACATCCCGGTCATGGCCCAGCGGATGTTCGAGCTGCTGGCCCCGGCGCTGACCCGGCAGTCCGCAGACGGCACCGGCGCGGTGCTCATCGACGGCACCCTCGGCGCCGGCGGACACACCGAGTACTTTCTGCAGCGGCTGCCCGGCCTGACCGTGCACGGCATCGACCGGGACGAGAACGCGCTGGCCATCGCCGGCGAGCGGCTCGCCGGCTACGGCGGGCGGCTGATCACCCACCACGCGCGCTACGACCAGATCGGCGGGGTGGCCGCCGAGGCCGGCCTCGACGAGACCGACGGGATCCTGCTCGACCTCGGCGTCTCCTCGATGCAGCTCGACCAGGCCGACCGCGGCTTCGCCTACGCCGTGGACGCACCGCTGGACATGCGGATGGACGCCGACGACGAGCTGACCGCCGCAGACGTGCTCAACACCTACGACCACGGGGCGCTGGCGCGGGTGCTCAGCGAGTACGGCGAGGAACGCTTCGCCGGGAAGATCGCTTCGGCGGTACTGCGCGAGCGGGCCGTGGCGCCGTTCACCACCAGCGCCCGCCTGGTCGAACTGCTCTACGACACCATCCCGGCCGCGACCCGGCGCACCGGCGGCCACCCGGCCAAGCGGACCTTCCAGGCGCTGCGCATCGAGGTGAACCGGGAACTCGACTCGCTGCGCGCGGTGATTCCGGCCGCACTGAATCTGCTCGCAGTGGGCGGCCGTCTGGCCGTGATGAGCTACCAGTCCCTCGAGGACCGGCTGGTCAAGCGGGACTTCGCCGACGCCGTCCGCAGCACCACCCCGCCCGGACTGCCGGTGGACCTGCCCGGCACGCAGGCGCGCTTCGCGCTGGTCACCCGCGGCGCCGAACAGGCCGACGACCAGCAGCGCGCAGAGAACCCCAGATCCGCACCGGTGCGGGTCCGGGCGATCGAACGGATCGCCCCGGGCCCCGCCCCGGTCGCCAGCCCAGGAGAGAGGAACCGGCGATGACCCTGCTCGACGATCGCTCGACCACCACCTCCGACGAGGACCGGGCCGCCCGTCGCCGTCCGGCCGCAGGCGAACGCCGGACGCGCAGCGGCGCCGCCGAGCAGACCGGCGAGCGCCGGGTGCGGCGCGGCACCGGCAGTCTGGCCGCCGGCCGCCGGAAGGCGGCCGCCGAGGCCGAGAGCCTGTTCGCCCGGCTGCGGGCCATGCCGCTGGTGCTGCCTCTGGTCGCCCTGGTCGTCGGCGCCCTGGCCATCACCCTGTACCTGTCCACCAAGTCGGCGCAGGACGCCTATGCGCTGGCCGCCGCCAAGGCCGAGAACCAGTCGCTCTCGGACAAGCGGGACGAGCTGAAGAAGACCTACGACTCGGGCAACTCCGCGCCCGAACTGTCCGACAAGGCCGGCAAGCTCGGCATGGTGCCGGTCGCCGGCGCCCCGCAGATGGTCGTCGGCGCCGACGGCAAGGCCCGGCTGCAGGGCACGCTCGACCCGGTCACGGGCCGGCGGATGGACTCGCTGAACCCGGCGCCCGACCCCGTCTCGCAGATCGACGGCACCAAGGTCGACGACTCGACCGGTCTCAACGGCGGATCCGAACTCGGCGACGGCCGCCGGTCCTCGGGCACCGAAACCTCCGGGACCGAGTCGTCGCCCGGCACCGAAGCGTCCGGCACCGAGTCGACCGGCGACCGGACCTCCGGCCGGGCACCGGCCGGCGAGCAGCCCGGCGAATCCGGCGAATCCGCCGAGCCCGATGCGCCGGCGCCGAATGTGCTGCCGTCAAGCGCCGCCACGCCGGGGCGCAATGCGCCGCAGGAGCGCTGATCCAGTGGAGGATGGACGTCTATGAGCCGGACCGCCACGCCACAGCGGCCCGCAGGCCGCCGCGACGGCTGGCCGGCGGGTGGCGCCGGCACAGAGACTCCCGGTGACCCCCCACCCGTCGACGGTGCCGTCACGGGCTTCTCCAGCCCCGGAGAGGCCCGTTTCGTCGGACGTCAGCGGATCCTCGGCATCATCATCCTGGTGCTCGCGCTGGCCGTCGCCGGCCGGCTGGTCTACGTCAACGTGCTCAACGCCGGCAGCATCTCCGCGCAGGCCTCGCAGCAGCGCTCGGACAAGGTGACCCTGTACGCCAAGCGCGGGGCCATCCTCGACCGCGAGGGCCGACCGCTGGCCTACACCGCCGAGGCGCGGTCCCTGACCTTCCTGCCCAAGGCGGTCCGCAAGTCCATCGACACCGAGCACAAGAAGAATCCGGAACTGCCGGATGTGCCCACCCGGCTCGCCCAGATCGCGGCCGGCGTGTCCGAGGCGCTCGGCGGTTCGATCAGCGAGCAGGATCTGTTCGCCAAACTGAGCTCGGACACCGGCTTCGTCTACCTGGCGCGGTCCATCCCGCCCGATCTCGCCGGCCGGATCACCGACGAGTTCCCGGAGGTGGGTGCCGACCCGGAGAGCGTGCGGGTGTACCCGGGCGGTTCGCTGGCGGCCAATGTGGTCGGCGACGTGGGCTACGACGGCAACGGCGCGATGGGCCTGGAGTCCTCGCTCGACCCGATCCTGGCCGGCATGAACGGCACCCAGACCTACGATCGAGGTCAGGACGGCGCCATCATCCCGGGCAGCATGCGCAACGTGCATCCGGCGATCGACGGCAAGACCGTCCGCCTCACCCTCGACTCGGACATCCAGTGGTTCGTGCAGAGCCAGGTGAACGCGGCCAAGAAGAACTCCGGCGCCCAGAACGTCTCGGCGGTGGTCCTGGACGCGAAGAGCGGCGAAGTGCTGGCCATGGCCAACGACACCACCTTCAACCCGGACCGTCCGCTCGACGAGCAGGACGACGACGTCGACACCGGCAACCGGGCGGTCACCTCGCCTTTCGAGCCCGGCTCGGTGAACAAGCTGGTGGTGGCATCGGCGGCGATCGAGGCCGGGCTGACCACTCCCGACGAGGTACTGCAGGTGCCGGGCTCGATCGCCATGTCCGGCATCACGGTCAACGACGCCTGGCAGCACGGGACGCTGCCGCTGACCACCACCGGGATCTTCGGCAAGTCCTCCAACGTCGGCACCCTGATGCTCGCGCAGCGGGTGGGGGAGAAGCGTTTCGCCGACATGCTCGCCAAGTTCGGGCTCGGTCACCGCACCGGCATCGGCCTTCCGGGTGAGAGCGGCGGCAACGTGCCCGCGCTGAGCCAGTGGTCCGGCGGTTCGTTCGCCAACCTGCCGATCGGGCAGGGTCTGTCGATGACCCTGCTGCAGATGACCTCGATGTATCAGGCCATCGCCAACGACGGGGTCCGGGTGACCCCGCGCATCCTGGTGCCGGCCGACGGTCTGCACGGCACCGGATTCGAGGCGCCCGAGTCGGTGCGGGTGGTGAGTCCGCAGTCGGCCACCACGGTCCGCAACATGTTCCGGGCGGTCATGCAGAACGATCCGACGGGCGTGCAGAACGGCACCGGCGCCACCGGGGCGATCGCCGGCTACCAGACCTCGGGTAAGACCGGCACCGCCCAGCAGGTGGATCCGGCGTGCAACTGCTACTCCAAGTCCAGCTACAACATCACCTTCGCCGGCATCGCACCCGCCGACGATCCGCGCTACGTGGTGGGCATCATGATGGACAATCCGGTGCGCAGCTCCGACGGCAGCGGCGGACAGTCCGCGGCGCCGCTGTTCTCCACCATCGGGGGCTGGCTGCTGCAGCACGGACAGGTGCCGCGATCGGCCCACCCGGCGCCTAAGCTCAAGCTGCAGGCCTGAGACCGCTCCGGCGGGCCGGACACGTCCTAGGCTCGGTGCAGGGCCGGACGGAAGCGGCGGCGAGACGATCGGCCTGCGAAGCGGCCCACGGAAAGGTGTGACGAGGACAGTGGTGGACAACTCTGCGGCAGCGGGCGATCCGGGTGCGCCGGGCATTGTGCGGCCCGAACGGATCGCCGGTGTCTCACTGGCCGAACTGGCCCGGCTGACCGGCGCCGATCTGCTCGGTTCCGGGGACACGGTGGTCGTCGGGGCCACCCTGCGGGCTCAGCGGGCCGGCGACGGTGAACTCTTCGCCGCGCTGCCCGGTACGCGCGCCCACGGCGGGGCGTACGCGGCCGACGCGGTCGCCCGCGGTGCCGTGGCCGTGCTCACCGACCCGGCCGGCGCCGACCTGCTGGCTCAACGCGGCGTGCAGGTGCCCGCCCTGGTGCATCCCGCGCCGCGCGAGGTGCTCGGACTGATCTCGTCGCGCATCTACGACGACCCCTCGGACCGGCTCACCCTGATCGGTATCACCGGCACCTCCGGAAAGACCACCACCGCCTACCTGACCGAGGCGGCGCTGCGCGCCGCCGGCGAGGTGGTCGGGCTGATCGGCACCGTGGGCATCCGGATCGACGGCCGGCCGGTGCCCAGCGCGCTGACCACCCCGGAGGCCCCGGATCTGCAGCGGACGCTGGCGGTCATGGCCGAGCGGGGCGTCACCGCGGTGGTCATGGAGGTCTCCAGCCATGCGCTCTCGCTGGGCCGGGTCGACGGCTGCCGGTTCGCCGTCGGCGGCTTCACCAATCTGTCCCAGGACCATCTGGACTTCCACCACACCATGGAGGAGTACTTCGAGGCCAAGGCGCGGCTCTTCGACGGGACCTCCCCGGTGCGGGCAGTGCAGGCGGTGATCTGCGTCGACGACGACTGGGGCGAGCGGATGGCCCAGCGCGCCCGGTCCGGCGCGGAGAAGGTGGCGACGGTGTCCACCCGGGGCCGGGCGGACTGGTCGGTGGCCGGGCGAATCGCCGAGGACGCGGGGACGCAGACGGTGCTCGCCGCCGCCCCCGACGGGTCCGAGGAGGTGCTGACGGTGCCGCTGCCGGGCGCCTACAACGTGGCCAACGCCCTGCTCGCCGTCGCGCTCGCGCACACCGCCGGGGTGCCGGTGCCGGTCGCCGCGGAGGGCCTGACGCAGGTCGCCGTGCCGGGCCGGCTGGAGAAGGTCGACCGGGGCCAGGACTTCCTGGCCGTCGTCGACTACGCCCACAAGCCCGCGGCGGTGCAGGCCGTGCTCGAGACACTCGGCGCCGGCCACCCGGGCCGGATCGCGGTGGTGCTCGGTGCCGGCGGCGACCGGGACACCGAGAAGCGCCCGCTGATGGGGGCCGCGGCGGCCCGCGGTGCCGACCTGGTGATCGTCACCGACGACAATCCGCGCAGCGAGGACCCCGCCGCGATCCGGGCGGCGGTGCTGTCCGGCGCCGAACAGGTGACCGGCGACCAGCGCCGCGCCGCGCAGATCCGGGAGATCGGCGACCGCGCGACGGCGATCGATGCGGCCGTGACCTGGGCGCAGCCCGGCGACATCGTGCTGGTGGCCGGCAAGGGCCACGAGACCGGACAGCAGGTGGGCGAGACGGTGCTGCCCTTCGACGACCGGGTGGAGCTGGGCCGGGCGCTCGAGACGGCGCGCGCCGGCCGCACGTCCGGGCCCCGGACGGATCAGGACGGCGCCGGAGTGCTGACGGCCTTCGTCGCCCCCGCCGGCGCGGATGTGAGCCGAGCCCGAACCCTGCTGCGCGAGATGGTGGCCCACGCCGCCGACACCGGGGCCGGCAGCGCACACCGAGGCGGTGCCGGCGAGCAGTCCGGTCCCGGACGCCGGACCTGGGCGTTCTTCGGTGAGCTGGCCGCCGACCCGGGAGAGGGCACCGACGACAACGCCCGGGCGGTGCAGCACGATCTGCTCGGCCGGCAGGCGGTCCGGCTGGCGGTGGACCAGACGGTGGCCGTCGGCGCCACCCGGGTGGCCCGGGCACTGCACCAGGGAGCGGTGATGGAGGGTTCGTGGGGAGAGGAGGCGGACTTCTACCGCACCCCCGACGAGCTGGTGGCCGCCCTCGAGGCCGGTCCGGCCGACGACGCGCCGCGGGCCGGTGACGTGGTGGTGGTGGCCGGCGGCGAGGGCCTCGCGGACGCGCTGCTGACCTACTGGCGTGAGCGGGCGGGGCTCGCGGTGTCGGTGCGGGACAGCTGAATCGGTACCCGGACGTCACCGTCGGATACCGGAGCGGACACAATGAACAAGCGCACGGGAGTCGTTCCCGGGTGATCGGGCCCGGGCACAGTACATTCATTCCTCGGCCGGACAGGGGTCCGCGCCGGTCGTCGAGACGAGACGTCGTGACGGAAGATAGGGCAGAAGGACGCATGCAGTGACTCAGATCCTGATCGGCGGTGCGATCGCACTGGTGGTGTCGATCCTGCTGACGCCGGTGCTGATCCGGGTGTTCTCCCGGCAGGGGTTCGGCCAGGAGATCCGCACCGAGGGGCCGCAGAGCCACCAGGCCAAGCGGGGTACCCCGTCGATGGGCGGCGTGGCCATCCTGGTGGCCATCTGGGCCGGTTACCTGGGCTCCTACATCTACAGTGCGGCCATCGGCGACGGCGGCCCCACCGCGTCGGGCCTGCTGGTCCTGGGGCTGGCGACCGCACTCGGCGCCGTCGGCTTCCTCGACGACTTCATCAAGATCCACAAGCAGCGCAACCTGGGCCTGAACAAGACCGCCAAGTCGGTGGGCCAGTTCGCCGCCGCCATCATCTTCGGCATTCTGCTGCTGCAGTTCCGCAACGGCGCCGATCTGACCCCGGCCAGCGACAAGCTGTCGTACGTCCGGGACATCAACGCGATCAGTCTCACCGCCGTCGGCTTCGTCATCTTCTGCTGGCTGGTGGTGGCCGCCTGGTCCAACGCGGTGAACTTCACCGACGGGCTCGACGGGCTGGCCGCCGGCTCGGCCGCGATGGTGATGGGCACCTACGTGCTGATCACCATGTGGCAGGAACGCAACTCCTGCCAGGTGCTCGAGCCGGGCGCCAATGCCAACGGCTGCTACAACGTGCGCGACCCGCACGACCTGGCGCTGGTGGCCATGGTCGCTGCGGCCGCCTGCCTGGGCTTCCTCTGGTGGAATGCGGCCCCGGCCAAGATCTTCATGGGCGACACCGGCTCGCTGGCCCTGGGCGGCCTGGTGGCCGGACTGTCGATCACCACCCGCACCGAACTGCTGATGGTGGTCATCGGCGCGCTGTTCGTGGCCGAGATCGTCTCGGTGGTGATTCAGATCGGCTACTTCCGGACCACCGGCAAACGCGCCTTCCGGATGGCGCCCTTCCATCACCACTTCGAACTGGGCGGCTGGGCCGAGACCACGGTGATCATCCGGTTCTGGCTGCTCGCGGCCACCTCGTGTGCGCTCGGCCTGGGCCTGTTCTACGGCGAGTTCGTCAGCCAGACCGGCGGCTGACCGGCCGATGACTCCCCGTGTCGACGACGATCCGGCGCGCCTGCACCTGAGCGGCGCGCGGGTGCTGATCGCCGGTGCCGGCACCACCGGCGTCGCGGTGCTGGCCGCGCTCACCGAGTGGGGTGCGGAGGCGATCCTGGTGGACCGGAGGTTCGCCGATCCGGACGCCGCCGTGCCGTCCGGCGCGCAGACCGCGGTTCCGGCCGACTACGCCGACCGTCCCGGCGCCTTCACCGGCATCGACCTGGTGGTCACCTCGCCGGGCTTCCGCCCCGACGATGCGGTGCTCACCGCGGCCGCGGCCGCCGGCGTGCCGGTGTGGGGCGATGTGGAGCTGGCCTGGCGTGCCGACCGGGCCGGGCTGACCGGCCCGCCGCGCCGCTGGCTGGTGATCACCGGCACCAACGGCAAGACCACCACCACGTCGATGACCGAGGCCGTCCTGCAGGCGGCCGGCATCGCCGGGGTGGCCTGCGGCAACATCGGCCTGACCGTGCTCGACGCGCTGCGCGCGCAGCCGCGCGCCGAGGTGCTGTGCGTGGAGGCGTCGTCGTTCCAGCTGCACTGGGCGCCGTCGGTGCGTCCGGATGCCGGGGTGGTGCTCAATGTGGCCGATGATCACCTGGACTGGCACGGCTCCTTCGCCGCGTACCGGGACGCCAAGGCGCGGGTGCTGCGCGGCCGGATTGCGGTGGTCGGCCTCGACGATGCGGTGGCCGGCGCTCTGCCGGTGGAACCGCCGTCCCGGCGCGTGGGCTTCACCCTGGGCGCTCCGGCCCGCGGCGAGCTCGGCGTGCGCGACGGCGTGCTCGTCGACGCCGCCTTCACCGACGGTGCGCCGGCCGAGCTGCTGCCGGCCGACCGGGTCCGGCCGTCCGGGCCGTCGGGCATCGCCGATGCGCTGGCCGCCGCCGCGCTGACCCGCTCGATCGGGGTGCCGGTCGATGCGGTGGCCCGCGGACTGGCCGGCTTCACCCCCGGGGCGCACCGCGGTGCGGTGGTCGCCTCGATCGGTCCGGTGCGCTTCGTCGACGATTCCAAGGCCACCAACCCGCACGCTGCGCAGGCCGCGATCGACGGCCAGCAGCGGGTGGTGCTGATCGCCGGCGGCCTGCTCAAGGGTGCGCCGGTCGACGAGCTGGTGCAGCGCAGCGCCGATCGGCTGGCCGGGGTAATCGCGATCGGCGCCGATCGGCAGATCATTGTGGACGCGATTGCGCGACACGCCCCACAAGTCCCAACCGTCTCAGTATTCACAGGGGACGATGGGAGCGTGATTCTTCATCGGACTGCTGACCCAGATCGTGCCGATCGTGTCCAGACGCTGCCGGCCGGCGGCGATCCGGCCGTCGCGGTGATGACGCAGGCGGTGCACAGCGCCTGGGCGCTGGCTCAGGACGATCCCGCCACCACCGCCGTGCTGCTGGCGCCGGCCGCCGCCTCGCTGGACATGTTCCCCGGTTACAGCGCCCGCGGCGATGCCTTCGCCGCCGCCGCCGCCGAGCTGGCGACCGCCGCGGAGCGCTGAGCGATGGCCGCAGCCGATCAGCAGTCTGCGGTGAAGACCGACCAGAACGAGTCCTCGTCGGGCCGGTCCGTTCCGCAGCTCAACTTCACGATGCCGCGGCTGGACGCGCGCAGCTGGCTCTCGACCCTGCGGGAGGGGATCGGCACCCTGCTCGCCCGGCCGCTCACCTCCTTCCACCTGATCGTCTCGCTGGCGGTGGTGCTCACGGCGCTCGGTCTGATCATGGTGCTCTCGGCCTCGTCGGTGGAGGGCTACGCCGAAGGCAGCTCGTCGTACGGCATGTTCGCCACCCAGGTGATCTTCGCGATCGCCGGCTGGCTGAGCTTCTACGGCATCCTCAAGATGCCGATCCGCTACTTCCGCCGCTTCGCCACCGTCGGCATCGTGGCCTCCCTGGCACTGCTCGCCCTGGTCCTGGTGCCCAGCATCGGCGTGAAGGTCAACGGTGCACGCCGCTGGTTCGACATCGCCGGCATCTCCATCCAGCCGTCCGAGCTGGCCAAGGTGGCGCTGTGCGTGTGGGGCGCGCACCTGCTGGCCTCGCGCAAACACGTCGGCGCCTGGGGCCGGGAACTACTCTTCCCGCTGGTGCCGGTCGCGGTGTTCATGTGCGTGCTGATCATCCTGGAGCCGAACCAGTCCACTACCATGATCATCGGCATCATCGTGGCCTCGCTGCTCTGGTTCAGCGGCCTGCCCGGGCAGGTCTTCGCCGGCTTCGCCGGGCTGTTCGCGCTGGCCGGTGCGCTGCTGGCGCTCAGCGCCGACTACCGCGCCGCCCGCGTGTTCAGCTTCCTGGACTCCTCGGGAGACGCGCTCGACTCGGGCTACCAGGCCACCCAGGCCAAATACGCACTGGCCAACGGCGGGGTCTTCGGCGTCGGCCTCGGGCAGTCCACCGCCAAGTGGAACTATCTGCCCAACGCGCACAACGACTTCATCTTCGCCATCATCGGCGAGGAGCTTGGCCTGATCGGGGCGCTGTCGGTGGTGGGCCTGTTCCTGCTGCTGGCCTACACCGGCATGCGGATCGCCCGGCGCAGCACCGACCCGTTCCTGCGGCTGCTGTGCGCCACCATCACCGTGCTGATCACCGCGCAGGTGTTCATCAACATCGGCTACGTGGTGGGTCTGCTGCCGGTCACCGGTATCCAGCTGCCGTTGCTCTCGCAGGGCGGCACGTCGATGCTGACCATGCTGACCATGCTCGGCCTGCTCGCCAGCGCCGCCCGGCACGAACCCGAAGCGGTCGCGGCGCTCTCGACCGGTAGCCAGCGAGGGCTGTCCCGGCTGCTCCGGCTGCCGGCCCCGGCCGCCTACCAGCCGCGAGCGGTGGACCGCCTGCACGACCGGCTCGATCGCCGGCGCAGCGCCGGCACCCGTCCGGCCGAGCCGCGCCGCGGACCGCGGCCCGCACCGGCCGCCGCCCGGGTGCGCCGGCCGGTGACCGGGACGCCGCCGGTCCGAGGTGTACGGGCGCGTGATCAGCGGTCCGACGAGATCCACTATCCTGCAGGGCAGACACGCGCCAGGAATCCGCAGGATCTCCGCCGCTCCACCGGTCGCGGTGGGCGGAGTGCCGGCGCGCCGAGGCGAACGGAGTACAGGCACCGGTGAGCAGTGACGATCGGCCCGCTGGCCTGTCCGTAGTGGTCGCCGGCGGGGGTACCGCCGGCCACATCGAACCCGCCCTGGCCGTCGCCGACGCCGTGGCGCGGCGCGATCCGCAGGCCCGGATCACGGCCCTGGGCACCGCCCGCGGGCTCGAGACGCGCATCGTGCCCGATCGCGGCTACCGCCTGGAACTGATTCCGCCGGCCCCGCTGCCGCGCACCCCCGGCATGGACCTGCTCAAGACCCCGTACCGGCTCAGCCGGTCGGTGGCCGCCGCCCGCCGGGTGCTCACCGACGTCCAGGCCGACGTGGTGATCGGCTTCGGCGGCTATGTGGCGCTGCCGGCCTACCTGGCGGCGCGCAGCCGGGTGCGTCCGGCGCGGCGCCTGCCCGTGGTGATCCACGAGGCCAACGCCAGCGCGGGCATCGCCAATAAGATCGGCGCCCGCTTCGCCGACCGGATCCTCGCCGCCGTACCCGGCAGCGGACTGGCCGACGCCCAGGTCGTGGGCATTCCGGTGCGCGCGGCGATCGCCGACCTGGACCGGGCGGCCGTGCGCCGGCAGGCCCGGGAGTTCTTCGGCCTCGACCCGCAGGCGCCCACCCTGCTGGTCTTCGGCGGCTCGCAGGGGGCTCAGCAGCTCAACGACGCGGTCGCCGGGGCGGCCGCGGAACTCGGTGCCGCCGGTATCGGCGTGCTCCATGCGCACGGCCCCAAGAACACGGTGGAGGTCAGCAGCCCGGACGGCGCCCCCGCCTACGTTCCGGTGAGCTACATCGACCGGATGGATCTCGCCTACGCCGCCGCCGACCTGGTGATCTGCCGGTCCGGCGCGATGACCGTCGCCGAGATCTCCGCGACCGGCCTGCCCGCCGTGTACGTGCCGCTGGCGCACGGCAACGGCGAACAGGCGCTCAACGCTCAGCCGGCCGTGCAGGCCGGGGCCGCTCTGCTGGTGGACAACGCCGACCTGACCGCGGACTGGGTCCGCCGCGAGGTGCCCGCGCTGCTGCGCGATACGCAGCGGCTCGCGGCCATGAGCGAGGCCGGGGCCGGTATCGGGCACCGGGACGCGGCCGACATCGTCGCCGCGGCCGCCCTGGAACTCGCCGGGGCCCGACGCGGCCGGGGAGGCCGGGCATGACCGACCAGACCGCACCGGCCGGCGCCGACGGCCTGACCCCGCCCGGCCCGGCGCTGCCGGACCTGCTGCGGCGGGTGCACATGGTGGGGATCGGCGGCGCGGGCATGTCCGGGCTGGCCCGGATCCTGCTCGCCCGCGGGGGACAGGTCTCCGGCTCGGATGCCCGGGAGAGCCGCGGAGTGATCGCCCTGCGCGCCCGCGGCGCGCAGGTGCAGGTGGGTCACGACCCCGCGGCGCTGACCCTGCTCGACGGCGGACCCACGGTGGTCGTCACCACCCACGCCGCCATCCCGGCCGACAATCCGGAACTGGTCGCGGCCCGCGAGCGTGGCATCGAGGTCCTCTACCGCCCGCAGGTGCTGGCGCAGTTGATGGCCGACTACCGCACACTGTTGATCACCGGCACGCACGGCAAGACCTCCACCACCTCGATGGCGGTGGTGGCCCTGCAGCAGCAGGGGGCCGACCCGTCCTTCGCGATCGGCGGTGAACTCAACGAATCGGGCACCAACGCCCATCACGGCAGCGGCGAGGTCTTCGTCGCCGAGGCCGACGAGAGCGACGGCTCACTGCTCGAGTACCGGCCCGACGTGGTGGTGGTGACCAACATCGAGGTCGACCACCTCGACTTCTTCGGTTCGGAACAGGCCTATGTGGACGTCTTCGACGCCTTCGCGGCGCAGATCCGTCCCGGCGGCACGCTGGTGGTGTGCCTCGACGATCCGGGGGCGGCGGCGTTCGGCGGCCGCTGCGCCGGCTCGCTCGCGGCCGGGGTCACGGTGCTCGGCTACGGCACCGGCGCCCACGCGGACCTGGCGCCCTCGGTGCCGCTGGTGGCCGAACTCCTCGAGGCGGGTGCGCAGGGCACCGGGTCGAGCAATCGGGTGCGGCTGGCCGCGCCGGTGGGCCCGGGGGTCGAGCGCAGCCTGCAGGTGACCCTGCCCGGACGGCATATGGCACTCAACGCGCTCGGTGCGCTCACCGGTGCCGCCGCGCTGCTCGGCGACCCGGGATCGATCGACCGGCTGATCGACGGCATCGAGAGCTTCGGCGGCGTGCACCGCCGGTTCGAGTTCCGCGGCCGCTCCGGCGGGGTGGACCTCTACGACGACTACGCCCACCATCCCACCGAGGTGCGGGCGGTGCTGTCGGCGGCCCGGACCCTGGTCGCCGACGACCGCGGCCGCCGGGTGATCGCCGTCTTCCAGCCGCACCTGTATTCGCGGACCGCCGAATTCGCGGAGGGCTTCGCCGCCGCACTGAGCCTGGCCGACGAGGTGATCGTCGCCGACGTCTACGGGGCGCGGGAGGAGCCGCAGCCAGGCGTCACCGGACGGCTCATCTCCGACCAGGTCACCGTGCCGGCGGTGTTCGTCGACTCGATCTCCGAACTGGCCCCGGCCGTCGCCGAGCGGGCCCGGCCCGGCGACGTGGTGCTGATCATCGGCGCCGGAGACATCACCATGCAGGCCCCGCCGATCCTGGACGCGCTGAGTTCGCTGTCGTGACCACTCGCGGATCCGAGCAGAGACGGGAGCCCGCGCGGCGCGGCGACCGGGGGCGCCTCGACCCGGAGGCGCTGGCCGCCCGGGACGCCGGCCGTCGTCGGCTGTGGCGGCTGCTCGGCGCGATCGGCCTGGTCGCCGTGATCGCCGGACTCGCGGCTGTCGCCTACTTCTCGCCGCTGATGTCGGTGCGCACGGTCACCGTCGACGGGCTGACCACGCTCCCGCGCGGCCAGGTTCTCGGGGTGGCGGACGTGCCGATGGGCACACCGCTGCTGCAGGTGGACACCGCCGCGGTGGCTCAGCGGGTCTCGACGATCCCGGCGGTGGAGACGGTCAAGGTGGAACGGAACTATCCGTCCACCATCACCATCGACGTGCGCGAGCGCACCCCGCGGGTGCTGGTGCCGGCCGAGGACGACGGACTCGGCGTGATGGACCGGCTCGGCCTGGTCTACCGCACCTATCCGTCCAAGGACGCGATGGGCAAGGACGGAGTGGACGGGCGCCGCTACCGCGACCTGCCGACGCTGAACGTCCCCGAGCCGGGTCCTCAGGATCCGACCACCCTGGCCGCCCTGACGGTGGTGGGGGAGCTGCCCGGCTGGCTCGCGAAGATCGTCACCGGGGTGCAGGCGGACTCGCCGTCGAACATCACCCTCTCGCTGACCAAGGACCGCACCGTGATCTGGGGCGACGACGAGCAGTCGGCGGAGAAGGCAGACGCTCTGATGCACGTGCTGAAGATCACCGGCCGCCGCTACAACGTCTCGAGCCCGGAGTTTCCGGCGGTCACGTAACCGGGCCGTGCACCGGACCGGGCGATATCCGCAGGAAAAATCCCCGACACGCGGCGCGCCTCCTGGCAGAGCGTGCAGGCGGTCAATACCGTCTCTCTCAACACCGGAACTTGACATAACTATAACCCTTTGGTTGAGCTTTAGGGTTTGATTCGGATCAGGAAGGCATCATGACGCCACCGCACAACTACCTGGCTGTCATCAAAGTCGTCGGCATCGGCGGCGGAGGCGTCAACGCCGTCAATCGGATGATCGAGCAGGGCCTCAAGGGCGTGGAGTTCATCGCGATCAACACCGATGCGCAGGCTCTGCTGATCAGTGATGCCGATGTCAAGCTCGACATCGGCCGCGAGTCCACCCGCGGTCTGGGCGCCGGCGCCAATCCGGAGGTCGGCCGCAAGGCCGCCGAGGACGCCCGCGACGAGATCGAGGACCTGCTGCAGGGCGCCGACATGGTCTTCGTCACCGCCGGTGAGGGCGGCGGCACCGGCACTGGCGGCGCGCCGGTGGTGGCGGGCATCGCCCGCAAGCTCGGTGCCCTGACCGTGGGTGTGGTCACCCGGCCGTTCTCCTTCGAGGGCAAGCGCCGGGGCAACCAGGCCGACGAGGGAATCACGGCGCTGCGCGAGTCCTGCGACACGCTGATCGTCATCCCCAACGACCGGCTGCTCCAGCTCGGCGATTCGCAGGTGAGCCTGATGGACGCCTTCCGCAGCGCCGACGAGGTGCTCCTCAACGGTGTGCAGGGCATCACCGACCTGATCACCACCCCGGGTCTGATCAACGTCGACTTCGCCGACGTCAAGGGCGTGATGAGCGACGCCGGCAGCGCGCTGATGGGCATCGGCGCCTCCCGCGGCGAGGACCGGGCCCGCAAGGCGGCCGAGGCGGCCATCAACTCGCCGCTGCTCGAGGCCTCCATGGAGGGCGCGCGCGGCGTGCTCATCTCCATCGCCGGCGGCAGCGATCTGGGTCTGTTCGAGATCAACGACGCGGCCAGCCAGGTCCAGGAGGCCGCGCACGAGGAGGCCAACATCATCTTCGGCACCGTGATCGACGACAACCTCGGCGACGAGGTGCGGGTCACCGTGATCGCCGCCGGCTTCGACGGCGGCTCGCCGCGCAAGCGGTCCGAGGCGGCGGCCGTCAGGCCGGGCACCGTCTCGTCCGAGACCTCGGGCACCACGGCCAAGGCGCCGGCCGACGACCCGCTCTTCGGTAAGAATCCGGCGCCGGCCGGCGATCCGTTCGACAGCGCCGCACCGCGCCGCAACGCGGTCCGGTTCGACGACGAAGAGGTCGACGTCCCCGACTTCATGAAGTGATGTCTGCCCCGCAGACTCGCACCCGGCGCGCGGTGACCACGCGCGCCGGAGGCGTCTCCGCACCGCCCTACGATTCGTTCAACCTGGGCGACCACGTCGGCGACGATCCGGCCGCGGTGGCGGCCAACCGGGAGCGCTTGGCCCGCGACCTGGGAGTGCCGCCGGAGCGGATGGTCTGGATGGAACAGATCCACTCGCGCACGGTGACCGTCGTCGACGGCCCGGTGGACGGTCCGGTGCCGGCCACCGATGCGCTGGTGACCGCACAGCCTGATCTGGCGCTGGCGGTGCTCACCGCCGACTGCGTGCCGGTGCTGCTCTCCGACGACGAGGCCGGGGTGATCGCCGCGGTGCACGCCGGCCGGATCGGGGCCCGGATCGGCATTCTGCCCGCCGTCCTCGAGACCATGATCGGACTGGGCGCGCGCCCGGAGCGCATCGGCGCGCTGCTCGGGCCGGCCGCCTCCGGCGAGCGTTACGAGGTGCCGCCGGAGATGCAGCGCGACGTGGAGCGGCACCTGCCGGGCAGCGCCTGCCGGACCCGGCAGGGCACCGCCGGCCTGGACATCCGGGCCGGGCTGTACGCGCAGCTCGAGGCCGCCGGGGTCGAGGCGATCGCGGTGGATCCGCGCTGCACGATCGACGACCCCGCACTGTTCAGTCACCGCCGCGGCGCTCCCACCGGCCGGCTGGCGTCGGTGATCTGGCGCGAGACCGGCGGGGCCGCGTGATGGCCGGGCCGATCGGCGAGGGGTCGGCGGACCAGGTGCGCCGGGCGCAGCTGTCGGAGTCGCTGGCGGCGGCCCGCGAGCGGGTCGCGGCGGCCGAGCGCGCCGCAGGCCGTCCGGCGGGGAGCGCGCGGCTGATGGTGGTCACCAAGTACTTCCCGGCCCGCGACATGGAACTGCTGATCGAACTCGGTGCCGCCGAGTTCGGCGAGAACCGCGAGCCGGAGGCCGGACGCAAGGTGGCGCAGGTGCGCGAGGACCGGCCGGAGAGCGTGTTCACCGTCGACATGATCGGCTCGCTGCAGCGCAAGAAGGCGCGCACGGTCGCCCGCTGGGCGCACCGGGTGCAGTCGGTCGATTCGGCCGAACTCGTCGACGCTCTCGCCGCCGCGGCGCGGTCGAGTCTCGAGCGCGGGGACCGCACCACACCGCTGGGCGTCCTGCTGCAGCTGAGTCTGGACGGCGATCCGCGGCGTGGGGGAGCGGTGGCCGGCGCCCTGCCTGCTCTGGCCGATCAGGTGCTGGCCGCCGACGACGCGCTGCGGCTGGACGGGCTGATGGTGATCGCCCCGCTGAGCGGCGAGGCGGGCGCTCATCTGGCGGCCGCGGCCCGGGTCCACGAGCAGTTCCGAGAGCGGTATCCGCAGGCCGTCGAGCTCTCCGCCGGCATGTCCGGAGACCTGGAAGACGCGATCGTCAACGGATCGACATGCGTGCGTGTCGGAACCGCAATCATGGGCCCGCGACCGATACTCTCACCCTAGTCACATTGGTAACAAGAGAACCATTGAGATCACAGACCACGGCTTCAGGAAGGCTAGTCCGATGACGACGATGCAGAAGTTCAAGGCATATTTCGGCATGGTGCCTCCGAGTGAATACGAGGACGACTACCTGGCCGACTCCGCTGAACTCTCGGGCGAGGAGCGGGCGATGACCGCTCGCGAACGCGCCTACCTCGAGCGCTACCGCGGCGCCGGCCGCGAGGAGCCGTACTACCAGGACGAGGGCTACGAGCTCGACTACGAGCAGGCCCAGTTCGAGCAGGAGGGCGCCTACGCCGAGGCGCAGTTCGCGGCCGTGCAGGTCCGCGGCGGCTACGCCGACGACCGCGGCTACGGCACCCGCCTCGAGCGTCCGGCCGAGCGTGCCGCCGTCCCCGCTGTGCGCCGCGCCCCGGTGGTGGCCGAGTCGACCCGTCCGCGGCTCGAGCCGCTGAACCGCTCGGCCAACGTCACCGTGCGCGGGGCCACCGCACTGGCTCCCGAGCCGCGGGTGGAGGCGTCCTACGAGAGCGCCGGACGGATCAGCACCCTGCGGCCGGCCGACTACTCGCAGGCCCGCACCATCGGTGAGCGGTTCCGCTCGGGCAATCCCGTGATCATGGACCTGGTCGACATGAGCAACGACGACGCCAAGCGGCTCGTCGACTTCGCCGCCGGCCTGGCCTTCGCCCTGCGCGGCTCGCTGGAGAAGGTGGCCACCAAGGTCTTCCTGCTCTCCCCGGCCGGCATCGACGTGAGCCCGGAGGAGCGGCGGCGCGCCGTGGAAACCGGCTTCACCAACCAGTCCTGAACCGGCCCGGTCGGCCCGGACGGGCGGCCCCGCGAGAAGAGATGGCAGTCTAGAAGACGTGGCAACTTTCCTCTGGATCTTCTATCTGGTCCTCTTCCTCTACTGGCTGCTGGTGCTCGGCCGTCTGGTGCTCGAGATGGTGCAGTCCATCGCCCGGCGCTGGCGTCCGCGCGGGGTGGTGGTGGTGATCGTCGAGATCGTCTTCACCCTGACCGATCCGCCCGTGAAAGCCCTCCGGCGAGTGCTCAAGCCGGTCAGTCTGGGGCCGGTGCGACTGGATTTGTCGTTGTTGATCGTGTTGTTGGTGTTGACGATCGGAATGCAGATCACCCGGCACTTCGCCGGTTCGCTGGGCTAGTCCGGAGCGGCCCGTGCGTCGTGTCGTCCCTGGTGAGAGCCGATGGAGAGGTCGGCGGAGCGAATTGCGCCGAGCCCGGGTCAATCCCGGAGGGAACGCGGTTGCGTTGCGATCCGGCGACACCCGACCTGACACACTTGGTCCAGATGTGACAAGATGACACGCTAGTTACGCAGTGCTACTGGTATTAATAGAACTGCGACTGGTGACATGTCATACGTACACAGCCTGTGGACGCCGTTGATGTGCCGCCGCCGTCAGAAATCGACCAGAGTGTTTTTCAAGAGACACGCTCGATGACCAAAGGGGACACCGAAATGCGGCTGACACCAGCTGATGTGCACAATGTCGCGTTCAGCAAACCGCCGATCGGTAAGCGCGGTTACAACGAAGACGAGGTGGATCAGTTCCTCGACTTCGTCGAGGCTGAGCTCGCCCGGCTGCTCGACGAGAACGCCGACCTGAAGCAGCGTGTCGACGAACTCGAAGGCGAACTGGATCAGGCGCGCAACGCCGGCGGCGACCAGACCCGTTCCTTCGCCGCGGCGCCCGAGCCCGCGGCCCCCGTCGCCCCGGCCCCGGCACCGGCTCCCGTGGCCGAGACCGGTGTCGCCGACGAAGAAGCCTCCGTTCGGGCGGCCCGCGTGCTCGCACTGGCCCAGGACACGGCCGACCGGGTCACCGGTTCGGCGCGCAGCGAGGCTGAGGCGCTGCTCAGCGACGCCCGCCAGCGCAGCGATGCGATGGTCTCCGAGGCGCAGGCCAGCGCCGACGCCACCCTGGCCGACGCGCACCAGCGGGCCGAGGCGGTCCTCGCCGACGCTCAGACGCGGGCCGAGACCCAGGTCCGGCAGGCCAACGAGCGCGCCGAGTTCCTGCAGCGCGACGCCGAGCAGAAGCACTCCGAGATCATGTCGACCATCAACCAGCAGCGCAGCGTGCTGGAGGGCCGGATCGAACAGCTCAAGACCTTCGAGCGGGAGTACCGCACCCGGCTCAAGACCTACCTGGAGTCGCAGCTCGAGGAGCTGCAGCAGCGGGGCAGCGCCGCACCGGTCGACGCCGGCGGCTATGCACCGGAAAACGGGTACCAGCAGGGCTGACGTCGTCGTCATGTCCTTCGACACCTTCCGCCGCGCACCGATGAGGGGCCGAACGTGCTGACTGTCATTCTCGGCGTGACCCTCATCGGTTTCGCGCTGCTCGTCGTCGCCCTGGTGACCAGCCAGTTCGCCCTCGCGGTGGCCTGCATCGTGGTCTGCGCACTGGGCCTGGTGCTGCTGCTGATCGACGCGATCCGCGCCAGCCGCCGGTCCAAGGGCGGCACCGACGACGATCTGCTGTTCACCATCCGCGGCCGCGAGTCGGCCGTGCGGGCCGAACCGCTGCTCGGCGACGACGCTCCCGATCAGCCCGCCGCCGCTGACGGCGCAGACGCCGAGGACCGTCCGCTCGCCGGCGGTGCGGGACTCGGCGGACTGGTGGTCGACGAGCCGCTGACCGCCGCGGCCGAAGCCGCCGCCGACGAGGCAGCCGAGCAGCCGGCGCCCAGTGCCCCGGTCGGGCCGGGCACCGGCGAACCCGCCGAGGGCGATGCCGGCGACTACATCCGTTCGGTGACCGGATCGTTCCCGGTCCAGCGTTCGGCCGGCGCGACGCCGACCCCGGCGCCGGATGCCCCGTCCGTTCCGGAGACCCCGCCGGTCCCGCAGACCGGCCCCAATCCGCAGGCCGGTCCCGTCCCGCAGCCGGGTCCGGCCCCGCAGTCCGGCCCGCCGAGCGCCCCGTGGCCCGCCGCGCAGCCGCCCTACCCGCAGCAGCCGGTGCCGCCGGCCGCACCCGCCGAGCCGGGCCCGGGGACCGGGCCGATCCCGGCGACCTCGCCCTATGTGGGCCGTCGCCGCCGCGCCGAGCGGACCGAACCGCCGATCACCCGGCCGGCCCCGCCGGAGCCCGAGACCGGCGACGATACCGACGCCGACGAGGTCTCGTCGGAGACGATGATCCTGCACGACCAGACCGGTCCGCTGCCCAAGATCACCTTCGTCGATCCCGACGAGCAGTCCGACGGCGACGATTCCCAGGGCTGACCGGCTCTGACGTAGACTCGACCAGGTGAGCGGGCCTCTCGCCGACAGCGAGCAGCCCGCCCCAGCACTGCGATGATCCGGCCATCACCGGGGAGCACCCGGAAGAACAGGATGCGTGTGCGTCCCCAGTAGAACCGGGCGGGTGCGGCCCGTGATCGCCGCCGAAGACCGCCTCCGTGCGGCTCTTCACCGAGAGGCGCCGGCCACGGCGCAAGCGGGGTGGTACCGCGACGGTTCTCGCAGATCCGGCGTCCCCGTGCCAAACGAGTGACAGCGATGTCCGCAGGCACGAGGAGTGAAGAGACGTTGACCGAGCAGCAGGATCACCAGCCCGAGACCGGCGACCGCACCGGATCGCAGCGCGCCTACCCGCTGGTCGATCTGACCGGCGGCGCCGACCGCGGCGCCCCGTCGTTCCCGGAACTCGAACGCCGGGTTCTCGACTACTGGGCCGCCGACGACACCTTCGCCGCGTCCATCGCCAACCGCGCCGACGCCCCGGAGTTCGTCTTCTACGACGGCCCGCCGTTCGCCAACGGCCTGCCGCACTACGGGCACCTGCTCACCGGCTATGTCAAGGACATCGTGCCGCGCTACCAGACCATGCGCGGCAAGAAGGTCGAGCGCCGCTTCGGCTGGGACACCCACGGCCTGCCCGCCGAACTCGAAGCCGAACGGCAGCTCGGCATCACCGACAAGGCGCAGATCGAGACCATGGGCGTGGAGAAGTTCAACGCCTACTGCCGTGATTCGGTGCTCCGCTACACCGGCGAGTGGCGGGAGTACGTGACCCGGCAGGCCCGCTGGGTGGACTTCGACAACGACTACAAGACCCTCGACATCGACTTCATGGAATCGGTGATGTGGGCGTTCAAGAGTCTCCACGAGAAGGGGCTGATCTATCAGGGCTACCGGGTGCTGCCGTACTCCTGGTACGAGCAGACCCCGCTGAGCAATCAGGAGGCCAAGCTCGACGATGCCTACCGGATGCGGCAGGATCCGGCGCTGACCGTGACCATGCCGCTGGTGGTGGAGGCCGACGCCCCGCTGGCGGCTCTGGACGGGGTGAACGCCGTCATCTGGACCACCACGCCCTGGACCCTGCCGTCCAACTTGGCGATCGCGGTGCACCCGGACGTCGAGTACTCGCATGTGCGGACCGCCGACGGCGGCGAGTACCTGCTGGCCACCGCCCTCGTCGGCGGCTACAGCCGCGAGTTCGGCGAGACCGAGACCGTGGGCACCTACACCGGCCGGGAGCTGGCCGGGCTGCACTACCGTCCGCCGTTCGGCTACTTCCTCGGACACCCCAACGCGCACCGGATCCTGCTGGCCGACTACGTGACCACCGACTCGGGCACCGGCGTGGTGCACCTGGCGCCGGCCTTCGGTGAAGAGGACATGGACGTCAGCGTCGCCAACGGCATCGAGGTGGTCCAGCCGCTGGATCCGGGCGGCCGGTTCACCGAACAGGTGCCCGACTACCAGGGACTGATGGTCTTCGACGCCAACCCCGAGATCATCAGGGACCTCAAGGCGGCCGACCCGCAGAGCCCGCGGGCCGGTGCGGCCCAGCAGGGCCGGGTGGTGCGGCACGAGACCATCGAACACTCCTATCCGCACTCGTGGCGGTCCGGTCAGCCGCTGATCTACATGGCGGTGCCGTCCTGGTTCGTCGCCGTGCAGCCGATCAAGGAGCGGATGCTCGAACTGAACCAGCAGATCGTCTGGTCGCCGTCGCACATCCGCGACGGACAGTTCGGCAAATGGCTCGAAGGCGCCAAGGACTGGAACATCAGCCGCAACCGGTACTGGGGGGCGCCGATCCCGGTCTGGATCTCCGACGATCCGGCGTACCCGCGGGTGGACGTCTACGGCAGCCTCGATCAGCTCGAGGCCGACTTCGGGGTGCGTCCGGACAATCTGCACCGGCCCTACATCGACGAGCTGACCCGGCCGAATCCCGACGATCCGACCGGGCGTTCCACCATGCGCCGGGTGCCCGAGGTACTCGACTGCTGGTTCGAATCCGGCTCGATGCCGTTCGCGCAGGTCCACTATCCGTTCGAGAACGCCGACTGGTTCGACGGCGACCCGGCCACCGGGGTGCTGCCGCACAATCCGGGCGACTTCATCGTCGAATACAACGGCCAGACCCGGGGCTGGTTCTACAACCTGCACGTGCTGGCCACCGCGCTCTTCGACCGCCCGGCCTTCAGCACGGTGGCCGCCCACGGCATCGTGCTCGGCGACGACGGCCAGAAGATGAGCAAGTCCAAGCGCAACTATCCGGACGTGAACGAGGTCTTCGACCGGGACGGCAGCGACGCCATGCGCTGGTTCCTGATGGCCAGCCCCATCCTGCGCGGCGGCAACCTGGTGGTCACCGAACGCGGCATCCGCGAGGGTGTGCGGCAGGCGCTGCTGCCGATGTGGAACGCCTACAGCTTCCTGCAGCTCTACGCCGAGCGGCCGGCCACCTGGCGCACCGATTCGACCCACGTGCTCGACCGCTACATCCTGGCCAAGCTGGCCGCCACCCGCGACGAGATCACCGAGGCGCTCGACGTCTACGACATCGCCGGTGCCTGCGAGTCGTTCCGGCTGTTCTGCGAGGCGCTCACCAATTGGTACGTGCGCCGCTCCCGGGCCCGGTTCTGGGCCGGACAGGACCAGGATCCGGACGCCTTCGACACCCTCTACACGGTGCTCGAGGTGGCCGGTCGGCTGGCCGCACCGCTGCTGCCGATGGCCACCGAGGCGATGTGGCGCGGGCTGACCGGCGGGCGTTCGGTGCACCTGACCGACTGGCCCCAGCCCGGTGAGCTGCCCGCCGACGCCGACCTGGTGGCGGCCATGGATCAGGTGCAGTCCGTCTGCTCGGTCTCCTCGGCGGTGCGCAAGGCCAACAAGCTCCGCGTGCGGCTGCCGCTGGCCGGTCTGACCGTGGCCTCCCCGCAGGCGCAGGCACTGGCGCCCTACACCGATCTGATCGCCGACGAGATGAACGTCAAGCAGGTGGCGCTGAGCACCGACGTGGACGCCTACGGCCGCATCGAGGTGGCGGTGAATGCGCGGGCGGCCGGCCCGCGGATCGGCAAGGACGTGCAGCGCGCCATCAAGGCGGTCAAATCCGGGAACTGGGAACTGGTGACCGATCCGGAGACCGGTGAGGATGTGGTCGTGGCCGACGGGATCGAACTGCGCGGCGCGGAGTTCACTCGCAAACTCGTTGCAGTGGAACCGGATTCGACCGGTGAGCTGCCCGGGGGCGGCGGTCTGGTGGTGCTCGACACCACGGTGACCGAGGCGCTCGAAGCCGAGGGCTGGGCCAAGGACCGGGTGCGCGAGTTGCAGGACGCCCGCCGCAACGCCGGCCTGGACATCAGCGACCGCATCACGGTGCGGCTGGTGGTGCCGGCCGATCGGGTGGCCACCGCGCGTGAGCACGCCGCGCTGATCGCCGGCGAGGTGCTGGCGACGGAGCTGACCGTGGACTCGGCGGACGACGCGCCGGCCGGGGCCACCGAGCTCGGCGACGGCGTGACCGTGGACCTGCACCGGGCCGGCTGACCGTGGGCTCGACGATGGGCATCGAGACGGCCGGCTTCCGCCGGCGCTGGCTGCTGCTCGCCCTGCTGGCGACCGCCGTGCTGTGCGCGGCCTATGTGCTGGCCGTGCGCACCGCGACCGGCCAGCGGCTCGAGAACGCCGCACTGCGGGGCGCCCTGCAGGTGAACCCGGCCGAGGTGACCGGCGCCGACGAGGTGCTCGCCACCATCACGGTGACCAGCCTGGGTGTCGCGGTAGCGATCGTGGGCCTGATCGGATTGATCCGGGAGGGTTGGTGGCTCGCCTGCGCGGGAGTCGCCACGATCGGCGGACCGGTCGTGGCCACGGAGGTCCTCAAACGCTGGGTGCTGCCGCGTCCGGAGCTGGTCGACGCCCCGGATTCGATCCTGCACAACAGTTTTCCCAGCGGGCACACCACGGTGGCGATGGCCGTGGCCTGCGGGGTGCTGGTGGTGGTGCCCTGGCGCTGGCGCACCCCGGCGATGATCGTCGTCGGCCTGTGGGCGATCGGCATCGGCGGCTACACGGTGATCGCCCGCTGGCACCGGGCCTCGGACACCGTCGGCGGCAATGCGATGGCGCTGATCGGTGCGGCGGTCGGGGCGCTGATCCTGGCGCGGCTCGGGCTGGTCCGCCCGGTTCCCGGCCGGCGGGCGCCGCTGCGCGCGCTCGCAGTGACCCTGCTCGCGCTGTTCGGTCTGCTGGTCGCGGCCTCCGGGGTGCTGCTGACCGTGGTCGGCGCCGGCCAGGAGGCGGGGGAGACGGCCGACTACAACCTGTTCCTCGGGGCCGACTCGATCGCCTCGGCCGGCTCGGTGTTCGCGCTCCTGCTGGCCTGGTACGGCTGGTACCGGTTCGAGACCGTGACCCGCGGCTGAGCGCCGCATCCCGGCAGGCCCGGCCGTGACCGGCCGGGCCGTCGTCAGGCGGTGGCGAGCGCGGCGGGATGGATGTAGTCGGGGTACTTCGGGGTGATGTCGTCGCCCGAGGAGGTGCCGCGCAGGCGGCGGCCGAGCCACGGACCGAGGAATTCGCGCGTCCAGCGCAGGTTCTCGGCGAACTGTTCACGCGGGGAGGACTCCGGCAGCTCGGCCAGCGGCAGCGGTGCCAGGTCGTGGGCCACGCCCAGGGCGTCGAGGACGGCGATCGCCATCCGCTGGTGGCCGGCCGGCGACATGTGCAGGCGGTCGGTGTCCCAGAGCCGCCAGTCCCGATAGTCCTCGAGCCGCCAGAAGTCGACGATCACCGCACCGCGCCGGTCGGCGATCTCGCGGACCGCCTCGGCGAGGATGGCGAAGCGTCCGCGCAGCGCGTCGAAGAGCCGGCCGCCGCCGGCGGTGTCGTGCGGGGTGAAGATCGCGACCCGGGCGCCGGTGTCCACCAGCCGGGCGACGGCCTCGTCGTAGCTCGCCATCAGCGCGTCGATGTCGACGGAGAGCCGCAGGACGTCGTTCCCGCCGGCGTAGAGGGTGATCAGATCCGGGTTGAGGGCGATGGCCGGCTCGATCTGTTCGGTCAGGATCGGGCCGAGTTTGCGGCCGCGGATCGCGAGGTTGGCGTAGCCGAAGTCGGGCTCGCCGGCCGCCAGGGCGGCCGCGACCCGGTCGGCCCAGCCGCGGACCCCGTTCGGCAGGTCCGGTGCCGGATCCCCGACGCCTTCGGTGAACGAATCTCCCAATGCCACATACCGCGAAAAGCTCACCCGGGTCACGGTACGCGCGGCCCCGATGTGATCCACGACTCGCCGGTTTCCGCGCGGCGGCGGCTCGTCGTGCTGGAATGGGGGCATGTCCGACGACCTCGACCGCCTGCTCCGCTGGGAGGAGTCCGGTGCGCTGTGGCAGGTGCTCGGCCCGGTGGGCGAGACGGTGACCGTCTCCCTGCGCACCTGTGACGGCGGGGAGGAGATGGACCGGCTGATCAGCTCGGCCGACGACGTCCTGCGGCTGTGCCGGTCGCGCCGCCGGTCGGCTCCGTAGCGCTCGCCGCACCATCCGGGCCGCTCCCGAGCAGCGCGGCGAGCTGCCCGGACAGCTGAGCCTGAAACGCCGCCTGCGGATCGCTGAAGGTGTCGGCGCCGTAGCCGCCGGCCACCTCCAGCCCGACGGCCCCGATCAGCCAGCCCCAGAAGGCGATCGCGCGCATCGCCGCGGCCGGACTCAGCACCGCGCCGAACTCGTCGGCCACCGCCTGCAGTTCCCCGGCCAGGGGCGCGTCCGGTGCGGGTCCGAAGTTCGCAGTAGTGGGGCTCGCAGTAGCGGGGCTCGCAGGGGTGGTGCCCGCAGTGGAGGTCGCGGCGGTGTTCTCGGCGTCGGCCAGGGTGCGCAGCAGGACGCCGATCACCCGGGTGCCCGGACCGCCGGTGCGCTCGGCCGGCGCGTGGTAGCCGGGCACCGGGCTGCCGTAGAGCAGGGAGAACTCCGCGGGATGGGCCACCGCCCAGGACCGCACCGCCGTCGCGGCGGCGGCCAGCCGCTCGGCCGGGTCCGCGGTGGTGGCCGCAAGCTGCTCGTCCACGGTGTCGGCGAGGTCGTCGTAGGCGGCGACGACGAGCCGGGTGAGCAGTTCGTCGCGGCTCTCGACGTAGCGGTAGACGGCCGAGGAGACCATGTTGAGCTCCCGGGCGACGGCCCGCAGCGACAGCGCCGCCGCACCCGACTCGGCGAGCTGTCGTCGGCCTAGCTGCAGAATCTGCTGCTCGATCTCGTGGCGTCGGCGGGCTCGCGTTCCGGTCATGCTCCGATCCTGCCACGAATGAGAGCGGTGCTCTTGAATTCCTCGCCCGGGGCGCGCACACTTGAAACGAGAGCGCCGCTCACAGATTGGGGAACACCATGACTGCCCACACCGCCCACCGGGGCCTGCGCCGCCGCGAACGAGCCCTCAACGCCGTCGTCCGGGGACTCGCCGATCTCGGAGTGAGCCTGGCCGGGGCGCGGACGCTGACCGTGCGCGGCCGGCGTACCGGTGCCGAGCACCGGGTACCGGTCAATCCGCTCCGGCTCGGCGGCGAGCAGTACCTCGTCGCACCGCGCGGCGAGACCGACTGGGTGCGCAACGCCCGGGCCCATCCGCAGGCACAGCTGCGCCGCGGCCGCTCGGTCACCGCCGTCCACCTGGCCGAGGTGACCGATCCGGAGATCAAACTCGCCGTGATCGAGCGCTATCTGCAGCGCTGGGGCTGGGAGGTGGCCGGTCTGCTGCCCGACGGCATCACTCCCGGCGACGCCGCGCCGACCCTGCGTCGGCACCTCGACGCGCTGCCGGTCTTCCACGCCCGGCCGGGGACGTAGCCGGGGCGGGCGCCGCGTCCGGCCCCGATAGGCTGGCGAGGTGGATCCGTCCGAGGACCTCGAGCGCAGCGGGCGCTGGGTGCTGCACATCGACATGGACGCCTTCTTCGCATCGGTGGAGGAACTGACCCGGCCCACCCTGGCCGGCCGTCCGGTCCTCGTCGGCGGGGCCGGCGGCCGCGGCGTCGTGGCCGGAGCCAGCTATGCCGCCCGCGCCTTCGGCGCCCACTCCGCGATGCCGATGCACCAGGCGCGCCGGCTGGTCGGACCGTCGGCGGTGATCCTGCCGCCGCGCGGGGCGGTGTACCGGGCGGTCAGCGGCCGGGTCTTCGGCATCATCCGGCGCCATGTCCCGGTGATCGAGACGCTGTCCTTCGACGAGGCCTTCGCCGAACCGGCCGAGCTCGCCGGCGGTACCGCGGCGCAGGCCCGCGCCTTCGCCGAAACCCTGCGCGCGGCCATTCGCGACGAGGTGGGGCTGCCGGCCTCGGTGGGATTCGGCTCCGGGAAGCAGATCGCCAAGATCGCCTCCGGGCTGGCCAAACCCGACGGGCTCGCGGTGATCGCGCCGAGCCGGGAGATCGAGTTCCTGCACGGGCTGCCGGTGCGCAAACTCTGGGGGATCGGTCCGGTCTCCGGCGACCGGCTGGCCCGGCTCGGTGTGGAGACCATCGGTCAGTTCGCCGCCATGACCGAGGCCGAGGCGGCCTCGGTGCTCGGCGGCACCGTGGGGCCGGCGTTGCACCGGCTGGCCCGCGGTATCGACGAGCGGCCGGTGGCCGAGCGGGCCGTCGCCAAGCAGATCAGCGCCGAATCGACCTTCGCCACCGACATCGTCGACCTGCCCGGCTTGCGCTCGGCCGTCGCCGGTGCGGCGGCCGGCGCGCATCGGCGGCTGCTCGACGACGGCCGCGGCGCCCGCACCGTGGTGGTCAAGCTGCGCCGCGCCGACATGTCCATCCTCACCCGGTCGATCACCATGCCGGCCGCCAGCACCGACCTGGACGTGCTCACCGCCGCGGCCCAGCGCATCGTGCTCGACCCGCTCGAGGTGGGGCCGATCCGCCTGGTGGGGGTGAGCTACTCGGGCCTGACCGACGCCGAGCAGTACGCCCTCTTCGACGATCCGGCCGCCCTCGACCCGGCCGCCGGCGCGGCCACCGGTGCCGCCTACCGGGAGGGCGGGCCGCCGGCGCCCGGGGTGCAGGCCGGACCGCGGCCGGACACCGACCACTGGCCCACCGGCGCCGACGTCTCGCACCGCGACCACGGACACGGCTGGGTGCAGGGCGGCGGCCACGGCTTCGTCACCGTCCGCTTCGAGACCCGCACCACCGGGCCCGGCCGGGCGGTCACCTTCCGGTTGCCCGAACCGGGACTGACCCCGGCCGATCCACTCGACTCGCTGGACTGGCCCGACCTCGACCCGAGCGGCGACGGCACCGGCGAGACCGGTGCCGAGATGCCCGGCGGGACAGGCGGATCCGACGGTTGACCCGCCCTGATCGACCCGCTCTACGAGGGTTCGGAGGCGGCGAAGAAATCGGCGATCTGGCTGCGGCTCGCGCCCGCGGTGAGCAGGGCGATCAGTGCCATCCGGGCCTGGGGTGCACGCAGCCAGTGCGAGAAGATCGCGCCCGCCCGGAACAGTGCCACCCCGCCGCCGGCGCCGCCGTAGGTGGGTTCGACCTCGCCGTAGGGCACCCGGGTGGAGACCACCACCGGGACGTCCCGGCGGACGGCCAGCGTGACCTCGGCGGTGATGTCGGGATGGGTATTGCCCGAGCCGGTGGCCGAGAGCACGATGCCCGCGGCGCGCTGGGCGACCGCCGCGGCGATGGTCCCCGGCGAGACGCCCGGATACAGCGCCAGCAGATCCACCCGGGCCGGGAGCGCCCCGGGAACCTCCGCGGCCACCAGGGGCCGCGGCAGATCCGGGTGCACCGTGTCGAAGCCGGTGACCTCGGTGGTCGACGCCTTGAACGAGCCTCGAGCACCCAGCACCCGCCCGCCGAGGGCGATCAGCACGCCGCGGCCGCGGGAGTCGGGGCCGGCGGCCAGATCGATCGCCGCGGCGATGTTGGCCGGACCGTCGGAGAGTCGGTGATCGGCCGGATACTGGGCGCCGGTGAAGACCACCGGCCGCGGATCGTCGGCGAAGCAGTCGGCCAGATAGGAGGTCTCCTCCAGAGTGTCGGTGCCGTGCACCACCACCACGCCGTCCACCGCCGGATCGCTCAGCGCCTCGGCGATCGCCCGGACCACCTCGAACTGCTGATGCACCGTCATCGCCGACGAATCGACGTTCATCAGATCCACGGGACGCACCTGCACCTGCGAGACGGTCTCGGGAATCAACTCCCGGGCGGTGAGCACGGGCACCGCGCCGTCCTCGGTGGTGCGGGAGGCGGCGGTGCCGCCGGTGGTGATCATCACAACCTGACGTGGACTCATGGCCTGATTCTGTCACTAATGACGGCCGGCTGCCCGTGGGTCGGGGCCGGGGATCGGTGGCCCGGCGGGCCTGGCCGCCCGTGTGCACAATGCGCGCAGGCGGATTCTTTTGGCATAGTTGGGTGAGCCCGCGCCCAGGAGGACGGCCGGGCAGAGGCTTATGGAGGATGATCGGTGAAGTTTCGCAAGTTCGTGATGGTGGGTGTGACCGCTGCGGCCGTGGCCGCGACCGCCGCGTGTGGCGGTGGCGACGACGACTCGGGGCTGCCCGAGGTGACGACCTCGTCGTCGGCCTCGACCGCCGCCGACGACGGCCTGGACGCGCAGCTGACCAATGCGTCCAAGCGGCCGAGCGTCGAGGTGCTCAACGAGATGCTGCAGAAGGCGCTCAACCCCAAGATCCCGGCTGCGGACAAGACCAACCTGGTCGAGGGCTCCGAGGTGGACCCGGACCTGTTCGATCAGCTGGTCACGGTCGCCGAGGACAACCCGGACGTGACCTACGAGATCAAGCGCCCGGTGATCAGCGACGGCCCGCGCAAGGCCAAGGTCAAGGTGGAGGTGAAGCTGCCGGACAACCCGCCGACCAAGGTCGACGCCGCAATCGTCTACGACAACGGCCGCTGGAAGCTCGCCAAGTCCACCGTGTGCCCGCTGCTGAGCTCCGGCGACGTGAAGTCCCCGCTGTGCGCGGACGAGACCACCGGCTCGTCGAAGAAGACCACGTCCAAGAAGTCGTCGAAGACCTCGTCGGCGAACTGACCGCTCCGCGGTCCCGCAACGCAGCGATCCTCCCGTCCGGCCGCGCCGGCGGGAGGATCGTCGTCTCTGCGGGGCGGGCGCACCCGCAGATCAGGAAGCCGTCTTCCAGGACATGGTGAAGCCGGTGCGCTGCAGGATCGGCCGGCCCGGATCGGCGCCCACCAGTTCCCGGGCGCCGGCCATCGTCAGCTCACCGCCGGTGGGCAGCAGCCGGCCCAGATCCACCGTCAGCGTCCCCGAGCCCGCATTCGCGAACCGGCTGACCTGCAGGGTCTCGGTGGATCCGGGGATCCGGAAGGTCGAATCGGCGGGGCTCTCGTCCACCTTCACCTCCAGCGTGAGCACCCGGCCGGTCCAGCGCTTGAGCACCACGTCGATCGTCTGGGCCACCGTGATGGCCGACGAGACGGTGCGGGTGGCCCGCCAGTGCGCGCCCAGGCCGACCGCGGTGGTCGGCAGCGGCACCGCGTGGGTGAAGGCGTTGACCAGCGACTGTTCGACGGCGCGCTGGGCCGGCGCCTCCGAACCGTCGGCCGGCAGGATGCGCAGGCTGGTCGGATTGAGGCCGTCCCGGTAGGTCACCCCGCTGCGGGTGCCGTCCATGGCCGGCAGCCCCGGCTGCAGAGCCTCGTCCGGAGACTGCGGGCTGCCCAGCGTCATCTCCAGGTCGTCGGTGTTCTCGCAGCCGGCCCGCGCCGTCAGCGGCACGGTCAGCGATTCGACGGTGTTCTGCACGCCGCCGTTCTCCGGATCGGCCTGCTCCTGGTCGCTGCCCGGGGCCACGGAGACCTCGGTGCTCTCGGTGCTCAGCTGTACCTGCTGCGGGCTCTGGAGGTCCGGCTCGGGCGCCGGCACCCGCCGCTCGCCGTCGCCCGGCGCGAGCACCGTCACCGCGGCCGGCGAGATGCTGATCGGACGGACACCCGCGGCGGCCGAGGTGCTGGTGCGGGCGCACCCGCCGTCGTCGTCGGCCGGGGTGTTTTCGCCGCCGGACGAGCACGCCCCGAGGGTCAGTGCGGCGGTCACGGCGACGGACAGCGGGACCAGGCCGCGGAACCGGCCGGAGCGGGAGGAGGACATCACGCCCATCACCCTAGTGCGGGGCGGTCGCGGCACCGGCAGGCGCCGTGCGGAACAATCGACGGTATGACTGAACCCGCGCCGCCCGCATCGGGCGCCCGCGCCTCGTCCTCCCGCACCCTGCTCGTCGTGCTCGCGGTCACCGCGCTGGCCGCCTATCTGCTGGACCTGCTGACCAAGACGCTGGCGGTGGACTACCTGGATCCGGCCGATCCGGTGCAGATCATCGGTGACACGGTCACGCTGACGCTGATCCGCAACAGCGGGGCGGCGTTCTCCATGGCGACCGGCTACACCTGGATCCTCACCTTCGTGGCCCTGGCGGTGGTGGCCGTGATCATCCGGTACAGCCGCCGGCTCGGCTCGCTCGGCTGGGTGATCGGACTGGGGCTGGTGCTCGGCGGGGCGCTGGGCAATCTGACCGACCGGATCTTCCGCGAACCCGGCCCGCTGCGCGGGCACGTCGTCGACTTCGTCTCGGTGGGCTGGTGGCCGGTGTTCAACGTCGCCGACTCGGCGGTGGTCTGCGGCGCCGTACTGCTGGTGGTGCTCACCCTGCTCGGCTACGACTACGACGGCAGCCGATCGGGCTGGGCGGCCCGGCACGAGCCCGGATTCAGCGACGACGACCAGCCGGCCGGAGGCCCAGACGCAGGGGAGCAGGGAACCGGAGAGCAGGGAACTGGAGAGCAGGGAACTGGAGAGCAGGGAACTGGGGAGCAGCGATGAGCCGCGAATCACGATCGATGCCGGTGCCCGACGGGCTCGACGGACTGCGGGTGGACGCCGCGGTGTCCCGGCTGCTCGGACTGTCCCGCACGGTGGTGGCCGGCCTGGCCGACGCCGGCGACATCACCGTCGACGGTGTGCCCGTGGGCAAGTCGCACAAACTGGCGGCCGGCCGCTGGCTGGACGTGACCCTGCCCGAACCGGTCCGGCCGCTGCGCGTCGAGCCCACCCCGGTCGAGGACCTCGACGTGCTCTATCACGACTCGGACATCATCGTCGTCGACAAGCCGCCGGGAGTGGCCGCACATCCCTCGCAGGGCTGGACCGGCCCGACCGTGGTCGGTGCGCTGGCCGCGGCGGGTTTCCGGATCGCCACCTCGGGGGCGGCCGAGCGGCAGGGCATCGTCTCGCGGCTGGACGTGGGCACCTCGGGAGCGATGGTGCTCGCGGCGTCCGAACACGCGTACAGCGTGCTCAAGCGGGCGTTCAAGGAGCGCACCGTCGACAAGGTCTATCACGCGGTGGTCCAGGGACACCTGGATCCGCCGGAGGGCACCATCGATGCGCCGATCGGCCGGCATCCGGGCTCGGACTGGCGCTTCGCGGTGACCAGCAACGGCAAGGAGTCGGTGACGCACTACGAGACCCTGGAGATGTTCGCCGCAGCCAGCCTGCTCGACATCGACCTGGAAACCGGTCGCACACACCAGATCCGGGTGCACTTCTCGGCGCTGCACCACCCGTGCGTCGGCGATCCGACCTACGGCGCCGACCCGAAACTCGCCACCCGGCTGGGCCTGGACCGGCAGTGGCTGCACGCCCGATCGCTCTCCTTCGCCCACCCCGCGGACGGCCGGCGTGTGGAATTCACCGCACCCTATCCCGCCGATCTGGAGCATGCGTTGGCGGTTCTCCGGGAGCCGTGACGCCTCATCCGTCACAGGCGGGCGAGCCGCGCCGGTACTGTCGGAGGGGCCGCCTAGAGTGGGGGTCGTTCCCGCAGTTTCCATCAGCCGCGATGCATCAGGAGCCGCCGAGTGTCCGGGTCGTTCGTCCACCTGCACAACCACACCGAGTACTCGATGCTCGACGGCGCCGCGAAGGTCGCGCCGTTGTTCGCCGAGGCGCAGCGGCTGGGCATGTCGGCGATCGGGATGACCGACCACGGCAACATGTTCGGTGCCAGCGAGTTCTACAACACGGCGATCAAGCACGACATCAAACCGATCATCGGCATCGAGGCCTACGTCGCCCCGGAGTCGCGGTTCAACACCAAACGCGTGCTGTGGGGCAGCCGCGACCAGAAGAGCGACGACGTCTCCGGCTCGGGTGCGTACACGCACATGACCATGGTCGCCGAGAACGCGACCGGTCTGCGGAACCTGTTCAAACTGTCCTCGCTGGCCTCGATCGAGGGGCAGCTGGGCAAGTGGTCGCGTATGGACGCCGAGATCATCGCCGAGCACGCCGAGGGCATCATCGCCACCACCGGCTGTCCGTCCGGCGAGGTGCAGACCCGGCTGCGGCTCGGACACGACCGTGAGGCCCTCGAGGCCGCCGCCAAGTGGCAGGACATCTTCGGCAAGGACAACTTCTACCTCGAGCTCATGGAGCACGGTCTCGAGATCGAGCAGCGCGTCCGCGGCGGCCTGCTCGAGATCGGCCGCAAACTCGGCATCAAACCGCTGGTCACCAACGACTGCCACTACGTGACCCGCGAGCACGCCTCCGCCCACGAGGCGCTGCTGTGCGTGCAGACCGGCAAGACCCTCTCCGATCCGACCCGCTTCAAGTTCGACGGCGACGGCTACTACCTCAAATCGGCCGACGAGATGCGCGCGCTCTGGGACGACGTGGTGCCCGGGGCCTGTGATGCGACGCTGGAGATCGGCGAGCGGGTGCAGTCCTACTCCGAGGTCTTCACCCACCGCGACCGGATGCCGGTCTTCCCGGTGCCCGACGGCCACACCCAGGAGTCGTGGCTGCGCCGCGAGGTGCTCGCCGGACTGGACCGCCGGTTCGAGGGCGGCCCGGTCCCGGCGGACTACGCCGAGCGCGCCGACTACGAGCTCACGGTGATCAACCAGATGGGCTTCCCGGCCTACTTCCTGGTGGTCGGCGACCTGATCGCCCACGCCCTCGAGGTGGGGATCCGGGTCGGGCCCGGCCGAGGCAGCGCCGCCGGCTCACTGGTGGCCTGGGCGCTGGGCATCACCAACATCGATCCGATCCCGCACGGTCTGCTGTTCGAGCGGTTCCTCAACCCCGAACGCGTGTCGATGCCCGATATCGACATCGACTTCGACGACCGCCGCCGCGGCGAGATGATCACCTACGCCAGCGAGAAGTGGGGCAGCGACAAGGTCGCCCAGGTGATCACCTTCGGCACCATCAAGACCAAGGCCGCGCTCAAGGACTCGGCCCGCGTCCAGTTCGGCCAGCCCGGCTTCGCCATCGCCGACCGCATCGCCAAGGCGCTGCCGCCGCCGGTCGCGGCCAAAGACATCACCGTCGCCGGCATCACCGATCCGTCCAACGAGCGCTACGGCGAGGCCGCCGAGGTGCGGACCCTGATCGAGACCGACCCGGACGTCAAACGCATCTACGACACCGCGCTCGGCCTCGAGGGCCTGATCCGCAACGCCGGCGTGCACGCCTGCGCGGTGATCATGTCCTGTGAGCCGCTCACCGATGCCATCCCGGTGTGGAAGCGCGCCCAGGACGGCGCGATCATCACCGGCTGGGACTATCCCTCCTGCGAGGCCATCGGCCTGCTGAAGATGGACTTCCTGGGTCTGCGCAACCTCACCGTGATCGGTGATGCCCTGGACAACATCAAGGCCAACCGGGGCATCGACCTGGACCTGGACAAACTGCCGCTCGACGATGCCAAGACCTACGAACTACTCGCCCGCGGCGACACCCTCGGCGTGTTCCAGCTCGACGGTGCGGGCATGCGCGAACTGCTCAAGATGATGCAGCCCACCGGTTTCGAGGACATCGTCGCCGTGCTGGCGCTGTACCGTCCGGGCCCGATGGACGTCGGTGCGCACACCGACTACGCCAAACGCAAGAACGGGCTCCAGGAGGTCAAGCCGATCCACCCGGAGCTCGAGGAGCCGCTCAAGGAGATCCTCGCCGAGACCTACGGCCTGATCGTCTACCAAGAGCAGATCATGCAGCTCTCGCAGAAGGTGGCCGGCTATTCGCTCGGCGAAGCCGACCTGCTGCGCCGAGCGATGGGTAAGAAGAAGAAGGAGATCCTCGACGAGAACTTCGCCAAGTTCGAGGCGGGGATGCAGGGCAACGGCTTCTCCAAACAGGCCATCAAGGCGCTCTGGGACACGGTGCTGCCGTTCGCCGGCTACGCGTTCAACAAGTCGCACGCGGCCGGCTACGGCCTGGTCTCGTACTGGACCGCCTATCTCAAGGCGAACTACCCGGCCGAGTACATGGCCGGCCTGCTCACCTCGGTCAGCGACGACAAGGACAAGTCCGCGATCTACCTGGCGGACTGCCGCAAGATGGGTATCACGGTGCTGCCGCCGGACGTGAACGCCTCGCGCGCCGATTTCGCGGCCGTCGGCGACGACATCCGGTTCGGCATGGCCGCCATCCGCAACGTGGGCAGCGGCGTGGTCGCCTCGATCATCGCCTCCCGCGAGGAGAAGGGCGCCTTCACCACGTTCTCGGACTATCTGGCCAAGATCGACGTGACCGCTTGCAATAAGAAGGTCACCGAGTCGCTGATCAAGGCCGGCGGCTTCGACTCGCTCGAGCATCCCCGCAAGGGCCTGTTCCTGGTGCACGCCGACGCCGTCGACTCGGTGCTGAGCACCAAGAAGGCCGAGGCGATCGGCCAGTTCGACCTGTTCGGCGATGCCGGCGGCGACGACTCGCTCGGCGAGGTCTTCGCGGTCAAGGTGCCCGACGAAGAGTGGGACTCCAAGCACAAGCTGGCGCTCGAACGGGACATGCTGGGCCTGTACGTGTCCGGTCACCCGCTGGCCGGCATCGAGCACGCGCTGTCGGCGCAGACAGACACCGCGATCTCTGCGCTGCTCGAGGATCAGGTCAAAGACGGCGCACAGATCACCATCGGCGGCATCATCAGCTCGGTCACCCGGCGGGTGAACAAGAAGGGTGAGCCGTGGGCGGCGGTGACCATCGAGGACATGGTCGGCGGGGTGGAGGTCTATTTCTTCCCGCGGGCCTTCTCCGTGTACGGCATGGACCTGACGGTCGACAACATCGTGCTGGTCAAGGCGCGGGTGAACAAGCGCGACGATTCGACGATGATCAGCGCCAACGATCTGGCGGTGCCGGACCTGTCTGCGGCCGGCGCGAGCAAACCGCTGAGCCTCACGCTCACCGCCCGCGCCTGCACCCCGGCCAAGGTGACCGCCCTCAAACAGGTGCTGAGCCGCCATCCGGGCACCTCGGATGTGCACGTCACGCTGGTGAGTGAGCGCAATCAGACCCAGCTGCGGCTCACCGAGGCGCTACGGGTCACTCCGTCGTCGGCGCTGATGGGCGACCTGAAGGCGCTGCTGGGACCGAGCTGCCTGGCCGGCTGAGCATTTTGTTTCGGACAGCCGAAACTTTCCCTGCGGTTGTGGTTATACTGGTGTCATGACCACCCTCAACGAGCCGGCGACCGCACTGCCCGCGGCGACGGTCTTCGGTGTCGACTGGCCGCTGCACAAGCTGCACGCACTCGTCGTGGCCGTCCTGGTGGTTCCGCTCGTGCTGGCCCTCGGCGGCTCCGGTTCCCTGGCCGCATGGCTCGCGGGTGCGGCGATGGTCGTCGTCTGGTGGGGCGAGCGCAGCCTCGCAGCCCGTCGGTGCGACCATAGAAACCGTGAGCGCGACATCCGATACTGACCGGCCCGCCGTCGAACCCGTCGATCCCGGACTGACCGTCGCGGCCATCGAAGAGGCCGCCCGGCGGCTCGACGGCGTGGTGGCGCGGACCCCGTTGGAGAAGACGCCGCGGCTCTCGCAGAACACCGGCGCCGCCGTCCACCTCAAGCGCGAGGACCTGCAGACGGTGCGGTCCTACAAGATCCGCGGCGCCTACAACGTGATGGCGCAGCTCACCCCCGCCGAACGCGAGGCCGGGGTGGTGGCCGCGAGCGCCGGGAACCACGCGCAGGGCGTGGCCTTCGCCTGCGCCACGATGGGGGTGCACGGCCGCATCTACGTCCCGACCACCACCCCCAAGCAGAAGCGCGATCGCATCCGCTGGCACGGCAAGGACTTCGTCGAGCTGATCGCCGTGGGGGAGACCTACGACGCGGCGGCCTCGGCGGCCCAGTCCGACGTGCTGCGCACCGGCGCCACCTGGATCCACGCCTTCGACGATCCGCGCACCGCGGCCGGACAGGGCACCATCGGCCTGGAGATCGTCGACCAGCTCGGCCGGGTCCCGGACGTGGTGGTCCTGCCGGTGGGCGGCGGCGGCTGCCTGGCCGGCATCGTCACCTACCTGCGGGCCCTCGACCCGAACGTGTCCATCGTCGCCGTCGAGCCGCGCGGGGCGGTGAGCCTGGCGGCCGCGCTGGTGGCCGGTGAACCCCACACCCTCGACGAGGTGGATCCGTTCGTCGACGGCGCTTCGGTCAAACGCATCGGGAGCCTCGGGCACTCGGTGATGGCGGCCGCCGGTGCGGTGGTCGTGGACCACCCGGTACTGGCGAGCATCCCGGGCACCCCGGCGGTGCCGGTGATCGGTCGGCGGGAGGCCCGGGTGGAGCCGGGCGGAGTGCTGGTGACCCATGTCGACGAGGGCGCGATCTGCTCGACGATGCTCGAGCTGTACCAGAACGAGGGCATCATCGCCGAGCCGGCCGGGGCGCTGGCGGCCACCGTGCTCGCCGAGCTGGCCCTGCCGCCCGACGCCGATGTGGTGGCGCTGGTCTCCGGCGGCAACAACGACGTCTCGCGCTACGGCGAGATCATCGAACGCTCACTCGTCCACCGCGGACTCAAGCACTACTTCCTGGTGAACTTCCCGCAGGAGCCCGGTGCGCTGCGTCGTTTCCTCGACGAGGTCCTCGGCCCGGACGACGACATCACCCTCTTCGAATACGTCAAGCGCAACAACCGCGAGACCGGGGCCGCACTGGTGGGCATCGAGCTCGGCGACCCGGCATCGCTGCCCGGCCTGCAGGACCGCATGGCGCGCTCCCGGCTTCAGGTCGAACGCCTCGAACCGGGCACTCCGGCATACCGCTACCTCACCTGAACGAACGACACCGTTCGCGACACGCTGACGCGACACGCCGTACGACGCGCCCGGGCGCTACCCGTCGGTAATTAGCACCTCGGTCCGCTTGATCCGCCGGATACGGCCCCACCTGCATCAGCCGTCAGACGCCCGGGTCACAGCTCCGCAAACTAGTGATGGCGAACACATCTGTGTCGCAGTGTTCTGTATATTGCTAGCCACGGTCGCCCGCGAGGCGGCCTGCGCGGGGCCGGAACACCGTTCCGCAAAAGCGTCGACGAGCGTGAAGGCAGGGGAGTGAGCGCAGACACCGCAAGTGCCGTTCCGGCTCCCCGCCGCTGGTCCGCATCCGGACCGGGAAAGTGGTTCAACGACCACATCGTCAAGTCCTTCGAAACCTTCGGTCGTCAGCTGGCGATGTTCGTCGAGGTCTTCAAGGCGCTGTTCACCGACATCGTCAAGCGGCAGTTCCCGTTCAAGGAATTCGTCCGGCAGTGCGCGTTCATGTCGTCGACGTCGGTCTTCCCGACGCTGCTGGTGGCCATCCCGATCGGGGTCATCGTCTCGATCCAGGTGTCCAACATCGCCGGCCAGATCGGTGCCACCTCGTTCTCCGGTGCGGCCACCGGCCTGGGCGTGATCCGGTAGGGCGCCCCGCTGGTCACCTCGCTGCTGCTGGCCGGCGCCGTCGGCTCGGCGATCGCCGCCGACCTCGGCTCGCGCACCATCCGCGACGAGATCGACGCGATGAAGGTGATGGGCGTGAACCCGGTGCAGCGGCTGATCTCGCCGCGGCTGCTGGCCACCATGGTCGTCAGCTTCCTGCTCTGCGGCTTCGTCTGCTTCGTCGGCTTCATCACCGGCTACCTGTTCAACGTCTACTTCCAGGGCGGAACACCGGGCAGCTACACCGGCACCTTCGCCTCCTTCGCCGGCACCTCCGACCTGATCTTCGCTCTGATCAAGGCCGTCATCTTCGGCTCGATCGTGGCGATCGTCGCCTGCGACCGCGGACTGCAGACCAGCGGTGGTCCGGCCGGGGTGGCCAACTCGGTGAACGCGGCCGTGGTGAACTCGGTGCTGCTGCTGTTCACGGTCAACGTGGTCCTCACGCAGATCTTCGCCCTCGTCGTCCCGGCGAAGGTGGTGTGACGTGACGGCATCGCGGTACACCGCGCCGGCCCTGCGCCCCTTCGGCTGGCTCAAGAAGCTGTGGGAGTACCCGCGCGACGGCCTCGTCGCCATGGGGCACCTGATCACCTTCCTGGTGAAGTCGATCGGTCTGGCGCCCATCACCTTCCGGCACTACCAGAAGGAAGTGTGGCGACTGCTCTCGGACGTGGCCTGGGGCAACGGCGCGCTGGTCGTGGGCGGCGGCACCGTGGGCGTCATGGTGATCCTGGGCATCATGGGCGGCGCCACCGTCGGTATCGAGGGCTACACCGCCCTGAACCTGCTCGGCATGTCGCCGGTCACCGGTGCGCTGTCGGCGTTCGCCACCACCCGCGAGATCGCCCCGCTGCTCGCCGCCACCGCCTTCACCGCCCAGTCCGGCTGCCGGTTCACCGCACAGCTGGGCTCGATGCGGATCAGTGAGGAGATCGACGCCCTCGAATCCATCGCGATCCGGCCGCTGCCGTACCTGGTGACCACCCGGATGGCCGCCGCGGTGCTGTCGATCATCCCGCTGTACGCCATCTCGCTGGCCGCCAACTACCTGGCCGCCCAGCTGATGTTCCAGCTGCAGAGCGGTCAGGGCACGGGCACCTACCTGCACTACTTCCAGCAGTTCATCCTGTCCCAGGACGTGGTCTGGTCCTTCCTCAAGGTGATCGTCTTCGTCCTGCTGACCACGTTCATCCAGTGCTACTACGGGTACTTCGCCTCGGGCGGGCCGGAGGGCGTCGGGATCGCCGCCGGTCACGCGATCCGGTTGTCGATCATCACCATCGTCTTCGCGAACCTGATCATGACCCTGGTCTTCTGGGGCACCACCGCCGGCATCAGGATCTCGGGGTAGGCGGGCACCATGGTGAGAATCGATGTGGGCGGCCGCGATCCGTCGATCCGCGACTACGTCCTGCGCGGACTGGCCTTCCTGGCCGTCGCCGTGGTGGTGCTGGTGCTGCTGATGATGCGCTACGAGGGCAAATTCGACAGCTACACCACGGTCACCGCCGAACTCAACGACGTGGGCGACGGCCTCATCTCGGGTGCCGACGTCCGCTACAACGGGCTGATCGTCGGCAGCGTCGCCTCGGTGTCGGTGCCCGAGGGCAGTTCGGGTGCGGACGCGCTCAAGAAGGTCGACATCGAACTCGACGAGAATCAGTCCTCGGGCATTCCGGCCAACGTGACCGCCCGGACCGTGCCCTCGAACCTGTTCGGTGTGAACTCGGTGCAGCTGCTGCTGGCCGAGGGCGTCACCGCCAGCGGCGATCACCTGACCTCCGGCGACACCGTGCGGGCCGACACCTCCGAGCCGACCGTGCGGCTGCAGGACGCCCAGAACGACCTGCGCAAACTCCTGCAGGCCGTGCCGGCCGAGGACCTGGGCATGGTGCTCACCACCATCGCCGACGCCCTGCAGGGCGGTGGCGACGTCTTCAACACCTTCGTCGGCGTGCTCGACGACTACTGGAAGAACCTCAACGCGCAGTTCCCGGCGGGCGCGCCGTCCGGCTTCGAGAACTTCAACCGCTCGGTCAGCGGACTGGCCTCGTCGGCTCCCGAACTGCTCGACGCACTCGGCAAGTCGGTGGTCCCGGCGATCACCGTCGCCGAGAAGGAACAGGACCTGACCGCCCTGCTGGCCGGCGGCCAGGGACTGCTCGACACCACCCAGACGCTGTTCGCCCGCAACGGGGACGCCGGCAAGCGGGTGGTGACCGATCTGAACACCTCCCTCGGCGCGCTGGTCTACGAGCCCGACGCCATGCCGCAGGCCGTGGAGCAGCTGTACGTGCTGGCCGGCCGCGTGCTCGGGGTGTTCACCGGCGTCAACGGTCACGTCCAGCTCAACATCGGCGTCAGCTTCGGCGCCTTCGAGCGCTACAGCCGACTGAACTGCCCGGTGTACAACGGCGGCAAGTACGGCACTCTGCGCGGGCCGGGCTGTGTGGGCCCGGGCACCGGCACCGGTCCCACCAGTTCCGGGCCGCTGCGGGTGTACCCGCAGGACATGCAGCGCCGCACCGTCGCCGGCACGGTGACCACCAAACAGGACGACGAGACCCTCGGCGCGGCCCTCGGCCGTAGGCCCGGCGCCGCAGACACGCTGATGCTCGGACCGCTGGTCTCCGGCGCCGCCCCGACGAAGAAGGGAGGCCGGTGATGAGCAGCAGTGCCGAAGCGAGTATCCGCAAGCCGTTGCTGGGTTTCAGCATCTTCGCCGTGGTCGCCCTGCTGCTGACCTACCTGATCTGGTCGACCCTCGAGCGGACCATCGACGGCCCCACCGGCGATTTCACCACCACCTTCAACGATGCCTCCGGACTGTCGGTGGGCGACGACGTGCGAATGGCGGGCGTGCGGGTGGGCCGCGTGCAGTCCATCGACCTCGACGGCGACACCGCCAAGGTGAGCTTCAGCGTGCTCAACGATCAGCCGGTCTACGACAACACCCGTGCGGCCATCCGCTACCAGAATCTGATCGGGCAGCGCTATCTGGCGCTGAGCCTCGACGGTCAGGTGCCCGGCACCAAGCTCTCGAAGGGCGCCAAGCTGGATCTGCCCGGCGAGGACTCGTTCGACGTGACCCGGCTGCTCGCCGGCTTCCAGCCGGTCTTCGACACCCTCACCCCGGAACAGGTCAACGGACTCTCCGAGTCGCTGGTCAAGACCTTCCAGGGCGACCAGGTGGCGCTCACCCAGACGGTGGCGCAGGTGGGGCAGCTCGCCGAGGACATGGCCGACCGGGACCAGGTGCTCGGCGAGATCATCAACGGGCTGTCGTCGGTGATGCGGGAGATGGCCTCCCAGGGCGATCAGATCAGCACCCTGCTGACCTCGGCATCGGCGCTGGTGGAGAACCTGAACGGGAACTCGCAGGCCTTCGGGCGCTCGGTGGACCTGATCGGGCAGACCGCCGAGGGCTTCGGCGACGTGCTCACGCAGAGCCGCAGCCAGCTGCGGTCGGCCGGCACCTACGCCCGTACCGCCACCGACAAACTGATCCGGATCGGCGGAAAGCTCGACAAGGGTGCCGACCTGCTGCCGGAGTTCTTCGTGCACTTCCCGATGGTGATGAGCCAGGGTGCGTATCTGAACATCTATCTCTGCGACCTCGACATCGCCATCGGCGACGTTCTGCTGCCGCCGGGACTGATCAACAAGATCGGTGGAGAGAACCATTCGGTGGTGTGCCGATGAGCGAGAAGCCGATGACTGAGAAGCAGAGTTCCGCTGAAACCGGGGCGGCCGCAGCGAAGGGGGCCGGCGGCCGGCACAACGCCAAACGCGGCCCGAGCAGCCGGCGGCTGATGTGGTACGGCCTGATCGGCCTGGTGGTGATCATCGCGCTGATCGTGGCGATCGTCGGCTTCAAGGAGCTCGGCATCGGCAAGCGGACCTACTCGGCCGACTTCGCCCAGGCGGGCGGCATCCGGCCCGGCGACAAGGTGCGCGTGGCCGGCGTGGACGTCGGCGAGGTCTCCGGCACGGAACTGGCCGGCGACCACGTCACCATCACCATGCGGGTGAACGACGACGTGAAGGTCACCGACACCGGGTCCGCCGAGATCAAGATGTCCACGCTGCTCGGTCAGCGCTTCATCGACCTCGAACTCGGTGACGGCGCCCACGAGGCGCCCAACGGCACGATCGAGGAGACCCGGGTGCCCTACGACCTGCAGCAGACACTCGCCAAGGGCACCCCGATCCTGGCCGGCATCGACGACGAGGAACTGGCCGCCAGCATCACCTCGCTCAACAAGCAGCTGCAGGGCGCCCCGGCGATCGCCGCGCCGACCCTCGACGCGCTCACGGACATGGCCGACGTGCTCAACAACCGGACCGATCAGGTCAACCAGCTGATCAAGGACACCCAGGCGATCACCGATCAGGTCAACGCCAGCCAGCAGCAGCTGTCGGTGATCGTGGGGCAGGGTTCGCAGCTGGCCGGGAAGATCACCGCCCGCGAACAACTGGTCACCCGGCTGCTCGACGGGGTCGCGGAGATGACCGAGCAGGCCACCGCCCTGGCCGCGGAGAACCGGAATCAGTTCGCGCCGGTGATGGCCAACCTGAACACCATCACCCAGGGTCTGGAGAAGAACCGGGACAACCTGCGCAACCTGCTCGACATCCTGCCGATCACCGCCCGCACGGTGGTCAACCTGACCGGCGACGGTCCGTACGCCACCGGTTATCTGCCGTGGGGCATCTTCCCCGACAACTGGCTCTGCCTGGCCCGGGTGGTGGACGGATGCTGAATCGACTGTTCTCCCGCCGGCGGTCCGGCCGCCGCGGCGTGCCGGCGGCGATCGCGCTGATCACCGCGGCCGTGCTCGGCCTCAGCGGCTGCTCGCTGCTCCCGGACAGCTGGCAGGTCACCTTCGGCCAGGCCGAGAAGTACACGGCCTACTTCGACCGGGCGCCGGGCCTGTACGCCGGCAACGACATCGCGATCCTCGGCATGCCGGTGGGCCGGGTGCTGTCGATCACGCCGGAGGCCACCCGGGTCAAGGTGGAGTTCAGCGTCGACGACGACATCACCCTGCCCAAGGATGTTACGGCGGCGATCGTCAACACCTCCATCGTCACCACCCGGCACATCGAGCTCACGCCGGTGTATCAGGGCGGCGAGAAGCTCTCGCCGGGCGGTACGGTGACCGACACCAAGGCGCCGGTGGAGCTCGACACCCTGTTCGACTCGATCGACTCGCTGGTGGAGAACCTGTCCGGCGACGCCCCCGGCGAAGGTCCGCTGGCCGACTTCGTCGACATCAGCTCCGGTATCGCGGACGGCAACGGGCAGCGGATGAAGGATGCACTCGCCGCGCTGGCCGCGGCCGGCCGCACCACCGCCGACAACGGCGATGCCCTGGCGCAGATCATCAAGGCGACTAGCTCGCTGACCACCGCGCTGACCGACAACTATCCGAAGATGCTGTCGTTCTCGAACTCGATCACCCGGGTGGCCGAGATGCTCGGCGACCAGGCACCGGGTCTGGACGCGACGCTGGCCAACGTGAACACCACCCTGGCCAACACCGCCGAGTTCCTGCAGGCCAACTCCGGGACGCTCGGCGACGCGACCGGGCGGCTCTCCTCGCTGATCGAGAACCTGTCCGACTACTCACGGCAGGTCGTCGAGACCATCGACCTGGGGCCGCTGCTGTTCCAGAACCTCACCAACTCCGTCTCCGCCGAGCAGGGCGCTTGGCGTGCCCAAGTGCTGCTGGACAAGTCGCTGCTCGACAACGAGATGGTCAACCGCTTCTGCGAGGCGATCAACCTGCAGAAGAACGGCTGCCGCACCGGTCAGCTCGCCGACTTCGGCCCCGATCTGGGCGTCTACTCATCGCTGCTGAGGTTGATGGAGAAATGATCGGCACCAAGAGACTCGCCGCCGCCGCCGTCGCGCTGGCCACCACGATCAGCCTGACGGCCTGCGGTGCCGTGCCCGGCATCACCGTCGAGCAGATCCCGCTGCCCGCGCCGGGCGACATCGGCGACTCGGTCTCGATCAAGGCCGAGTTCGAGAACGCCCTGAATCTGCCCGGCCAGGCCAAGGTTCGGCTCGGCGGCACCGATGTGGGCGAGGTGACCGACATCGCGGTCAAGAACTACCGCGCCATCGTCACGATGAACGTGTCCAAGAAGGTGCAGATCCCGTTGAACTCGAATGCGGAACTGCGCCAGGCGACTCCGCTCGGCGACGTCTTCGTCGCCCTGCTGCCGCCGGCCGAGAACGCCGCGGTGCCGGCCCGCGACGGGCAGACCCTCACCGGCGACGGATCGGCCGCGGCCACGGTCGAGGATCTGCTGGTGAGCATCACCGCGCAGGTCGACTCCGGCTCGGTGGGCTCGCTGCAGCGGATCATGACCGAACTGAGCACGGCGGTCTCCGGCAACTCCACCGAACTGGCCGGTACCATCACCGGTTTCACCGAGGCGATCGACAAGTTCAACAAGAACGCGGCCGAGGTGGATCAGGCGATGGCCACCACCGCCGAGCTCACCGGGGAGCTCTCCGACGGCCGCGCCCAGATCGCGGCGAGCATCAACAAGCTTCCGCCGGCGATCGACGCGGTGAACAATCAGATGCAGTCGATCCTGGACACGTTGGACAAGACCAATACGGTCACCGCCGCGACCAGTGACTTCCTCAAGACCGGCAAGTCGGATCTGATCGAATTGTTCACCCACCTCAACGAGCTGCTGGTGGCGCTCGACACGACCGCACCCAAGCTCGGACCGATGATGGACCGGCTGGTCACCCTGGTGCCCAAGTGGGTCAAGTCGACCTCGGGCAGTGCGGCCACGGTGTCGGGCAAGCTCTACTGGCTCACCCCCGGCGCCGGCTTCGACTCGGCCTCGCGGCTGCCGGAGCTGACCGACGTCGACAACGCCTCGGAGAGTCTGCAGCAGACCCTCACCACGCTGCTGGCGAGGCTCACCGCGAGCGGGGGTGCGCGCTGATGGCCTGGCTGCGTAAACACCACATCCTGCTCGGCAACATCGCCCTGTTCCTGGTGATGCTGCTCGGGCTGGCGTGGCTGGCGTTCGGCTCGCTCGGCTGGCGGCCGTGGCAGAGCCGCTACGAGGTGACGGTCAAGTTCCCGATCTCCGGCGGCCTGCAGGAGACCTCCAAGGTCACCCTGCGCGGGGTGGAGATCGGCGACGTCGAATCGCTGAAGGTGACCGCACACACCGTCGACGTCCGGCTCAGCCTCGACAAGCAGTACAAGATCAACAAGAACGCCACCTTCTCGGCGCTTGCGCTGTCCGGTGCCGGCGAGCAGTTCGTCGACGTCGTGCCCGAGACCGCGGACGGACCGTATCTGCGCAACGGCGACGTCATCGAGCCGGTGCAGACCAAGCACACGGTGCCGTTCTCGGACATGCTGCAGGCGAGCATGGAGGTGATCGCCCAGGTCGACACCGGCAAACTCAGCGGCGCGCTCGACGAACTGACCATCGCGCTCAACGATCAGGGCCCCAACCAGTTGCGGACCCTGTTCAACGCGGCCGGCACGGTCTTCGCGGATCTGTACAAGGTGATGCCGCAGACCACCTCGCTGATTCAGGACGCGGGCACCATCTTCAAGACCACCGCGCAGGTGCAGCCGGACTTCTCGCGGCTGGTCGGCGGGGTGAGCAGCCTGGTCGACGGCGCCACCGCGGCCGATGCCGAACTGCGCACCCTGCTGGGCACCGGTCCCGGGCGGCTGACCAGCCTGGCCGGCTCGGTGGACACCATCACCGACCCGATCACCGACGTGATGGGCCAGCTCATCGACATCGGCAGGCAGGGCGCGCTGCGGGCTCCGGCCCTGGCCGAGCTGCTGCCGTCGGTGCGCGACGGTTCGGCGGCCGCACAGAACATGTTCCATCACGGGGCCTGGTGGGCGCTCGGATCGATCTTCCCGCGCCCGTACTGCAACTACCCGGTCACCCCGACCCGGCCCACGGTGATCCAGGAGGCCTCGGTGCCCACCAACCTGTACTGTGTGCAGGCCGATCCGGATCTGCTCCGGCGCGGTGCGGCGATGGCTCCGCGCCCGGAGGGGGACGACACGGCGGGGCCGCCGGCGGACTACGATCCGAACGGACGCACGGTTCCGCTGAACTGAGGCCGGCGCCCGGCGACGGTGTCGCCGCGCGTGGGACTCCGATCAATTCGACGACGAAGGACGTATGAGCAAGGATTCGAAGGCTGCCGGCGACCGCGACGACGACCTGGACGAGCAGGAGACAGGCGACGAGCAGGACACCGTGGACGATCAGGACACCGTGGACGAGCCGGATGCCGGTGAGGCGGACGGCGCGGCCGCCGGCCGGACACCCGGCCGGCTCGGCCGGACCGGCGCCGTCGACCGCAAACGTGCGGCCCGGGCCGCGGTCGCCGACCGTGACGATCAGCCGTCGCGGGGACTGCACCTGACGATCACCTGGAAGGGTCTGCTGACCACTCTGCTGTCGCTGGTGCTGATCGCGGCACTGGTGCTGCTCGGCGTCGGCGGCTGGAAGTACCACCAGAAGGACCAGCAGCTCGCCGCCTTCGACGCGGCCAAATCCACGGCGACGAAGTTCACCGAGGTCTACTTCACCGAGATGCTCAGCCCCAAGGCCGACGTCGACGCCTTCCAGGCCAAGGTGGCGCCGATGACCACCGGCAAGGCGCGCGAGCGCGTCGAACAGGACGCGAAGCAGATGGTGAGCGTCACCAAGGAGGCCGGGATCCAGAACGTCACCGTCGACGTCACCGCGGCCACCGTCGAGTCCTTCGATGCCGACAAGGCCACCACAGTGGTCTCGGCCAAGGTGACCGGCACCAGCCCGACCGCCCCGCAGGGCGGCTCCAATGTCTTCCTGCTGCAGGTGGGCGTGATCAAGAAGGACGGCTCCTGGCTGGTCTCCGAGATCAACGTGATGCCCGGTATGGAGGCGCAGGGCAGTGGCGACGGAGCCGTGCCCGACGCCGCGCAACCGCAGCCGCAGCCCGGCGGCTGAGCCGGGGCGGCCCGTGCACTCAGCCGGTGACGGCCTCGAGGATCGCGGTGGGCCGGTCGCCGAACAGTGCGTCCCCGGTCACCGCGCCGCGGTGGACGTCGCCGGTTGCGGCATCGCGCCAGTCGCCGGGCGGCAGGTCCAGCAGCACCAGGGTGCGCTCTTCGCCGGGCGGCAGCGACCGGCTCATCCGCAGCACCGCCAGCACCACCTCGGCGGGGCCGCCGGCCCGGCCGCGCGCGAAGGCCAGCAGGTGGGTGGCGTACCGGCCGCGGGAGGTCAGCGGCCGGTAGTCCCCTGCGGTGCCGAAGCAGTCGGCGTGCCGGCGCCGTACGGCCAGGGCCTGCCGGATCAGCTGTGCCTCGGGCCCGTCGGCGGGCCGGCTGTAATCCACGGGACGCCGGTTGTCCGGGTCGCCCAGCGACAGATCCTGCCACTGCGAGCCCTGGTACAGATCGCCCACGCCGGGACCGAGCAACAGCACCGCCCGCCGGGCCAGGCCCTCGGCGCGGGCCACCGGGGCGATGATGTCGACGAAGGCCCGGATCAGGTCGGCGTTCGGCCCGGTCAGCAGGCCGTCGAGCCAGGCCAGCACCGCCTGCTCGGCCACCGGATCCGGATCGCGCCAGCTGCTGAGCACCCCGGCGTGCCGGACGGTGATGCGTGCCGAATCGGCGAGCCGGTCCCTCAGCCGGGTGTCCGGCAGACCACTGTCCGGCCAGACGCCGACGACGTTCTGCAGCAGCAGATAGCCGGTGCCGTCGTCCGGCGGCGACTGCCGTCGCCAGAGCGTGTCGACCAGCACCTGCCAGCGCTGCGGCACCTGGGCCAGAACGGCGATCCGGGCGCGGGTGTCCCCGCTGCGTTTGGTGTCGTGCGAACTCAGGGTGCTCAGTGAGAGCGGATGCCGGCGTGCCCGCAGCCCGCTGCGCTCATGGAACTCGCTGCGCGCGATCGACGGGATGCGCGGTGTGGCGCCGAGCTCCTGGCTCGAGACCAGTCGGGCGGTGCGGTGGAAACCGGTGTCCTCGATGGCCTTCGCCGCCACCGCCGCGGTCAGCTCGCTGACCCGGAACAGGGCCTCGGGGGAGCGCTGCGGCTCGCGGAAGACGGCGGTGAGCGCGTCCAGGCCGGCCTTCGCCGAGGGCAGATCTGCGGTGAGCGCGGCCAGTGCGGCCAGGGCCTGACCCCGCAGCGCCGGATAATCCGGACGGTTGACCGGGCAGGCGATGACGAACGCGGCGATCGCATGCTCGACCGCGTACAGCGGGACGTCGGGGGCGGTGGCAGACAGCGACAGACTGGCCCAGCGCAGCCGGGTGGCGAAATAGCCCCGCAGGGTCTCCTCGCGCAGACTGCGGCCCTGGGCGGCCAGGGCATCACCGTCGCCGGGTATGCCGGTCACCGAGCGGTACACCTCGTCGAGCTCGACCACCCCGGGGGCGGGGGTGAAGACCCCCTCGATGAGTCCGAGCTGGTCGTAGCCGGTGGTCCCGTCGACCGGCAGCTCCGGATCGAGCACCTCTGAGTCGGTCAGCGACTTCTCCACGTAGAGCAGCCGGTGCGGGCCGATCAGCTCGCGCAGCCGCCGCACATAGTGCACCGGCTCGCGCAGACCGTCGAGGTGGTCCACCCGGACGCCGTCGACGAGGTCCTCGTCGATCAGCTCGCGCAGCCACCCGTGGGTGGCGCCGAAGACCTCGGGGTCCTCCTGGCGCAGTGCCGCCAGCGTGCCGATGTCGACGAAGCGCCGGTAGCTCATCGCCTTGCTGTCCGAGCGCACCAGCCGGTAGTGCTGGCGCTCGTGCACCGCCCGCGGATCGTCGCCGGGGGCGGCGGTGCCCGGGGCGGTGGGCAGCACCCACTCATGGAGGTGCAGGTTGCCGTCGTCGTCGAGCCGGAGCGCCTCGAGATCGCCGGCGTCGTGCAGGTAGGGCAGCGCGATCACCGTGCCGCCCTGCTCGAGGACCACCGGATGCAGGTCGAAGTAGTGGGCGTACCGGGATCCGAATCCGTCCCGCAGGACGGCGCGCCACCACGGATTGCGCAGCGGCTGCGCCACACCGAGATGGTTGGGCACCAGATCCAGGATCAGACCGATCCCGCGGCCGCGGGCGTGTTCGCGGAGCAGCCGCAGCCCGTCGAGTCCGCCGAGGCGTTCGGCGATCCGCGGCGGCGGCAGCCAGTCGTAGCCGTGGTTGCTGCCCGGCACCGCTTCGAGGACGGGGGACAGGTACAGGTGGCTGATGCCCAGGCCGGCGAGGTCGTCGAGGATTCCGGCGACCTCGGCGAAGGTGAAATCGTCGGTCAGCTGCACCCGGTAGGTGGCGACGGGTTCGGCCGGAATGGTGGGCATCGGAATCCTGCGGTCGGCGGGGTCGGCGGTGGAGACAGCGTGCGCCGCGACGGGTCTGCGGATCGATCCTATCGGCCCGCGGCCGACGCCGCGGGTCAGCGCCGGGCGGCGGCCAGACTCCGGGCGCCGTCGACGATGACGGCGAGCGCCTGGGTGAACTCCTCGGTGAAGTCCCGGCCGGACGGGCCGGTCACACCGAGCCGCTCCATCTGGGCGCGGGTCTGCTCCTCGATGGTCAGGCCGATGGTCAGCCGGCAGATCGCGGTGGCCACGCCGTGCGCGGCCGGCGGCGGCAGCCCGCCGTCGGCCGCGACGGCGGCCACGGTCGCGGTCAGGTCGCTGTGCGAGAGGCCCGACGCCCAGGCCGAGGACACCACTTCGGCGCTGTCGGGCAGGGAGAGCAGGGTCGAGCGCAGGTTGGTCGCGGCGGCGGTGAGGCGTTGGTCCCAGGCGCCGTCGGCGGGGATCTGCACGGCATCGAGCAGATCGTCGGCCAGCGCGGCGAGCATCGTCTGCTTGTCCGGGAAGTGCCAGTACAGCGCGTTGGGGCGGACGCCGAGCTCGGTGGCCAGGCGCCGCATGGACAGGTCCGCGAGGCTGTGCTGGGCGAGGATGCCGCGGGCGGCGGCGAGGACGTCGGCCGGAGTGTGTGCCACGCCCGACACCTTATACGGCGCGATCACCGTCCTGGACACCGTCCAGTAATCCTGTACGGTGTTCAGGACCAGCCCCGCGGAGGTGACGACGATGGACGCAGCCCAGATCAGCCGGATCGATGCCGAGCACATCTGGCATCCCTACGGCGCCTTCCCGGCGAGCACCCCGCCGCTGGTCGTCGACTCCTGCGCCGGCACCCGGCTGCGGCTGGCCGACGGCACCGAACTGATCGACGGCATGAGCTCCTGGTGGGCGGCGGTGCACGGCTACGCCCACCCGCGGCTGGACGCCGCCGCGACCGGTCAGCTCGAGCGGATGGCGCATGTGATGTTCGGCGGCCTCACCCACGCCCCGGCCGCCGAGCTCGCGCAGCGCCTGGTGGCCGTGACCCCGGAACCTCTGCAGAAGGTCTTCTTCGCCGACTCCGGCTCGGTCGCCGTCGAGGTCGCGGTGAAGACGGCCATCCAGTACCAGCGCAGCCTGGGACGGCCCGAGCGCCACCGGCTGCTCACCTGGCGCGGCGGCTACCACGGCGACACCTTCGCTCCGATGAGCGTCTGCGACCCGGACGGCGGCATGCACGCCCTCTGGCGCGGGGTGCTCGCCGAACAGATCTTCGTGCCCGCCCCGCCGGCCGTCGAGGACCACGACTACGTCGCGATGCTCGAACGCGAAGTGGCCGCCCACGCGGGCGAGCTCGCCGCGGTGATCGTCGAACCGGTGGTCCAGGGCGCCGGCGGCATGCGCTTCCATCCGCCCCGGCTGATCGCCGAATTGCGGCGCATCTGCGACGACCACCAGGTGCTGCTCATCTGCGACGAGATCGCCACCGGCTTCGGCCGCACCGGCGAATACTTCGCCGTCGAGCACGCCGGCGTCGCCCCGGACATCCTGTGTCTGGGCAAAGCCCTCACCGGCGGCTACCTGACGCTCGCGGCCACCCTCACCACCTCCCGCATCGCCGAGGTGATCAGCGCGGGTGAGGCCGGCGGACTGGCCCACGGCCCCACGTTCATGGCCAACCCGCTGGCCTGCGCGGTGGCCTGCGCCTCGCTGGATCTGCTGGCGGAGGGGCACTGGCGGCACCAGGTGCCGGCGATCGGCGCACAGCTCGCGGCCGGGCTCGCGCCGCTGGCCGGCCTGGACGGGGTGCGCGAGGTGCGCACCCTCGGCGCGATCGGGGTGGTCGAACTCGACCGGGAGGTGGACATGGCGGCGGCCACGACCGCGGCGACGGCGAGGGGCGTCTGGCTGCGGCCCTTCCGCAATCTCGTCTACACCATGCCGCCCTACATCTGTACGGCCGACGAGATCGGCGCCGTCACCGACGCGATCGGCGCCGCCGTCCGTGCCTGCCTGACCGCCACCGCGCCGCAGGCGGTGAACGCGTGACCGCCGCACAGACCCGGATCGGCGCGGCCGGTCCGCTGCCGGTCGATCCGCTCGGCTGGCTCGACGCCGCCGCCGCGCGGATCGACGACGCCGGACTGCACCGCGATCCGGTGGTCCGGCCGGCCGGGGACGAGCGCATCAACCTCGCCTCCAACGACTACCTGGGGCTGTCCACGCATCCCGCGGTGATCGACGGCGCTGCGGCTGCGGCCCGGCGGTGGGGCGCCGGCGCCACCTCGTCACGGCTGGTCGTCGGCAGCACTGCGGCGCACACCGACTTCGAGGACGATCTGGCCGAGTTCCTGGGCACCGAGGCGGCGCTGGTCTTCTCCTCCGGATACCTGGCCAACGTCGGCGCCGTCACGGCGCTGGCCGGCCGCGGCGACCTGATCGTCAGCGACACCGGTGCCCACGCCTCCCTGATCGACGGCTGCCGGCTCTCCCGGGCCCGCGTGGTGGTGGTCGAGCGCGGCGACACCGAGGCCGTGCGCGCCGCGCTGGCTGCGCGGACCGAACGGCGGGCGCTGGTGGTCACCGACTCGATCTACAGCATCGACGGCCGGATCGCCCCGATCGGCGGCCTGTACGCCGCCGCGACCGAGCACGGGGCCGCCCTGCTGGTGGACGAAGCGCACGCGCTCGGGGTCCGCGGTCCCGGAGGACGGGGCGTCGTGGCCGAGTCCGGACTGTCCGGCGCGCCCGGGCTGGTAGTGACCACGGTGGCCTCGAAGTCGCTGGGCGCCCAGGGTGGCATCGTCGCCGGCAGCGCCGTGCTGCGCCGGTACCTGATCGACACCGCCCGGCCGTTCATCTTCGACACCGGGCTGGCCCCGGCCGCGGTGGGCGGCGCGCACGCCGCCCTGCAGGTGCTGCGCGACGACCCGCAGCTCCCGCAGCGGCTGCGCGAGAACGCGCGCACCTTCGCCGCCGCGGTGGGTGCACCGATGCCCGAATCCGCCGTGGTCTCGCTGATCGTCGGCGAGCCGGAGGCGGCCGTGGCCGCCGCCGCGCACTGCCGCGACCGCGGACTGCTCGTCGGCTGCTTCCGGCCGCCGTCGGTGCCGGCCGGCACCTCACGGCTGCGGGTGACCGTCCGTGCCGACCTGGACGCGGCGACGCTGCGTTCGGTGGCGGGCATCGTCGGCGAGGCCCTGGCCGCGGTGGGGGCGCGATGAGCGCGCGCCGTCCGGGGTCCGTCGTGGTGATCACCGGCACCTCCACCGACGTCGGCAAGACCGTCGCCACCGCGGCCCTGGCCGCCGCCGCCCGCTCCCGCGGCGCGGCGGTGGCCGTCGTCAAACCCGCACAGACCGGGGTGGCCCCCGGCGAGCCCGGAGACCTGGCGCAGGTGCGGCGGCTGGCCGGCGAGATCACCACGGTCGAACTGATCCGCTACCGCGAGCCCCTGGCCCCTGAGACCGCGGCCCGGCGCAGCGGTGACCGCGTCCTGACCCTGGCGGAGATCACCGCCGCCGTCGAGCGGCTGCGCGCCGACCACGACCTGGTGCTGATCGAGGGCGCCGGCGGCGTGCTGGTGCGGCTGGCGCCGGACCTGACGATCTGCGAACCCGCCCGCGCCCTCGGCGCACCGGTCCTGGTGGTCGCCGATCCCGGACTGGGCAGCCTCAACCACACCGAACTGACCGTCCGGGCGCTGCGGACGGCGGGCTGCCGGCCCGCCGGACTGGTGATCGGACGCTGGCCCGACGTCCCCGACCTCGCGACGGCGTGCAATCGCGACGACCTGCCGCGGCTCACCGGCGTGCCGGTGCTCGCCGCCCTGCCCGACGGCTGCGGCGCCGCCGAGCCGGCCGCCTTCCGGGCGGCTGCACCGCACTGGTGGCGCCCGGAGACCGGCCGGCTGCTCGGCGACCGGGACTCCGAGGCGCCACCGCCACCCGAACTGTCAGCCCCACCGATCGATCCGGCCGAGACGGCCCGAAACCCGCAGGAGATTCCGACGTGACCACGACGACCACCGATCGCACCCCCGCCGACCTGGGCGGCGACCCGAACGACATCCTCGCGATCGCCCGCGAGCAGGTGCTCGAGCGCGGCGAGCCGCTCGGCCGGGACCAGGTGCTGGCCGTGCTGCGGCTGCCCGACGACCGCCTCGAAGAGCTCCTCGCACTGGCCCACGACGTCCGGATGCGCTGGTGCGGACCGGAGGTGGAGGTCGAAGGCATCATCTCGCTCAAGACCGGCGGCTGCCCGGAGGACTGCCACTTCTGCAGCCAGTCCGGACTGTTCGCCTCACCGGTGCGCAGCGCCTGGATCGACATCCCGTCGCTGGTGGAGGCCGCGAAGCAGACCGCGAAGACCGGGGCCACCGAATTCTGCATCGTCGCCGCCGTCCGCGGACCGGACGCGCGGCTGATGAGCCAGGTGGCCGCGGGCATCGAGGCCATCCGCAACGAGGTGGACATCCAGATCGCCTGCAGTCTGGGCATGCTCACTCAGGAGCAGGTCGACGAGCTCGCCGCGATGGGCGTGCACCGCTACAACCACAATCTCGAGACCGCCCGCAGTCACTTCCCGAACGTGGTCACCACGCACACCTACGAGGAACGCTGGGACACCCTCAGCATGGTGCGGGCCGCCGGGATGGAGGTCTGCTGCGGCGGCATCCTGGGCATGGGGGAGACCCTCGAGCAGCGCGCCGAGTTCGCCGCCGACCTGGCGCTGCTCGAACCCGACGAGGTCCCGCTCAACTTCCTCAACCCGCGGCCGGGCACCCCGTTCGGCGATCTGGACGTGCTGCCGGCCGCCGAGGCGCTCAAGGCGGTGGCGGCCTTCCGGCTGGCGCTGCCGCGCACCATTCTGCGGTTCGCGGGCGGCCGGGAGATCACCCTGGGCGACCTGGGCGCCCAGCAGGGCATCCTCGGCGGCATCAACGCCGTCATCGTCGGCAACTACCTGACCACCTTGGGGCGGCCGGCCGAACAGGACCTGGATCTGCTCGAGGATCTGTCCATGCCGATCAAGGCGCTCAATGACACCATCTGACCGGGCGGCGCCGGAGCCGGTGGCGGCGGGTTCGCCGGTACCGGGGGCGGCGGGCAGGTCCCGGGGCAATCCGCTGCTGCAGGCCGAGCCGGTGCCCGGTCCGCTGCAGCCGCCGCTGCGCTACGGCGTCTACACCGGCCTGGAGCTGGAGGTACAGGATCCGGCGGCGGTGCCCACCGCGGCCCGGCTCGGGCTCGAACCGCCGCGCTACTGCGGCCGGTGCGGCCGCCGGATGGTGGTGCAGGTGCGGCCCGACGGCTGGACTGCGCGCTGTTCGCGGCACGGCACCGTCGATTCGACCGAACTCGACCGGCGCTGAGCCTCGTCGCCGAACTACAGTGGGCGTGAGTCCGGGGCACGCGTTCGTTCCGTCCGCGTCCCCGTCGTCCGTCCCGCCGAGTGGAGATCCGACCGCCGATGACCGATCCGAGTCCGTACCCGCCGATTCAGCCCTCGCCGGAGTCACCGCCGGCGGGCACCTCGGCGCCGGAGCCCGCCGCCGCGGTCGCCGATGTGCGGCGCACCGCGCTGGTGGTGGCCGGACTGCTGATCCTCGGCGTCCTCGGCGGCGTGACCTGGGCGTTCACCGCGCCGACCACGCAGATCACGGTCACCGACCAGATCGTCGGCTTCACCCAGGAACAGTCCGCAGGCCTGTTCGGCGCCGTTGCTGTCTTCGTCTTCGTCTCCGCGGTCCTCGGGCTGCTGGTGGGGCTGCTGGTGTGGTTCCTGCTGCCGCGCAGCCGCGGCCTGTCGGGTCTGCTGTACGCGGTGGTCGCCGCCGTCGCGGTCAGCGCGATCGCCATGGAGGTGGGGCGGCGCATCGCCTCGGCCCGGTACGAGGTGGACCGGCACACGCCCGGCGTGTACGACACGCTCGGCGACATCTGGCTCGACGGCGCCCGCCTCGGTGACCTGCCGGCTCCGTGGCTGCTGCTGATCTGCGCGCCCGGACTCGCCGCTCTCGTCTACTTCTTCCTGGTGTCCGCGAAGTCCGATCCCGATCTGGGCCGCGGTGATCTGCCCGAGCCGGCCGACCGCGGCCCGGTGTACGTCCCGGGTTCGATGCCGCCGGTGCTCGGCCCGCCGCCCTCCGGTCCGTCGGCCGTGGGCGGGCCCGGTGCGGATCCGCAGCAGCCCGGACCGGGCCCGCACCCGTGAACGGTCAGGGCGGCGGGCGCAGCGTGGCGAATTCGTCGGTGACGACCAGCTCGTCGTCGGCGAAGGTGTAGAGCGCGGGCGGGCGGCCGCCGGCCCGGCCGGTGCGGCCGACGGTGCCGGTGGCCACCACCACGCCGCGCCGGGAGAGCACCCGCAGCAGATTCGTCGAGTCGACCGGATAGCCCAGGGCGGCGCCGTAGATCTCGGAGAGCTCGCTCATCGCGAACCGCGCGGGGGCCAGCGCGAAGGCCAGATTCGTGTAGGAGAGCTTGCCGGCCAGCCGGGAGCGGCCCAGTGCCACCACCTCGGCGTGGTCGTAGATCAGTCCGGGCAGGTGGTCCACGTCGAACCAGGCGGCCCGGGCGCCCTCGGGGGAGCCGGTGAACTCGGCCGGCACATCGCGCGGCACCAGCCCCAGATACGAGGAGGCGATGGTGCGGGTGACCGGGACCCGGTCCGGATCGGAGAGCACCGACAGCTGCTCGAGGTGGGCCACCCGGGTCAGTCCGCATTGGCTGCCCAGGTGGCGTCGCGCCGCCGCGGCCAGGTTCTCGCGCTCGCCGGGCGCTCCGCCGGGCAGCCGCCAGCTCTCACCGCCGTCGGCGCCCACCAGCAGTACGTGCAGGGTGGCCGGGCCCTCGTCGGGTTCGCGTACCTGAAAGACCGCGCTGAGCACCTCGACAGCAATGGACGTCGGCATGACAGTCGAGTTTAGGGTATGGCCCCTCGCGCGCGGCCGGTGCCGGGCGGGCCGCGGGGCGGCCGGGAATGGCCGCCGAATGGACGGTGTTACCATGGCGAACAGTTTTCGATCATTGGTCGAAAACCCCTCCGGGGCCAGCCCGCTCCCGGAGACCTTGTGATGGGAGTGCAGTCGCCATGACGACAACCGTGACCACCGAGCCGACCGGCATCACCCGGACCGTGACCGATCTGGGCATGGCCGATCCGCGAACCAGTATCCCGCCCGCCTTCGGCGGCGTGGAGGCGACCCCGGAATGGGCCGACGAGATCAAGCGGCTCGCCGCGGCGCGCAACGCGGTCATCCTGGCGCACAACTACCAGCTGCCGGCCATCCAGGACGTCGCCGATCACTGCGGCGACTCGCTGGCGCTGTCCCGGATCGCCGCCGAGGTGGACGCCGACGAGATCATCTTCTGCGGTGTGCACTTCATGGCCGAGACCGCCAAGATCCTCAGCCCGGACAAGCGGGTGCTGATCCCCGACGAGCGGGCCGGCTGCTCGCTGGCCGACTCGATCACCGCCGACGAGCTGCGCGAATGGAAGGCCGACTTCCCCGACGCGCTGGTGGTCTCGTACGTCAACACCACCGCCGAGGTCAAAGGCCTGACCGATATCTGCTGCACCTCGTCGAACGCGGTGGACGTGGTGGCCTCGATCGACCCGGATCGCGAGGTGCTGTTCCTGCCCGACCAGTTCCTCGGTGCGCACGTCAAACGCGAACTGGGCCGGGACAACATCCACATCTGGGCCGGCGAATGCCACGTGCACGCGGGCATCAACGGCGACGAGCTGACCGCCCAGAGCGACAGCCACCCGGATGCGGATCTGTTCATCCACCCGGAGTGCGGCTGCGCCACCTCGGCGCTGTACCTGGCCGGCGAGGGCGCGGTGCCCGAGGACAAGGTGAAGATCCTCTCGACCGGCGGCATGATCGACGCCGCCCGCGCCACCAGGGCCAGTCAGGTGCTGGTGGCCACCGAGGTGGGCATGCTGCACCAGCTGCGCAAGGCCGCCCCGGACGTCGACTTCCAGCCGGTCAATTCGCGGGCCGCCTGCCCGTACATGAAGATGATCACCCCGGCCGCGCTGCAGCGCTGCCTCACCGAGGGCAAGGACGAGGTGCACGTGGCCGCGGACGTGGCCGAACGCGCCCGCAAGTCCGTCGAGCGGATGATCGCCATCGGCAATCCCGGCGGCGGGGAGTGACGCCGGTGGGCGACGGCTTCGTCGGTCAGTCCGGTCCCGCGGCGGAGCTGGACTTCGCCGAGAGCGAGGAACTGCGCTCGCTGATCCTCACCGCGCTCGACGAGGACCTGCGCTACGGGCCGGACATCACCACTCTGGCGACGGTGCCGGCCGAGACCGTGGCCCAGGCCCGGATCGTCAGCCGCCGGCCCGGCGTGATCGCCGGGCTGCCGGTGGTCCGCGCCGTCTTCGATGCGGTGATCGGAGCGGACAACTACGCGGTCACCGAGCAGATCGCCGACGGCGACCCGGTGGTGCCGGGACAGACTGTGCTGGCCGTGCGGGCGCCGGCCGTCTCGCTGCTCACCGCGGAGCGGACCGCACTGAACCTGCTCTGTCATCTGTCGGGTATCGCCACCGAGACCGCCCGCTGGGTGGCCGCGGTGGAGGGGACCGGTGCGCAGATCAGGGATTCGAGGAAGACCCTGCCGGGACTGCGGTTCCTGCAGAAGTATGCGGTCCGCGCGGGTGGCGGCGTGAACCATCGCATGGGTCTGGGCGACGCCGCCCTCATCAAGGACAACCATGTGGCCGCCGCCGGAGGGGTGGCGACGGCCTTGGAGTCGGTGCGGGCGGCGGCCCCGGATCTGCCGGTGGAGGTGGAGGTGGATTCGCTGGCCCAGTTCGACGAGGTGCTGGCGCTGGATCCGCAGCTGGTGCTGCTCGACAACTTCGAGCCGTGGGAGACCCAGATGGCGGTCCAGCGCCGGGACAGCCGCAATCCCGGCACCAAGCTGGAGTCGTCGGGCGGGCTGAGTCTGGACATGGCTCTGGACTATGCGCGCACCGGCGTCGATTACCTGGCGGTCGGCGCCCTCACCCATTCGGTCACCGCCCTGGATCTCGGCCTGGACTGGTGAGTCGGGGAGCTGCGGCAACGTCGTCACCGGGACGCCGCTGCGCGGCTACCATCGGGCCATGAGGCTGCTGACCCCGGTCGATCACGCCCTGCTGCGCATGGAGTCGCCGCGCACGCCCATGCACATCGGCGCTCTGGCGATCTTCCGGCTGCCGCCGGGCGCACCGCACGACTTCGTCCGGCAGGTCTACCGCGCCTTCTCCGCCCTGGCCTTTCTGCCCTTCCCGTACGACAGCAGGCTCGCCGGTCTGCCGCTCGCCGACGCCGCGTACTGGAAGAAGACCGAACCCGATCCCACCTACCACGTCCGGCTCGATGCACTGCCCTCACCGGGTGGGGAGGCCGAGCTCGGTGCGCTGGTCGAACGCCTGCATTCGCGGCCACTCGACCTGACCCGGCCGCTGTGGGAGGCGCATGTGATCGAAGGGCTCGAGAACGATCGTTTCGCCTTCTACTTCAAGGCCCACCATTGTGCGACCGACGGCGGCGCCGCCGTCGAGACCATCAAATCGTGGCTGAGCACCGACCCGGAGGCCGGGCCCACCACCGGTGGGGAGGTCGACACCAGCGGTGACCTCAGCCTGCTGCAGCGGCTGACGATTCTACTCCAGTGGCGACCACAGCTGGAGGGGTGGCCACCACCCGGGCCG
>NZ_JBJURU010000009.1:4174-6008 GCF_046098115.1 Gordonia sp. VNK21 | reverse complement strand
GAGGTGCTGGCGCTGGATCCGCAGCTGGTGCTGCTCGACAACTTCGAGCCGTGGGAGACCCAGATGGCGGTCCAGCGCCGGGACAGCCGCAATCCCGGCACCAAGCTGGAGTCGTCGGGCGGGCTGAGTCTGGACATGGCTCTGGACTATGCGCGCACCGGCGTCGATTACCTGGCGGTCGGCGCCCTCACCCATTCGGTCACCGCCCTGGATCTCGGCCTGGACTGGTGAGTCGGGGAGCTGCGGCAACGTCGTCACCGGGACGCCGCTGCGCGGCTACCATCGGGCCATGAGGCTGCTGACCCCGGTCGATCACGCCCTGCTGCGCATGGAGTCGCCGCGCACGCCCATGCACATCGGCGCTCTGGCGATCTTCCGGCTGCCGCCGGGCGCACCGCACGACTTCGTCCGGCAGGTCTACCGCGCCTTCTCCGCCCTGGCCTTTCTGCCCTTCCCGTACGACAGCAGGCTCGCCGGTCTGCCGCTCGCCGACGCCGCGTACTGGAAGAAGACCGAACCCGATCCCACCTACCACGTCCGGCTCGATGCACTGCCCTCACCGGGTGGGGAGGCCGAGCTCGGTGCGCTGGTCGAACGCCTGCATTCGCGGCCACTCGACCTGACCCGGCCGCTGTGGGAGGCGCATGTGATCGAAGGGCTCGAGAACGATCGTTTCGCCTTCTACTTCAAGGCCCACCATTGTGCGACCGACGGCGGCGCCGCCGTCGAGACCATCAAATCGTGGCTGAGCACCGACCCGGAGGCCGGGCCCCCCACCGGTGGGGAGGTCGACACCAGCGGTGACCTCAGCCTGCTGCAGCGGCTGACGATTCTTCCGCGGCGGGTCACCGAGGGCACACTCGCCACCGCCGCCCTGCTGCCCAAGCTGCTCGGCATGTCCGTGGGGCCGGAGAGTTTCGTGCGGGCCGCGGCCCGCACGCCGAGCTCGGTGCTGAACACCCGGCTCGGCCCGCACCGCCGGGTCGCCGTCGAACAGGTGCCGCTGGCCACCCTCAAGCAGTTCGCCTCGGCGGCCGGCACCACGGTGAACGACGTGGTTCTCGCGGCGGTCGGCGGTGCGGTTCGGCGGTATCTGGCGGAGTTGTCGGCGCTGCCGGAGGCCAGCCTCACCGCGTCGGTGCCGATCGGGCTGAGCCGCGATCAGCAGACCCGGAACGCGGCCACGGGCTTCGTCACCCCGCTGGGCACCGACGTCGACGACCCGCTGCGGCGGCTGGCGACGGTGGCCGCCCACACCCGCCGCGGCAAACAGGACGTCGACGGACTCAGCCGCAGTTCTCAGGACTATTTCGCGCTGATCGGGATGACCCCGCTGCTGCTGGCGCAGCATGCCGGGCTGGCCACCCGGCTGCCGCGGCTGTTCAACTTCACGGTCTCCAATGTGGTGCTGGGCCGGGAGAAGCGGTATCTGCTCGGCGCCGAACTCGAGTACGTCGTCCCCATCTCGTTCCTGGTCGACGGCTACGGCCTCAACGTGACCCTGATCGGGTACGCCGATTCGGTGACGCTCGGCTTCGTCGGCTGCCGGGACACGTTGCCGCATCTGCAGCGGCTCGCCGAGTACACGCGGTCGGCGGTCGCCGAGCTGGTGGCGGCGACCGCCGACGGTCACGGGTAGCCGGTCACCGGTAGTCGATCACCATGCGGCCGTCGATCTCGCCCTTCTCCATCCGGTCGAAGACCTCGTTGATCTCGCCCAGGCCGGTGGTGGCCACCGTCGGGGTGATCAGGCCGCGGGCGTAGAAGTCGATCGCCTCGACCATGGCCTGCCGGGCTAGCTGAAGATGCGGGCGCCGGACTAGTGGGGCTGCCA
>NZ_JBJURU010000009.1:0-4164 GCF_046098115.1 Gordonia sp. VNK21 | reverse complement strand
TCGAGACCATCAAATCGTGGCTGAGCACCGACCCGGAGGCCGGGCCCACCACCGGTGGGGAGGTCGACACCAGCGGTGACCTCAGCCTGCTGCAGCGGCTGACGATTCTTCCGCGGCGGGTCACCGAGGGCACACTCGCCACCGCCGCCCTGCTGCCCAAGCTGCTCGGCATGTCCGTGGGGCCGGAGAGTTTCGTGCGGGCCGCGGCCCGCACGCCGAGCTCGGTGCTGAACACCCGGCTCGGCCCGCACCGCCGGGTCGCCGTCGAACAGGTGCCGCTGGCCACCCTCAAGCAGTTCGCCTCGGCGGCCGGCACCACGGTGAACGACGTGGTTCTCGCGGCGGTCGGCGGTGCGGTTCGGCGGTATCTGGCGGAGTTGTCGGCGCTGCCGGAGGCCAGCCTCACCGCGTCGGTGCCGATCGGGCTGAGCCGCGATCAGCAGACCCGGAACGCGGCCACGGGCTTCGTCACCCCGCTGGGCACCGACGTCGACGACCCGCTGCGGCGGCTGGCGACGGTGGCCGCCCACACCCGCCGCGGCAAACAGGACGTCGACGGACTCAGCCGCAGTTCTCAGGACTATTTCGCGCTGATCGGGATGACCCCGCTGCTGCTGGCGCAGCATGCCGGGCTGGCCACCCGGCTGCCGCGGCTGTTCAACTTCACGGTCTCCAATGTGGTGCTGGGCCGGGAGAAGCGGTATCTGCTCGGCGCCGAACTCGAGTACGTCGTCCCCATCTCGTTCCTGGTCGACGGCTACGGCCTCAACGTGACCCTGATCGGGTACGCCGATTCGGTGACGCTCGGCTTCGTCGGCTGCCGGGACACGTTGCCGCATCTGCAGCGGCTCGCCGAGTACACGCGGTCGGCGGTCGCCGAGCTGGTGGCGGCGACCGCCGACGGTCACGGGTAGCCGGTCACCGGTAGTCGATCACCATGCGGCCGTCGATCTCGCCCTTCTCCATCCGGTCGAAGACCTCGTTGATCTCGCCCAGGCCGGTGGTGGCCACCGTCGGGGTGATCAGGCCGCGGGCGTAGAAGTCGATCGCCTCGACCATGTCCTGCCGGGTGCCGACGATCGAGCCGCGGATGGTGAGGCCTTTGAGGACGACGTCGAAGATCGGTGCCGGGAAGTCTCCGGGCGGGAGTCCGACGAAGACGATGGTGCCGCCGCGGCGGGCCATGCCGATGGCCTGGCCGAAGGCCTGCGGGTGCACGGCGGTCACCAGGATGCCGTGGGCGCCGCCGCCGGTATGTTCGGCGACGGCCGCGGCGACGTCGTCGACCTCCGCCGCGTTGACGGTGACCTCGGCGCCGAGTTCCCGGGCCAGGGCGAGTTTGTCGTCGGCGATGTCGACCGCCGCCACCCGCATGCCCATGGCTTTCGCGTACTGGCCGGCGATGTGGCCGAGGCCGCCGATGCCGGAGATCACCATCCACTGGCCGGGCCGGGTCTGGGAGACCTTGAGACCCTTGTAGACGGTGACGCCGGCGCACAGGATGGGGGCCACCTCCACCGGATCGAGCCCGTCGGGAATGCGGGCGGCGAACCGGGCGTCGACCAGCATGTACTGGCCGAACGACCCGTTGACCGAGTAGCCGCCGTTCTGCTGGTCCTCGCACAGCGTCTCCCAGCCGGCCCGGCAGTACTCGCAGACGCCGCAGGCCGACCACAGCCAGGCGTTGCCGACCAGATCGCCGACCTTCAGCTCGGTGACTCCGGGGCCGAGGGCGACGACGCGCCCGCAGCCCTCGTGGCCGGGGACGAACGGCGGGCTGGGCTTGACCGGCCAATCGCCGTGGGCGGCGTGCAGGTCGGTGTGGCACACGCCGGATGTCTCGAGCTTGACCAGGGCCTGTCCGGGGCCCGGTACCGGCATGTCGATCTCGGTGACTTCCAATGGTGCGCCGAACTCGTTGACGACGGCGGCGGTGAATTTCTCTTCGGGCATCGTTTCTCATCTCCGGGTCCGGATGCTGCCGTGGCAGGGCAGCGACATGTCCGTGGCATCCAGTCTGCTCCGTCCTGTGCGCCCAGGATGCGGATGCGCAGATCGTATGCGGCGCAGGGCCGCTCGCCCGGACACGCGAACCGTGCCGGGGAGAGGAACCGTGCCGGGGAGCGGCCGGGTCAGGCGAGCAGCCGGGTCAGGCGAGCAGCCGGGTCAGGCCGGCCCGCGCTTCCAGTGCCTTCTCGAGGCCGGAGCGGTGGTGGTTGCCGCCCGGTGGCGCTCCGGTGCAGGTGCGGTCGTGGTGGGGCGGTGCGTGTGCGGCCTGGTCGAGCAGCAGGTCGGGGCGGTGGGCCGGGTTCAGCTGCCAGGGCCCGCGGGTGCCGGCCGGGCGCCAGACCATCCGGCCGGCGTTGGGGCCGGTGCGGAGGATGTCGGTCTCCCATTGGCCCACTCGGGGACCGACCCAGCGGTTGTGGCCGCCGCAGGCGGCTCCGAGCCGGTCGATGTCGGTACGGCCGCCGTCCGGGGTGCGGGTGGGTCCGGTTCCGGGGGCCCAGTCGGGACTGTGGTGGGCCTGGGTGCGGATGAACGGCGCATCGCAGCCGGGTGCGGTGCAGCCGCCGTCGCGGGCGGACAGCATGAGACGCTGCGCCTTGGAGGCGGTGCGCCGGCCGCGGCCGAGGTAGAGCGGCTCGCAGGTGTGCTCACGGAAGACGGCCAGGTGCGGGCTGGCCTGGGCGGCCAGCTCGATCAGGTCGGCGACGGGCACCAGTGTGCCGGTGGTGGTGGCGGCCATGCCGGCGCGCCGGGCCAGGTCGGCGTCGCTGATGGAGATGACGAGTTCGGCGGGGATCCGGTCGGGCCGGCCGAGGCCGCGGTGGGCGAGGACGAAGTCGCACATCGCTTCGAGGGCGTCGTGGTGGCGTTGGGCGGGGGAGCGCTGGTCGCGGTCTTGCGCGGCCGCGAGGGCCTCGTCGGCGGGCGTGCCGTCCTCGGGGTGCGGGGAGTCCGGATCGTCCGGATTGTTCATCCCGGGCGCGGCGTAGCTGTTCAGGATCAGATCGAGTTTGGCGCGCAGGCGGGGCGTGAGGTCGCCGATGAGCCGGCTCATGAGCTGAGGGTTCTGCCCGCTGAGGCGCAGGCCGCGCTGCCGCGTGCGGTCGGCGGGATCGGTGTAGCGCCCGTCCGGGTCGAGCAGGGCGATCAGGCGCCGACCGGCCTTGGTCAGATCGCTGGGGCTCAGCCGGCGCGCATGATCGGCGAGCTCGGCCTCGACGGTGGCGGCGGTGTCCGGGCCCAGAGCGTTCGGGATCTGCTTGACGGTCTCGGCGATCACCAGTGCGTGCGCGGCCCCGATCTCGCCGGTGCCGACCGCCTCCGCGGTGGCGGGCAGCTGCGGGTCGAGCGTCGCCCCGGTCAGCGAGGTGCGCCGGGCCAGAGCGGCGGCGAGCGACGTGCGGCGTGAGGTCTCGGCGGGACCGAGCCGGTGGCCCGTGGCCAGGAAGGTACGCATGTTGAGGTAGCCGGCGGCGCGGAAGACGTTGCGATCGCTGCACTCGAGGTAGGCGGCGGCGGACAGGCCGTCCTGGCGGCGCCGGACCCGTTCGGAGACCTCGACCAGGCTCGCCAGCTCGGACTCGGAGGCGGTGGCCAGCGGCACCTCGGCGAGTTTGGCCAGGGCCGTGTCGACCACGCGCCACAGCGCCAGGGGATCCTCGGGCAGCACCACCTCGTGGGCGGCCCGGAGATCGGACTCGGACAGCGGGGCGGCCCCGGCGGAGCCGATGGCGACGAACCGGTGATCGGCGGGCTCGCCGTGGATCTCGGCCCACCGGTTGTCGGTGCCGCTGAGGTCCTCGGCGCCGCGCGCATCGTCGACCGGCCACACGTCGCCGAGCGCCGGGGGGCGACGATCCCCGCGTCTGGTCCCACCCGAACCTGTCATTGCCTTCTCACCCCCATTCACCGACTTCAGATTAACGCCGGGGTACGACATCTCCGGCGCCGAGAACCCGGCCTGGGTGCGAGACACATTTGTAGGTGGCGGTCCGGTTAGGCGCTGATCGGTGTGGTTGGTGTCTGGTTGTGGTGGTGGGTCCAGATGGTGTCGAGGCGGTTGCTGGCGTGTTCGGCTCGGAGGGTGAGGATGCCGGTGGCGCCGGGGATGTTCCAGTGCATGCCGGAGAGTTTCAGGCGGGCTCCGGCGAGGGA
>NZ_JBJURU010000008.1:118078-217176 GCF_046098115.1 Gordonia sp. VNK21 | reverse complement strand
AGCTCTACTGTTGCGCGATCAAGGACGCGTTCTCTGGCCGGATCGTGGGGTACTCGATCGACTCCAGGATGAAATCAAGACTGGCCGTCCAGGCGCTCGAGAACGCCGTCACCATGCGCGGTGATGTCGCCGGCTGCATCGTCCACAGCGACAGAGGATCTCAATTTCGAAGCAGGAAGTTCCTGCGCGCGCTGGCCCGTCCCCGCATGGTCGGGAGCATGGGCAGAGTCGGCTCAAGCGGCGATAACGCCGCCATGGAATCGTTCTTCGCGCTGCTGCAGAAGAACGTCCTCGACCGCCGCTCCTGGACCACCCGCGAGCAGCTACGCATCGCGATCGTGACCTGGATCGAGAGGACCTACCACCGTCGCCGTCGTCAGGCCCGCCTGGGCCGTTTGACGCCCATCGAGTTCGAGACCATCATGAACACGACCGCCGCACTGGCGGCGTGACTACAACCTGTCACCTAACCGTGCAGCAGTCCCGTGCGGCCCAACGTCGAGCGGGGTGACCAGCCATGAACGGCCACGCCGACTACGGGCTCGACGATGAGATCACCGTCGCCGGGCAGCGCTTCCGCGTCGTTGGGATCTCGCCTCGCCATATATGTGCCCAGCAGTGCACCACCGGTGAGTGCATGTACTTCACTCAGCTCGACCTCGAACCCGATAGCACTGGGTCGGGTATCGCAACCTTCAATCCGCTCGATCCAAGTGTGGCGATGCTGTCGATCCCTGAGGAAGATCGCCCGCGTGTCCGATTCCTCGTTGATCACTTGGCTGAACTCGAGTCGGGATACTTTCCAGGCGCGGAAGTGCCTCGCCCCGAGTATCGGTTGACCGAGCCGAAGAGCGCTCGGATCATTGCGAAGGCGCATGAGCTTTCGTCGATCCTCTGGCCGGACGGCCAGTCGCATACTGTTTCACCGCGGACCGTTGAGCGGTATGCCATGCGCTACCGCAACGAGGGACCGGAAGGTCTGGTCCCTCGCAATCGTCGTGGCCAAAAGCTTTGCGGGAACCAGGATCCCGAGGTTATCCGCGCGCTCGACGAAGTACTCATCGCGTATGTGCACGAAACCGATACCAAGGTTACGACGATCATCGGCAAGATCCGAGTTCAGTTTACGGACGCACATCCGGAGCTGAACATCTACGACGCGCATGCGGACAACTACTTCGAATTCCCGTCCGAGTCGACGCTTCGTCGGCTGATCAAGTTGCGCGGGGCGCACTTGTGGGTCGACAAGCCGGCAGCCGATCGACGAAGCCACAGCAGGACGCCACACACCGTTCACCGTCCGACCATGCCGGGACGACCGGGAGGAGAAGGCATCGCGGACGACCACACCATGGACCTGTGGTGTCTGGACGAACGTGGCAATGAGATCCGGCCACACCTGGTCCTCGTCATCGACAAACACACACGCGACTTCGCCACATGGACAATCACCGCTGGGGATCCCGACGGAACCGACCTCGCGATCGCCCTCGCCGAAGGTGTGATCCCGCTCCCGATGAAAGACGGGGTCGCCGAACGGTACCGTCTCGTCAGCTCGCGGCTTCCGGTCGGTCAAATGCTGGCCCTCGATGACCGCTACCAGGATTCGCTCGCGCGTCCGGCGATACCATTCGAGCAGCTCGTGCTCGACAACGGCGGAAATTTTCGCAGTCAGGTACTCGACGACGTAACCACCGCATTCGGCACGACAGTGACCTGGTGCAATGGTTTCAGTCCGTGGGAGAAAGGCGTCATAGAACGCGCTTTCGGAACGATCAACAGCGAGTTCACCTCATACTTCGGAACTTACCTCGGTACTGACCCACGCCATCGCGGCGACACTAAACCCGAACAGGTCACCATCGGCATCGATACCGTTCGTGAGCTGTTCGAGGAGTGGGTACTCACCGTGTACCGGATGCAACCGAACGACGGCTTGGTCGACCCGGAGCGCCCGTCGGTCAAGCTCTCCCCCAACGACATGTGGTCAGCCGCGATGGCTTTCGCACCGCGCTTCCCGCTTCCCCTGACTAGTCACATGCTTTATCGCGTCTACCCCGTCGTGTGGCAGACGATTCAGCACTATGGGATTCAAATCGAGCACCATCGCTTCGACTGCGATGATCTGAACGAGTTGCGGGGGAAGCCGTCCGGAATCGTCGAGCACGGGAACAAGTGGGAAATCCGGTATAACAAGCACAACCGCGCCTGCGTCTGGGTCTACAACCCGTCCACCGACGAATGGATCACGGCGTTCAACACGCGCTACCCACGCGCCGAAACGCCGTACACCGACGAAGTCTGGCCCGCACCGGACACAAGCGACGAGGCCTGGGCACTGACCGCCGCCGCCGACGAGATCCACCGCACGTCAGCGAAGGCCTCCAAGCGCCTCTCCCTCCGAGAGGCAAAGGGCATCGACCGAGCACAGCGAATCGCCCAGTCCCACGCGCCGCTCCCCCAGACTGACGAACCTGACGAACCCGATTCGCCCCCGACTGGCACCGATGACATCGAGTCGCCAGACCCCGGTATCAACTCCCACAACAACTTCACCCCATGGACCGTGTGACATCCGGAAAGGCCAGGTGCCGTATGAACACCAAAGCGCGCACCCCCAGCGCCACAGAGACCACCATCTACGACCTCGACGGGCACCGGCGCGCGGTTCAACAGCACACCGAGGCACCCGCAGCGTTGTCCGTGGCCGGCCTGAAGCGACTGCCTGCAGACGAACGGGAGCAGTGGCTCGCTGACCGCGATGAACACCATGGTCATAGCCATGTCGTAATGACCAACGCGATGATCGAGGCATTCAACGATGTGCATATCCTCACCGGCCTCAACTGGCACCGGCCAGACGACAGAGAGGTCTACCTCATCTCAGGGCCCGCAGGCTCGGGCAAAACGACCATCGGCCGGTCCATCGCGCGCGAGTTCGAGCGTCAATACGCCACCAAGCATCCTGGATACCTGAGCTCGGGTGAAATACCCGTCGTCGTCATCGCGACCCCCGCGCGTTGTTCCCCTACCGCGTTCGACAAAGCGATCCTCACGTTCATGCACCACCCGTTCCCCGACAGCTTCACCCACGACAAACTCAAGGCGCAGGTAATCCACGCTCTGCGAAGCCATCACGTACAGCTGGTAATCATCGACGACCTGCATCGACTCAAACAGCGCAGCGCACTCTCGATTGAGACCAGTGACCTCCTCAAGGAGTATCTGGACCTCTCGACCGCAAGCTACGTGTACATGGGTGTCAACCTGACAGCGTCCGGGTTCTTCAACGGTGATGCCGGCAGCCAGATCGCCAGCCGCGGCGCACTCTTGCAACTCCAGCCCTTCACCAACGAACCGGGCCCTGCCCGTGAGGAATGGTGCAACGTGGTCTCCGCACTCGAATCGAACCTGCGGCTGCTGCGCCACCGCCCCGGAGCCCTGACCACGCAGAAGATGCTCGCGCTGCTCTACAACCGCACCCGCGGCTCGATCAACGCCCTCAACAAACTCCTCCAAACCGCGGCGATCCGCGCAACCACAATCCCCGACACGGCAACCGAGGACCTTCGTAACCTCGGCATCATCGGCAAAGAACGCATCGACCTCCAGCTCCTTCGCTCGATCAAATCGGTAGCCGCGGTCGAGGTAGAGCAACGCCAGCGGCAGGCAAAACGATGATCCTCCAGGTAGCCAACCCGATCGCCTACTACCCACTCGAAACCGCCGGCAGCTACCTGCGGCGCTTATGCGCCACTAACCACCTCGACCCAGTGACAACTCACGCCGCCCTGCACTACCAGATCCGAGGACGCCCGCCACGCGAGCAAGCACAGATCGCCACCGATCGCCTCGAAACGCTCGCGGGATTGGCGCCTGGCACGATCACCCGTACCGACGACGCCGCCACCGCCATGCAACCGCAACGACGCTGCTACGAGTGCGACCGAAACGACCGACCCCGATGGCAATGCCTCCAATGCGCCCAGGGACAAATCGTCGAGCAGGTGCGCCACCACAGGCACACCATTTGCCTACGCCACCGCCGCTGGACCGGCCCAGGCACCCCACCCCTACGCCACGTTCGTGTCGACCTGCCCGCACTGATCACCGCCGAACAACACTTCCGACACCAACGCCTCGGCCTGTGTCCGACAAATGTCATCGCTGCCCGTTCGGTAGCCGCCCGCTGGGCACTCGGCGCAGCGCCGGCCATCGTCGCTGAACGTCGGGCTCAACTCCCCCACATCACAGTGCTACCCGAGGACATTCAGACCGAGATCGTCACCTACCCCGAAGCCGTCGGCGTGATGGCCATCTTCGCCGACGGGGCCTGGCTCCGCGACATCCTCGCGCAAACACACGCCTACGCCGCAATCCTCGAGGCCGTCACCAACAAGATCCAGGACTTCATACCGCAACACACCGAACACCCAGCTGCGCTGATCATGAAGGAACTCAAACCGGTCATCGCACGCTACTTCCACACCCACGGCCCGTACCGGCACTACAACGACTACGAACAGAACCCGCCCTTACCGGTCTGGCATCACGACATCGACCTCACACTCGGCGGCGACTAACAATGGCACCCACAGCCCCCGCCGGCCCCGGGCAGCAGAAGCTGGCCGACAGCATGTCCGTCGAAGACTACTGGTTCACACAAGGAGGCCTACGCGCAGACGAGATCCGAGCGAGCTCCCACGCAATCGTCTGGATGATCTGCGACCGCTTTCATGTCTACAAGCGCAAAGCAACGATCCATGGCACTGCGAAATCGGCGCAGTGCCCCGTGTGCACCAATCAGACCTTCGTGCCGGGAGTCAACGACTTCGCAACCACCCACCCCGCCCAGTCCGCGTGCTTCATCAGACCCGGGCCAACCGGAGCAACCCCCGAAACCAGGTCCGCACGATCTCGGGCAATAGCAACCTGGCGCTGCGATCACGGGCACGAGTTCATCACCTCGTTCGCCAAGATGGCCCACGACCATCGCAACGAATGCTCCTGCAACAACCACAAACGACTGAACCGTGGGTTCAGCGACCTGGCCTCACGCAACCCAGTTCTCGCAGCGCAATTCGACACCGAACGCAACGGCACCACACCCGACAAGGTCGACGCCGGCAGCCACATCCACTACTGGTGGACCTGCCCCGCCGGCCACCACTTCCAAGCCAGCCCAAAGAATCGCATGACATGCGGCAAATACAGCAATGGCTGCCGACAGTGCTACCGCACCGCAATCTACGACCCGGCACTCAAGTGCGTCGCTGTCGATCCATCTCTGCGGCCAACACCCGACGAGTACGCCACTTACTTCCGATCCCGACCCAAGCGAGCCCGACCGGACCAGATAACTAACGTCCAGGAGCCATCACCCTAGCGGTGCACCCACCCGCCCGCGGTTACGTGGTGAAGAGCCGTTGCTGGTGCTTCGTCATGTCGACTGTCGGACGCGAGCTTCTCGATGGCACTACCCGCGCACCTACAGCGTCCGAACACAGTTCGACGGGCGGCTACGGCAGTTCCTTATGGTGCGCGCAGACGCGGGTCACGCCGCCGCGGACCACGAATGTAATGGTGTAGACAGTCCCGTCTCGTCCGGTCGCACGCACGGTGTACTCGCCGTCCTCGCGCGCACCAGCGGATCGCAGGGTCAGTGTCGATATCGGCACGTTGAAGGTCGTCTCAATGGCGCGTAGACCATAGTCACCGATCTCATCGTCAGTGAGGGCCTCAAGCTCACCGTGCCGTACCTCGTAACCCTTAGCCTTCAGCTTGGTAACGACGTTGAGAATCTCACTGCCGATGACTGCACCGCCGGCGCCAACTCCCAGGGTGGCCGCCGTCTCGATAAGAAACTGGGCTTGTGCACCTGCGGCTCCCCAGTGCGTTTCGGTTCGGAGATCTGTAAACCAGTAGGACTCTTGTCGCCGTTCGCCCGTCTCCACATCGGTCACGATGAATGCTGCCTTCAGCTGATCACTGAGCCAGTCGAGATCGATCGTCCCACCGGGGCTGACGACGATGCGATAGCCGGCCACGATCCGCCGGTCGGTGAGGTCGGCGATCTGACGGATCTCGATAACGACTTGGTCGCGATAGCTCTCAGCCATAGGTAGAAGAGTATGCCGGTGACTGGTTCTAGTGATCGGGACCGATCTTTGCGACGTTCAGTACATGACAAGCAAGCAGGATCAGGTCCTTCGTGTTCCGTCTGTGTGTTCACACACCAGTGTGACCTGTCCGCCAGACCTGAGTTGGACCTCTTTAGTGCCTGGATCTGAGCGCGTCGATGATTGTCGCGGCGTCGGCCTCGAGTGGGGTGCAGACGATGACGTGGTGCCCGTCGATGACGGCGGTGTGGATCTTCCGGAGCCGCTGACGAACCACCGTCATCACCTGCTCAGTTCGTCGATGAGTTGCACCGCAATCGCTGGATCCCGCCGGCGCGGAAGTCCTCGACAGTTCATTGATCGCCGAGTTCGTCGAACGTGAGAGTATCGGGGGCCGAGCATCTCGGCGTCACCGATCACGACTGCGGCGGCTGCACCGCGGCGATCGCTGCGTCAAGTGTCGCAATCTGTGTCCGCACGCGGTCCGCGTTGTGCCGGAACCGTGGATCGGAACAGTGCTGCTCGCCGACTTGATGGAGGGCCTGGAAGACCTTAGCCAGCGCACTCCGGAGATCGAGAACTAAATGGTTCTGAATGACTTCGGTGCTCAGCAGCCGGTCGACCTGCGCGAAGGCGGTGTCGAGGTCGCCGGTATGGAGCAGCGCGGTGATTTCGAGAGCGTCGAGGGCGATGGCGTCGTTGAGTGAGCTGTCGATTGCGCGCAATTGCTGCAGAGCAGCGAGTACCGCGCCATAGTCGCCGTGCTCAATGCGCGTATTCATCTGCCGCATAAGCCATTCTGGGCTTACTCCCTTGTTGGGGTCTCGTTCGGCAATCTCGCCCATTGCGGCAGCGACCCCGGCGAGCATGGAGTTCTCGCGGTATTCCTGTTCTCGCGTCACCATCTGAACCGACAGGTGAGCGGTTCTGTAGACCGCCGCTTTGGTGGACGGCTTTTCGCGGCCTTCGAGGATCTCCATCAATCCGAGCACGCGCCCGGCGATCTGAAACAGCGGCTGTGGCGCTACGGAGGCCCGAGACATGTCCGTCAGCATGTTGCCCGCGTGGATCATGGCGAGGACCTGGGCCCACTCCTCATTCGGAAAGTGCCGGAGATAGTGAACAACCAACCGGTTCTGTAATTTGATGGCTTGATCGAGTCGGGCGGTATTGCCGTAGCAGTTTGCCAACTCGCCCATCACCCCGGCCTTCGCTGTCAGGTACACCCTGTCGTGCTGAGTTGACAGGCTGCTTAGTGGCTCCTGGGAGTCGAGATACTCGATGAGTGTTTCGGCATGGATTCTGAGTTGCTCGAGGGCGAGGAACGAGCCCGTGGTGCGCATCAGTCCCAACCATGGGATCAAGTGGCCGAGAAGTACTGTCACCGCATTCTGCACTGCGCCGGGCGGTGCAGACGCCACGTACTGCGTACGCAGAATCTCGTTGATCAGCGGATGGATCTGAATGCAGTCGGCGCTGAGGTTCTCGCTGCCTGCGTGTGCGGAGGCCAGAACGCGGTGCGCGATCGTTTGAGTCCGCAGCAGGCTTACGATCGCACGCATCTGGTGTGGATCGGCGGCGGAGGGGGCCGGAAGACGCGCCATGTCGATCGTGATCGGGTCAGACGTCGCGGGGATCATCAGATTGAGTGGGATCATTTCCGGCGCAAGGAAAGAAGCGGTGTGCATCAATATCCTCGCGTTGCGGGTATAGGGAGAGTTACTGTCGGCACCGATTTGATTGACTGCTGTGGTCACTGCCGCAAACGCGGTCCGATTGAAACCCGGCGGGATCGCGAGAGTGTCGTCAAGAGCGTCGAGCGTCGCGAAGTAGGTGGGGGCGAGCTCGGCGAGGTCGCTGTCGGCGTTGCGGAAGTAGAGGCCTGCCATGCTGATCGCGAGCGGTATCGACCCGAGCCGATCGACGATCGCTTGAATCGTTGCCGCGACCGCGGGAACGTCGGCGTCATTGATTCCCGCGTAGCTGGCAAAGCACATCATCGCCTCGGCGGAATCGAAGGGCCCGACCTCGCGGACATGTGCAGTCGGCCACCAACCCGTGCTGTTGGTCGTCGTTACCAGGACAGCGCCATGCCCTAGCGTTGGTACGAATCGCTCGATCTCTCGACGCCCTGGCGCCGCGTCGAACACCACCAACCACGGGCCTCGTTGCGCGCCAAGCGCCCTAGAGAACAAGTTCACCGGATCAGTCACCGCGTCTTCAGGGGTGTCGGTGAGCCTGGCGGCGTACTCACGGATCTGCGCGAGCAGTAGGCCGTCGTCTCGGGCATCTAGCCACAGCACATGCTCGTAACGATTGTGGTTGAGATGGCAAAAGTCAGTCGCAAGTATCGACTTCCCGATCCCGGTGTGTCCGGTCAGCACGACGACCGGCGGTGTGCGGTCGTCGATATCCAGCTGCGCGCCAATATCGTTGAGGACGTCGAGTCTTGGCACCGGCGATTTCACGTTCGGGATCCGAGACTCGGGATTGCCCCAGTCGAATCCGCCCACAGCGTGCGCTATCTGCGCATCGCGCATAGTCAGCACCGCCAGTAGTTCGTCACCACTGATACGGTTTGGTTGATGACCTGCTGCGGCCTCAAAGATTCTGTGTCGCAACAAGACACCGACCAGTCTGCTCGAAACGATTCCCTGACTCCGAGCGTTGTCGCGCCGGAAGGCGCGAACGAGATCCTCGTAGATCGCCTCAAGATCGGCAACGTTCTTGGTGATGAGGATTGGTCGTTCTGACGCGGCCTGAGCATCTGCTCCGCCTGTCCAGCGGACGGCCGACCCCACAGGATCGTCGACTGCCGTGCTGCACTGTGCCGACAGACTTGGCGCGAGATGACGATTCGTAATTAGCAGCGAGGCACCGGTGTCGCCGAGCGTTTCGAGACGCTCGAACACTCGGTTCGCCTCCGCGGGCGCTAGTGTACGGTCGGCTGGGCGTCGGGATGCCTTCACTTGAACCGATCGATACACCACACCATCGACCAGGACCGCGAAGTCCACGATGTCGTCGTCAGGCACGTCCGATTCGATCGCGCCAGGCGGCTCGACGACCAACGTCACGGTGCGCGGATCGATCTCCGTGGTGCACAACAAGTTGAGTACGTAGGCCGCTGTTGCCAGATACTGAAAGCTGAACCCGAACGCTGCGGCGGTACCGCCACTATCTACCACGTCTTTCCCTCACTTGTCACGCGCAATGGCAACTGCAACTATGCTCCATTGGACTGCCTCATCGCGGGGTGCCCCAACGGCCCGAGAATGGATTCGAGCGACACCGTGTTCAGCCCGAAAACAATTTCTTCTCGGCGAGATGCTCTTCGACTCTGAACGCCGATGACCTTCTGTATCTGCAGAGAATTCAATAGCAGTAGGCGAAGCTGTCTGGCGGCACCTCGATCTTGCCTAGGCGAGCGACGGCCGTCGCGGCCACTACAATTTCCGAACATCTTCGGGCTTAAAGTAGTCCACGAAGGACCTGCCCAAATCGATCCACTGTTGCACGGTTACATCCGTGGTGGCGTGGTGGTCGAGCGCTTCTCCGACAGTCCGGTCGTAGTTGATGTATGGCTTGCACCACCTGTCGAGTTTCCAGGCTGCGTATCCGCCTGCTCGTCGTTCAGACTTGTCGAGACCGATCCAGAAGAGGTTTCCTGGATGATTACCGTTGACATTTGGGAAGCGTCTCGCCGCTGGCCAGTTTCGCCATGCGCGGTTGAATGCGAACTCCAGTGACATCTTGTTACTTGTCACGGCGTCGACGTCCTGCGCGAGCACACCGAGTGCCATGCCGATCACGATGGCCTTGACCTGCTGGTCTTTCGTCTGTGCCATGCCAAGACTCGTCTCTCGTCGATTAGCGGTGTCGGTCTGCGTTTAGGAAACGGTCAATCACGTTGTCGCTCACGACGGCGGCTCCTGCACTGCCGAGGTAGGCACACGTGATGCCGCGACCTCGTACAAGCTGACGGGCAGCCCCGAACCAGCCAAGAATGACTCTTCGTCGACTCCTGCCTCGCGAAGGACTTCACGGGCGCGCGGGAGCATCGAAGGCATCTCTAATGACGAGATCCGTCCAGGCTCGGCGCGCCGCCAACCATTCTGCGACATGCGGATTACCGCGTTGCGGTACGAAACATCGCCCATGACTCCAAGCGCACGAGCCCGGTACAGCAACGCCGCGAGGCTGACACCCCAGTATTCCTTGAGATCTGCAAGTTGCGCCCAAGCCTTGCCTGCCATCGAGGCAGGAAGGAAAGCTGCGATTTCCTCGGCTGGCATAAGGAACTCCGACGCGAATCGATTGGCCTGCTCCTCTGCGACCTTGCCGCCGGGTTCCGCGTCGTGATGCATGATCAGGTGCCCGAGTTCGTGAGCAACATCGAAGCGCTGCCGGTAGTAGTCGTCTTTCACTGGGTTCAGGACGATGATCGGACGAGTTGCTGAGTGCAGCGAGTAGGCATCGATGGCGGCCACACCCGGCTCGCTGAACACCACAACCACACCGCGACGCTCAACAAGGCGTACGACGTGTTGCACTGGCCCTGGCGGAATACCGAAGTACTTCCGCGACGCCCGGGCCGCCTCTTCGGGCGTTCTCACACATTCATCCGGGTCAGTTGGAAGGTCTGGGAGCAGAGCGTCAGGAAACTCGACGGCGTTCTCCAGCATCCCTGCGACCTCGGCAACGAACCGGCCATATGCTTCCGCCTCGTCCTGCGCGATCTGGGGTGTCGAGCGCAGCGAACGGAAATTTGGCTTGTCCGTTTTCGGTGGAGCGCCACCCGCGAAGAACTGCGGTTCGACCTGCAGAGCAAGTGCCAGTTTCGCGACCGTCGCTCGATTTGGTTGCTTGGCGCCACTTTCCCATGCGGTCACCGAGGCAGGCGACATCTTGATGAGGGTTGCGAGGTGAGACTTCTTGAGTCCCTTGAGCTGACGCGCCATGGTGAGGCGCTCGCCGTTGAAGAACGAGGCGGCAGCCGCGAGCGTCTGAGACCGACGACGTACCTCAGCCACCCGTTACGCCCGATCCTTCGCCCGCCCCAGCAGGCTTGATCCGCACTGGGACATCCTCTACGTCCGGTGAGGCGCCGCGGCTGGGCATGGTGGGCGCGGCAGGCAGGCCGGGTCCGCCGGCCGGAGTGCCACCGGCAAGCAGCAGAATCTTCCAGTGCCAGCAAGAATCGTCTGCGTACGCTGGGTTCTTGCTCTGGCCTAGGTAGAGCTCGAACTGCTTAGTCGTCGGGTTAAATGCATGTGCCGCAATGAGTGTCACACCATCGAAGTCGTCGTTCGGGATGCCGGGGATCACTTCGAGGCCGAGTTCTTCTTTGGTGAACAGACTGCCATCTTCAAGGAACAGTTGGTCGGCGACATGCTTCTTCGCATCGCTGCGCTGCCCCCACTTGATCTTGTCGATTTTCCCGAATGGATACGACTGAAGCAGAACCCGGTAGCCTTCGATCGCCCAGCCCGGCGACTGCTCGAAGTCCCGGCGCACGACCGCGCCCGCCGGAAGTCTCGGCATCGAACCGAAAGCGCCCGGTGTGATACCACGTTTGAGCACGTCCTCACCGAGACCGTCGAGGCCGTCCCCCAGCTTGAATCGACCGTTCGACGTCGCACGATCTACCAGGTCCTTGTAGTGCGTGAAGTTGACGTAGCCGACGAAACCCTGGCCGTGGCCCTGGTCTTCGTCATAGAGCTCATCTGTCGCCATGAATGCCACAGGCGCCGCCCAGGTCAGGACATCTATGAGGCCCGAAGCCCTGAGGCTGTTGATTGCATCGGTTTCAGCGGTCATATATAGATGTTATCCCACATCAGTATATAACGTGCTTATTTTTACCCTCAGCGTGTCGTAGTGGCCTAGCATTTCCTCGACATCCGAGGGTGCCGGCTTGCACTGACGTTCACCGCTGCGATAGCGCACAGTGGCCCCTGACGGTTTCGGTCGCTCCGACTGTCACTGCAGACCGGGACCGTTGGCGACGCGTCATCCATCGACCCGGACCGAAGTTGCGCGACCTAGCGCGTCAGGTTTCATCGGAGCCGCTACCGGTTCTCCGAACCGCCCGACCATTGCGCTCAACGAACTCCCCTCGATTCTCAAACGTCGGAAGCAGCTTCTGTTGCTCAGCGAAGAACTGCGCAAGCGACTCACGCAGGATTGGCGGCGCGGCGTCGACTGCCATCTGCGCCAGATGGGATCGCAGGTACTCGACCATGTCCCAACCCCGCCTGTGTTCGGCTTGACCCATCGGCGCACCGGGGTGTCGTTCGTCGACGAACTCCTTCAGTGCGACTGGCAGTGGCTGACGTCCGTTTCTCCCGAGCGGGTGGATGTTGCGCCACCTCTTCAGCAGAGCGAACACGTCAACGCCGCGTTCTGCCAATCCGTCAAGCATGAGTAGGTCGCGGAAGGTCAGCACCGCCGGAACGTGCACCCTATAAAAGCGAGGGTTGTCGTTGTACTTCACGACGAGCGGCAAGCTTTCAGCAAACATCAAGTTCTCGACTGTCAGCTCACTTGGCATGCCTGCGTCAGGCACAACCACGACCGGAACAAACCTCGTCCTGCTCGTCAGAGGAACCTCTGGACTTTCCCACCCCTTCGCCATGAACTGGTCGACAGTGCTGAGCAGCTGCTGGAACTTGGTTGAGGTGAAACGGTCGCGGATCTCTGTTTGCAACTGTTCTATTGTGGCGGTGCCCTCTGCGAACGATTGCGGAAGACTTCGCATGTTTGCGTCGACCAGAAGACAGCCGTGTTCACGGAACACCGCGAAGTCGCATACCTTTGGCTCCGTAGCCTTACTGGTGCGCCACGCGTCCTTCATCTCAGCTTCTTCAATGAGCACCGTCTTGCCCGACTGGTCATGCTCACAGATCCGCGTGAGAACGTCGCCGACTCGCTCCTCGAAGATGTCCCGCATCGCGTCCTCATAGTGTTTGGCCTTCTTCTTGTCTTCGCCTCGCAAGGTGAAGGCGGACTCCAGGAAGAGGTGGTCACCAAAGATCCGCTGAATCACAAACTGAAACCTGATCGGGATCAGCGTCCCGTCGTCGAGCCGCACGAACGGATGTTGTTGCATTTGGTAGCGCGTCCACAGCAACGACTTGTCGTTGCGCTGCTGCTGCAACGCGTCCCGCAGCGCAACGAGCGAGATGCTGCAATGGTCGACGAGAAACTTCAGGGGTTTTGATGGTAGACGGTCACGTTCGAAGAGGTCAGGGTCGAAGCGTGTGACGCCTTCGTGCTTCCACAGGTTGTAGAACAGCCACCCTAGCGCCAGAAAGTCATCGAGCTCGACGCCCATTACCTCTGTCCACTGCTCGGACGGCCCCGCGGCGAGATCGCTCAATGACCTGGCCGACGTGCGCTCCGACCAGCCCCTGTGCCAGGTTGCATGTGCAGTGCCAGCGACCAGCTCGAGCGGATCGGGGTAAAGCAGCGAGGTCTGCATGAGCCGATTCAGCGTCATCTCGCCGAACGCCGGACCGAACTGCGTGGGATCAGCCGGCATAGCAGACTCATGAGTTTCGGCCGACAGGCTCAGGAACACGGCTAACAGCTCGTCGTGCGTCGGTGCGTCCTCCCCGTCCATATCGGCATGGACGATCACCTCTTTGATCGCGAGGAACAGCGGTACAGGGTGCAGGACTGCGTGCCCAGCAGTCAGTTTGCGCGTTGTCTGCGATCTCGCGGGCTCGCTCACTTCAGACAAGAAGTCGAGTACTACGTCGTCATCACTGTTGGTCATGCGGGACAGATCCAGGTCCGCAAACATTCGTGACAGCCACTCGAACGTAGGCACGACACCGACCCGCTTCCAGAGGCGCCGCCGCGCATGCTCGTCGAGGTGCTGGATCGCCTCGACTTCATCCGATCGGACGACATGAGGGCTACCGTCATCCATACGAAACAGTTCTTCCAAGTCCACGAGGTCATCATGACGCACGGGTCCGACAAGCACGGCCGACCACCAGGGCAGAATTGACTTCAGATCACGGCACTGCTTGAACGTTCGCCACTGATTGTGGCAACGATCCAGGCCTTACGTCTTCACTTGAGATGGCGAATTGCAGGTCAGAGTGCCGCAGTCTGCCACTCCCCTTGGCCGTTCACAATCATCATCATCATTGTGAACCGTCACCCGATGCGGCCTGGTTGGTTGGCGAATCGCCAGACTACTCGGCGGATGTTGCCCGTCGAATTGGCGAATGATGTGCGACCCGCTGACAGCCGCTCCCGACAGCACGCAAGTCAGCCCTTAATCTTCTTTGGATGTCACTGAAAAACCCTTCCCGACGCCCCGCCCCTATACCCTGCTAATCGTCACTGTGACGTTTTAGGGTTTGCCGTGTAGTCGGTCGTGTCGGGTGTGACAATCTTTCAGCTGGCGATCGGCGGGGTCCCACCCAGGACGCGTATGCCTACCGCTTCAGCAGTTGTGGATAGAGCTCCTCGACGGGCCGACTCAGGCCTGCTTTGACTTGAATGCTCAAGTCGTCGGCGAGCACCTCGTACTGACCTGCCTCAGTGGCCTCGAAGACTTGTCGGACCAGATCGGCCGGGTCTACTTTCGGGGCCGCAGCGTGCGCAGCCATGGCTGTGTCGACATAGCCCACGTGGACGCCGACGACGTGGACTCCCGACGGAGCGAGTTCGAGCCGGAGTGCGTTCGTTGCGGACCACAGTGCCGCTTTCGGAACGCTGTAGACACCCATGGTCGCGTACCACGCCAGTAGCGAGTGAACGTCGATGAGGGTGGCGTCTCCTTGAGCTGACAGGGCCGGGGCGAATGCCCGGGCCACTGCCAACGGACCGAAGAAGTTCGTCTCCATGACCGCACGGAGTTCGTCATCGTCGATGTCGATGAGACTGGTGGTCGACGGCGCGATCCCGGCGTTGTTGACCAGGATCGATACGTCCGTAGCCGCCTCCGCCGCGGCGCGGATCGACGCGACGTCGGAGACGTCGAGCTTCAGCGGAACAATGCGATCGTCACCCCAGGCCTTAGGGCTGCGAGCGGAGGCATAGACCTTCGTTGCGCCACGGGACAGTGCCTCCTGGACGAAATGCGTGCCGATACCTCCGTTAGCGCCGGTGACGAGAACGACGGCGCCGTCAAGTGAGGTCATGGTTCAGTTCTCCTGTCTGGTGCTGGGCACCACGGTCGTCAGGGTTGGGTAATCGGTGTAGCCGGCGGCACCGCCGCCGTAGACAGTCGCAGGGTCGAGGTCGTTGAACGGCGCGTCGGAACGCAATCGCTCGACGACGTCCGGGTTGGCTAGCGCGAAACGCCCAAACGGCGCGTGGTCCTCGGAGATCGCCGACGGTGCGACCGGTGTTCGGTGATCGGTGTCCAGAGTGATTCATTGGTCATGGTGGTGGCCTTGTCTGTGATGAGTTCAGGGAAGCCGGACGCCGGCGAGTTGGTGGGCTTGGGCGACGACGGTGCCCGCGCTGTCACGAATGGTGCAGGTTTCGTCGCCTTTCCCTCCCTGAATGAGGGTGGTGTCGATGACGAGTTGCAGCGGCCCCGCGACCGGAACCGCCCGGATGTACGTGGACATGGTCAGTGTCGGCACCCAGCCGGAGAAGGCGACGTCATAGGTCGCCGGCGGCATGACATCGGCGGCGAAGAGAAGAGACACCGAATCGAACTCCTCGCCGGCGGGCAAAGCGATCCAGCCGCGGAGTTCTCCGATACCTTGTGGCTCGCCGTCGTAGAACCTCAACGAGGCCGGTTCCATACGCAGATCGATCTGATGCATCAAGGTAGCCGGGACCTGTTCAAGGTCCGGCGCGTGCGGGACGCACTCCTCGTATGCGGCGCCGGCAGGCTGCAGGCGCGTTGACTGCCACCTGGGCGACTCCACGGGATCGGGCAGCACACCGAGAATGACGAGGGCCTCGACCTTGGGCTCCCCGCCCTGAGACAGGGTGACCCGCACCTGCGTGGTCGACTTTCCCGCTCGCAGAACCACGGTGTCGATGTCGGCGTCGCCGGGACCAGGCGCGGCCAGGAAGTGGGTGCTGGCGGCGAGTACGTGTTCCCGATCTGCGGCGTCCAGCGCGGCGCGCGCCATCGTGGCCTGAAGGTAGCCGCCGTTCGGGTTGCCTCCGAAACCCCACAGCGGTTCAATATCGGCACGGTAGCGTCCCGGGAAGACCCGGGACACGGCGGAAATCTCCGAGAAGGCAGCCGTCGCGGTCGTGTTCACTGCACTCACCGGCGCCCATCCTTGTCCGTGGGGCGCACTCGCAGCTCGACGTCGTCGGACGTCAGTGGGTGCCCGGCACGGCAACGCACCTCCACCTCTGCGGGCTCTCCGCACCCAGCGTGAACGGATTCGACGCCAGAGCGAAGCCGACCGTGTTTGATACCCCACTCGAATAGGCCGATGATCACCGGCATCAGGTCGGTGCCGGCGGCGGTGAGGATGTAGTCCTGCCTGGCCCTCTCCCCCTGTTCCTGGTATCGGCGACGCTCCAGCAAGCCTGCCGCAGTCAGTGCTTTCAGATGTGAGGCAGCCGTTGCTGATGACATGCCGACTCGGTCCATGAAGTCCTCGAAGCGGCTCGTCCCATAGAACGCCTCACGCATGATCAGCATCGCGTTGCGCGACCCGACCACCTTCATCGTCTGCTCGATCGGGCACCGTCCTGCCGTGCTCCACGACGAGCGATCGGCCAGTGTCTCCTCGAATCGCATCGGGGCACCTCCATTTGACTTTACCAATCTAAAGTTAGGTCATAGCCTTAGTTTATGCAACTAAAGTCAGCAGGTCGTTGTGGTCGGGTTGAGTGCGATGTGAGCGCAAGTGCCCGCTGGTGCGCCATGGCCGTCATCTGTATCGGCGCCATGATGTCCTTCGTCAATGTGTCGGCGACGATCGGTGCCCTGACCGATATTCAGCGGGACCTGCACGCGTCCTCCGCCGAGGTGGTCTGGGTGTCGAGCGCCTACAGCCTTGTGATCGCCGGTGGAATTCTCACCGCGGGAACCCTCAGCGACCTGTTCGGGCGGCGCCGGATCTTCATCACCGGAGCGTCGCTGTTCCTCGTCGGCAGCATCATCGCCTCACTGTCGTCGACGCCGTTGACACTCATCGGGGCACAAGTCGTGATGGGCCTGGGCGGAGCGATGATCCTTCCCGCCGGCCTATCGATCGTCAGCAGACTCTTCGTCGACCCCCATCAGCGAACCGAGGCCGTCTCACTGTGGGCCACCAGCTCGGGCCTGGGGCTGGTCGTCGGGCCAGTGGGCGCCGGCCTCCTGCTCGCACATTTCGGCTGGAACACAGTGTTCATGATCAACCTAGCGCTCAGCGTGGTCACTGTCGCGGGTGCGGTCGCGTTCCTTCCGGAGAGCCGAAGCGTGGGGCGACGGATCGACCCCGGCGGAATCATCCTGGCCACCCTCGGAATGTTCGCCTTGGTGTACGCCATCATCGAAGGCAAGCACCTTGGATACGCGTCACTGCCCATTCTGGTGACCTTCGCCGTCGCGATCGGCTTGATCGCGGCGTTCGTCGTCTACGAACTCCGCGTCGACGATCCGATGCTCGATATGCGGCTGTTCACCTCAGCGTCGTTCTCCACGGTCATGGGCGTAGCCGTCGTCACGATGCTCGCCTTCACCGGGATGGGTTTCATGGGCGTGTTCTACCTGATGCAGGGACAGAACTTCAGCGCCCTGCGTGCGAGTGCGGTCATGCTTGCGATGTTCGTCCCGTTCTTGATCGTCAGTCCCCTGTCGGCACAACTGGTCCGCTTCACCGGATTCAAACGCCTCCTCAGCGCAGGGCTGAGCATCATGGGAATCGGGTTTCTTCTGCTCCTGCTCGTGGAGTCCGACTTCACCATCGTGGCGGCGTGGCCGGGCCTGGTCTTGATCGGGCTAGGCGCCGGCCTGCTCCTCGCGCCGTCTACGGCAGCGGCGGTACTCAGCGTCGATCACGAACGACAGGGTATGGCCAGCGCAGCGGTCAACATGTTTCGGCAACTCGGCAACGTCCTCGGAACCAGTGTCCTCGGGACTGTACTCACCGCCGGCTATGCGCAGCACCTGGAGAATCGGCTACGTGGTGACGGATTGAACGCCGATTCCGCGAGTGAAGTCGTTCACGATGTGGAACAGGGTTCACAGACCCAGAACCAGTCACCCCATCTCACGCAACTGCTCGACCACAATGTTCCGGCAGCATTCACCGACTCCCTCCATGTAGGCGTCGTCATCGCAGCGGTCGTCGTATTCCTCGCGGTCATTCCGACCGCCATGTTCATCGATCATCGACCAGGCCCGAAGCATGACGAGGTAGCTGAGTAGAAGGCCCCACCTACTGTTTCGATCCCGGCGGCACGATCGGCGACAGTCGCGGCAAGCACCTCCGAGTAGGGCAAGATACGTCGCAATTCAGCACGCCGTCCGATTGACGGCAGCACCGATGGGCTTGGTAGGCGGCGAATGTCAGACGTTGCCGTCCTCGGCGGTAATGGTCGCGAACATGTCAGCGAGCAGGCCTTGAAGATCTGGGTGAATTACGTTCAGCTCTTTGCGCGGGGCGCGACATTCTGCAGCCGGAGCTTTCCCTGCGCGAGCTCCTTTCCGTCGCTCGCTCGGGTGATGGTCACTTCCCACAGCTGCTGAGTGCTGCCCTGGAACAGAGGGACGGCCACCACGTCCGCGCGTCCGTCATAGGCGCCGCGGAGGAAGTCCGTTCCATTGTGCACACCCACGGCGATCTGCCCCTTGTCGGCGACGGCCATGCTCGCCCCGATGCTGGCGGCTGACTCGACCGCGGTCAGAAAGACACCTCCGTGGACCACACCCCAGGGCGTGTGATGCTGGGGTCCGAGATCGATATGGCCGGCCACCCGCTCGGCCGAAGCCTCATCGACGTGGAGCCCGGCCGCCTTGAGGAAGTCACTCGCGGCGTCGAGGGAGGTATCAGGGTGGGACATTGCTTCTCCTTGTGTTAGACGACCGGTCTGGCCGGGTGAGTTGCGCGGCCTATCAATGACTGTCGGTGAGCCGTCCAGCGGACCGTGTCGATGCGACGACATCCATCAACGCGTCTCGCGATCCGCCGTGCGCACTCGCAGTTCGACGTCTTCGGAGGACAGCAGATGCCCGGCACGGCAACGCACCTCCACCTCCGCCGGTTCGCCGCATCCGACGTGGACGGACTCGACCCCGGATCGACGCTGACCATGCTTGCTGCCCCACTCGAACAGACCGATGATCACAGGCATGAGGTCGCTACCGGCGTCGGTGAGGACGTACTCCTGCCGGACCCTCTCCCCCTCCTCCTGGTAGGGCCGTCGCTCGAGCAAATCCGCGGCTGTCAGTGCTTTCAGGTTCGAGGCAGCCGTCGCCGACGACATGCCGACGCGATTCATGAAGTCCTCGTAGCGCGTCGTCCCATAGAACGCCTCACGCATGATCAACATCGCGTTGCGCGAGCCGACCACCTTCATCGTCTGCTCGATCGGGCAGCGCCCTGCCGTGCTCCACGATGACCGGTCGGCCAGCGCCTCCTCGAAACGCATCACGCTACCTCCATCTGACTTTACTTCTATAAAGCTATATCTCCCGATTAGTTCATGCAACTGAAGCCAGTGGATCATCACGACAAGACGAGCGCCCGGCGGGTCCGACAGAGCGATGGAGGCCCGCGGGACACCGGACACGAATCAGCAATAACGCGTAGGGCTTCCGTGCGACACCAGACCGCACCGCCCAGTTGCCGGCAACCTTCAGCGCGACACGGTCACCGACCGTCGACGTCGGCTTCCGAGAATCGCGCCGCAACCGCGCGGCGCTCCCTGAGGTGCTCCGGATATCCCGGACCGATCGAGGCCTTGAGGTCGTCGGCACTGACCGGCTCATGACATTCCGAGCAGACCACGACCGGCTCCATCTGCGCGCCGCAGGTGGTGTGCGTGAGGACCACCGGAACTCCGGCGTCGTCCACCGCCCACTTGTCGCCCCACGCGTTGATCGCCGCCATCACAGGGAAGAAATCGCGACCCTTCTCCGTGAGCACGTACTCATGCCGGGTCGGCTCCCGCTGGTACACCTCACGCGTCACGATGCCGGCGCCGACGAGCTTGTCGAGCCGGTCCGCCAGCGTCGTCCGCGGGATCGACAGCACGCCGACGAACTGCTCGAAGCGCGTCTGGCCGTAGAACAACTCGCGCAGCACGAGCAGCGTCCACCGGTCGCCCATCACGTCGACGGTCCGCGCGACGGAGCACGGCCACTGATCGAATGGAACACGCGTCATACCTGTGACTATATCAGTCCAGTTATCACACTGACTCGGATGCTCTGGGTGCGCCGCCAGCCGGAGCACTGAGGCACAGACACCGGCGCGGGTGTGCGGCGTATCCGTGAGCCGCGGTCACGCGGCGGCCTCCAGGTGCAGCAGCGCCGTCTTCGCCTCGAGGCCGCCGATGTAGCCGCCCAGCGAGCCGTCGGTCCGCAGCACCCGGTGGCAGGGCACCACCACCGGCAGCGGATTCGTCGCACAGGCCGTCCCGACGGCTCGCACCGCTTTCGGATTCCCGACCAACTCGGCCATCTCCCGGTAGCTGCGGGTCTGCCCGTAGCCGATCTCCGGCAGATGTTCCTGAACCAGCCTGCGGAAGCCCCTCGAGAGGGACAGGTCCAGCGGTACGTCGAACCCGCGGCGCCGGCCCGAGAAGTACTCGTCGAGCTCGCGCGCCACGGCATCGAGGCGCGACGGTGCGCGCAGGATGCGCGGGCTGACCTTCTCGGCGAGCGAGGCGAGCACCCGGTCGTGGTCCTCCACCGCGAACGCCACCCGGACCAGACCGGCCGGTGTCGCCGCCAGCAGCAACTCCCCCACCGGAGAATCGACGGTGGTGTACGCGAGGTCGAGCAGCTCGTGCGCCGCGGCATCGGTTTCGAGCCGGCGATGCAGCCGGGCCAGCTGCTCGGCCGTGATCGGTGCGCTCACGGCCGCCACCGCATCGTGTTCGGGATGGTTCATCACTGTGCTCCTTTCGCAGCCGCGCCCGGGTAGGTCCGTCGCAGCTTCTTCAGGCCGTCGGCCGATGCCCGGCGGGCGGCGTCGGCGCTGCCGCCCACGACGGCCGCGATCTCCGCATACGACATACCGCCCAGGTAGCGGAGGGTGATCGCGCTCCGTTGCCGATCCGGAAGCCGCCCGACGTGCTCCCATACCGGATCGTCGACCCGACCCGGGAGCCCCAGCTCCGTCGGCGCCTCGGGCAGTTCCTCAGCGGGAATCGGGTTGCGACGGGCGGCGCGGTGGATGTCGACGGCCTTGCGCCGGGCGATGGTGACCAGCCACGCCTCCACATTCGCCGACGCCGGAAGCTCCGGATAGCCGCGCATCGCCGCCAGGAACGTCTCCGACCAGGCGTCGTCGGCGTCGTGCAGCCCGAGCACGGCCCGGCACACCCGTAGGACGGTCGCGCCGTACTGCTCCACGACGGTCTCGAAGGTCGGCTTCATCTCAGGTGCCGTTCTCGCTGCCGGCGCCGGTGTCCGACGGCGGTCGAACCACCTCGGGGTCCCGCCTGGTCATCGTCGTCAACTCCTCGCCGGTTCTCTGCTCATGCACTGTAGACGCGTCGCACCGGCCGAACGTGAGATGCCGATCGCCGGCCGAGCAATCCGGCGACGCAACCGACCGATACCTCAAGTCAGTGACAGCCACCGCGCGCCGCGCTCGAGCATCAGGTAGGTGAGCCAGGCGAGACCGGCGGCCAATGCGGCCGGCACCACCCAGAACCCCGCGACGGCGGCGATCAGCGCGGCACCGATCTGGCGGCCCCACAGCGGCGCGGCCACGAAGATCAGCAGCAGTGCAGCGGTCAGCAGCGCGGCCGGGTGCAGGCCGGGCAGTGGCCAGCCGAACACGAAACTTCCTGCGGCCCAGATGAATCCCGTGATACCGGCCACGCTCAACAGCAGCCAGCACACGATGCTGGCCCGGCGCAGCCCACCGGCGGCCCACCGGGTCCGCAGCGCCACCCCGGCCCACATGATCCACCGCTTGAGCCACGGCACGTCCGAGGTGCGCATCATCTCGCGGAAGAATCGGTCGGCCAGCACATCACTGCCCAGCGCACCGCCGTTGGTCCGCTCGGTGATGAGTTCGTCGTGGATCAGTGCAGCCAGCGAGTGCCGACCGTAGGAGTTCTCGAACCAGCGCAGGAACCGCGGGATCGACGCCAGGTCCGTCGGATTGTCCAGGTGCGGGGTGAAGCTGCGCGCCCGGTCGACGGCGCCACGCGCCGCCGCGTGATCCCACCCGTCACGCCGCAGCGCGGCGATCAGCGCCTCCTCGACGGCAGGCTGCTCGTAGCGAAACGCATTCCGCACCACGAAGTGCCGCTGATCGATCTGTGCGATGGCCACCTCGCCGGCGCGGTCGTCCACGACGAAGCCGGACGTGGGAACGACGATCCACGGCCGCCACCCCTCAGCAGAGCCCATCGCGCACCTCGTTCCGGTCAGCCGCCCGTGGCGAGTCGCCGTTCCAGGCCCCGGACGAGTACGTCCAGACCGAACTCGAACTCCTGATCGTGGTCGACGATCGAGAGCGCCTCCGCCGACTCCATCACATTGTGCAGCCCGGCGGCGTCGATCTCGCCGATCCTCTCGTGGATGCCGCCGAGGTTCCGGTCGGCGAAGGTCGGCCCGATCGATGCCTCTCGCAGCACCGTGCCGACGAGGAAGGCGAAGACGCTGCGGAACGCGAAGACCGCCTCGTCGGGACCGAATCCGGCGGTGCGCAGGACCCCCAGGGCGTCGTCGGTCAGAGTCAGCCCGGTCATCGTCCGGATCGGCCGGGTGAGCAGCAGGACCGCCACCTGCGGCTCGGCGGCACCCTGCCCTTCCTGTCCCACCGACTGGGCGTGATCTCCCGGTCCGCACCGGGGAGGCTGTGGCCGGAGAACGCCGCACGCCCCTCCCTCCTCGAAACCGACGACCTGGTCGGCAGCTTCTTCTACGACACCGCACTGAGCGCCTCGAAGGCGGCGATGAGCGCAGTGACTGCGGTGACCGATCGCTCGCACGTCGTATTCGGCTCGGATTGGCCGTTCAGCGCGCTGACCTTCACCGGCAGGGGTGATCCGGCTCCGGGCCTCAGCGAGGTCTTCACCGCGAGTCAGCGACGCGAGGTCGAGCGGCTCAATCCGCTCCGGCAGCTCCCGCGCCTCGCCGCCCGGCTGACTTGAGCCGAGCTGCGAGCGGCGTATACCCCTACTGCCCGGCGGCCCGCCGCGGAAGCTCGTCCGACGCAGCGACCTCGGCCCAGATGCCGTCGAGCGACAGACCCAGTTCGTCCGCCACCGCGGCGACGGTCGAGAACGACGGCGTCGCCACTCTGCCGGTCTCGATCTTCCGGAGCGTCTCCGGCGATACGCCGGCGGCGACCGCGACGTCGAGGATGGACCGCTCGGCTCGCGCGATGCGCAGCAGGGCGCCCAGCCGTTGCCCCCGGGCGATCTCATCGGGCCGGAGCGGAAGTCTCACCATGCCCCCATTCTAGTACCGGTATTTAATAACCGGTATTGTTATTTGCATGATTGAGATTCTCAGCCGCCGGCAGCTCGACCGGGCCCGGCAGACCGGACACCTCGTCGGCGACATCCTCCGGTCGCTCCGGCAGCGGGCCGAGGTCGGCACATCCCTGCTCGACCTGGACCGCTGGACCGGCGAGATGATCCGCGACGCCGGCGCGGAATCCTGCTACCTGGACTATGCGCCGTCCTTCGGTCGCGGACCGTTCGGCCACTACGTCTGCACCTCCGTCAACGACGCGGTACTGCACGGCAAACCGCACGGCTACGCGCTGGCCGACGGAGACCTGCTCACCCTCGATCTGGCGGTCCGGCTGCACGGCGTGGCCGCCGATGCCGCCGTCAGCTTCGTGGTCGGTTCCTCCGCCGATGCCGAGGACCTGCGGCTGATCGCCACCACCGAACAGGCACTGGCCGCCGGCATCGCCGCACTCGCTCCCGGCGGCCGGCTCGGTGACGTCTCCGCGGCGATCGGCGCCGTCCTGACCGCAGCGGGCTATCCCGTCAACCTCGAATTCGGCGGTCACGGCATCGGCAGCAACATGCACCAGGATCCGCACGTGGCCAATGCCGGCCGTCCCGGCCGCGGGCTTCGACTGCGTCCCGGACTCGTCCTGGCCCTCGAACCCTGGGCGATGATCGACACCGATCGGCTGATCACCGACGACGACGGCTGGACACTGCGCAGCGCGACCGGCTGCCGGACCGCACACTCCGAACACACCGTCGCTGTCACCGACAGCGGCGCCGAAGTGCTCACCGGGCCGTCCTGAGGGCCGTCCGCCTCTGGACAGCCGTCGTACACTGGAGGTAGTCGATCAGCCCACACGGCCTCCCAGCCCACCGGGGCCGCGCGTGCGACGCGAAAGGCGGCACTGACGATGAGCGACGATACTTTCGGCACCCGTGAACAGCTCGACGTGGCCGGCACGTCCTACCGGATCCACCGGCTCGACCGGATCGAGGGTTCGGCCCGACTCCCCTACAGTCTCAAGGTCCTGCTGGAGAACCTGCTACGCAACGAGGACGGCCGCCTGGTGACACCGGCCCAGATCGAGGCCCTGCGGGACTGGGATCCGGCCTCCGACCACAATCCGGAGATCCAGTACACCCCGGCGCGGGTGCTGATGCAGGACTTCACCGGCGTCCCCTGTGTGGTGGATCTGGTCGCGATGCGCGATGCGATGACCGCCCTGGGCGGCGATCCGTCGACGATCAACCCGCAGATCCCCGCCGAACTCGTCATCGATCACTCGGTGATCGCCGACGCCTTCGGCGGTCCGGACGCCTTCGGGATCAACGCGCAGCTCGAGTTCGACCGCAACAAGGAGCGCTACCAGCTGCTGCGCTGGGGACAGCAGTCCTTCGACGACTTCTCCGTGGTTCCACCGGACACCGGGATCTGCCACCAGGTCAACCTCGAATACCTCGCCCGGGTCGTCTTCACCCGTGAACGCGACGGTCACCTGGAGGCCTACCCGGACACCCTCGTCGGCACCGACTCGCACACCCCGATGGTCAACGGTCTGGGCGTCCTCGGCTGGGGCGTGGGCGGTATCGAAGCCGAAGCGGCCATGCTGGGCCAGCCGATGAGCATGCTCATCCCGCAGGTCGTCGGTATCCGGCTGAGCGGCGAACTGCCCGAGGGCACCACCGCCACCGACCTGGTACTGACGGTCGCGGAACTCCTGCGCGGCATCGGCGTGGTGGGAAAGTTCGTCGAGTTCTTCGGTCCCGGCGTGGCCAACGTCCCCCTCGCGACCCGCGCGACGATCGGCAACATGAGCCCCGAATACGGCTCCACCGCAACGATGTTCCCCATCGACGACGAAACCCTCGACTACCTCCGGCTCACCGGCCGCAGCCCCGACCGGATCGCGCTCGTCGAAGCCTACGCCCGCGAGCAGGGGCTCTGGCACGACCCGGCACACCTGCCCGATTTCTCCCGGATCGTCGATCTGGACCTGGCGGCGGTGGAGCCCTCCATCGCCGGACCGCGCCGCCCGCAGGACCGGATACCGCTCGGCGATGCCCCTCGCGCCGTCCTCGGTCTGCTCGCCGGCGAGCAGGACCAGGCGCGTTCGGGCCGGGCCGGGCTGGACACCGCGGCCGCGGACTCCTTTCCGGCCAGCGATCCGATCGCGCTCGGCTCGGGCGACGGCGACGACGAACCGCCCCACCGGATCACCGCCGCAGAGCTCACTGCGAACGAACGCCTCGGCTGGCCCAGCGACCCCGCACAGGTGGTGATCGACGGCCGCCGGGCCATCGTCGACCACGGCGACGTAGTGATCGCGGCCATCACCTCGTGCACCAACACCTCCAACCCGGCCGTCATGCTCGGCGCCGCGCTGCTGGCCAAGAAGGCCGTCGAACGCGGTCTGCACACCCGCCCGTGGGTCAAGACCACCCTCGCCCCAGGGTCCCGGGTGGTCACCGACTACTTCGAACGCTCGGGCCTGACCCCCTACCTCGACCGGCTCGGCTTCGATCTGGTGGGCTACGGCTGCACCACCTGCATCGGCAACTCGGGTCCGCTGATCCCCGAGGTGAGTGCGGCCGTCGGTGACAACGACCTGAACGTCTCGGCCGTGCTCTCGGGCAACCGCAACTTCGAGGGCCGCATCCATCCCGAGGTGAAGATGAACTTCCTGGCCTCACCGCCGCTGGTGATCGCGTACGCGCTCGCCGGCAGCCTGCACACCGACCTGCTGACCGAACCGCTGGGCACCGGCGATGACGGCGGCCCGGTGTATCTGCGCGACATCTGGCCCACCGGCGCGGAGATCAAGCAGGCCGTGGATGCGAACGTCGAAGCCCGGATGTTCACCGACGGCTACGCCGACGTCTACGCCGGTGACGACAACTGGCGGGGTATGAGCGTCCCCGACGGCGCCGTCTACGACTGGGACGAGACCTCGACCTACATCCAGCGGCCGCCCTACTTCGACGACATGGACCGCCGGCCCGCCCCCGTCGACGACATCACCGGGGCGCGAGTGCTGGCCCGGCTCGGCGACTCGGTGACCACCGATCACATCTCGCCGGCCGGCGCGATCCGCGCCGACAGTCCGGCCGGGCGCTACCTCACCGAACACGGGACGTCGCGCAAGGACTTCAACTCGTACGGATCGCGCCGCGGCAACCACCACGTGATGATCCGCGGAACCTTCGCCAACGTCCGGCTGCGCAACCAGCTGGTCCCCGGCGTCGAGGGCGGCGTCACCGCCCACTGGCCCGACGGGGAGCAGCTGAGCATCTACGACGCCGCCACCGCCTACCGGCGCGAGCAGGTGCCGCTGATCGTGATCGCCGGCAAGGACTACGGTTCGGGGTCCTCGCGTGACTGGGCCGCCAAGGGCACCCGGCTGCTGGGGGTGCGCGCAGTGCTGGCCGAATCCTTCGAACGCATTCACCGCTCCAACCTCATCGGAATGGGCGTGCTGCCGCTGCAGTTCCCCGCCGGGCAGTCCGCGGCCTCCCTGGGCCTCGACGGCGACGAGATCTACTCGATCACCGGCATCGCCGACGGCGACGGCGTGGCCGACGAGGTCACCGTCGGCGTCGAGAAGGACGGGCGCTCCCGCGAATTCCGGGCCACCGTCCGGATCGACACCCCGGCCGAGGCCGCCTACTACCTCCACGACGGGATCCTCCCGTACGTGCTCCGCACCCTGCTGGCGGCCTGAGAACCGGCGCCGGCGACGAGAGGAGAAGATCATGGCACCCCACCGTGGCCTCGATGCCGCCCGCCTCCGCCTCATCGGCACGATCGTCGTCGCCGCCGCCCTCGCGGGCACAGCGTCGGCCGTCGGCGCCGGTCAGGCCGCCGCCCGGGTCGAGCCCGGCACGTACACGTCCACCACCCGATCCGGCGGAGTGGTGCTGCTGCAGCGGGTCGGGCGCGTCCAGGGCGGCGACCTGGTGCTGATCGGCCGGTACCGGATCCACCCCACGGCGCGCGGCGGCTACGTCGACTTCTTCCCCGGCCATCGGGTCTTCATGAACCGCGACGGACACGGCGGTTACCGCGGCCCGGCCTACCTCGGCGGAACGGTGATCGGCTCGTTCACGCTGACCCCGCGCCGCTGACTGCGCCGGCAGTGCGCACCGGCCGGTCGGGGCATCCAGCTGATCAGGGCATCCGGCCGATCAGGGTCTCGCCGTCCACGGGCCTGCGGACGCCCGTCGCATCGGGGCGCCCGCCCACATAGAGCCAGCCGAGCAGGTCCTCGTTCTCGGTCAGTCCGTGTGCGCGAGCCACCTCGGGCTCGCGCACCAGAGCGCCGGTACGCCACATGACACCGTATCCGGCCTCGTCGAGCAGCAGACTCAGCGCGTGCGCCACCCCGGCCGCGACCGCGTCCTGCTCCCAGTCGGGCACCTTCCTGCTGGCCTTGCGGCTGACCACGATCGCGATCAGCAGCGGTGCGCGCAGCGGTTTGGACGACGGCCCGTCGCCGGCCGCCCGACCGAGCGCCTCCCCGAGCCGCACCCGGTCGTCGCCGCGCAGTTCGATCAGCCGCCACGGGCGCAGAGCGGCGTGATCGGCCACCCCGGCCGCGGCCGCGACCAGAGCGGTGAGCTCCTCGTGGGTGGGAGCGTCGTCGGACACCTTGGACCAGGAGCGGCGGGCGAGCATGGCGTCGCGGACAGGTTGAGCGGGCACGGTCTCCAGCCTATCGGTCCGCGGCGGCCCCCGAATCGGGGTTGCGGCGCGAGTGCCACCATGGACGTATGAGTACCCGGGAGCCGCTCGACCGCGATCGTGACGAGCAGGGGCGCGCCCGCAACGCACGCCCGCGCGATGCTCTGGGCCGTCCGCTGCCGCCGGGCAGCGCCGGGGTGGAGCGGATTCCCGAGGATCTGGATCTGCCGCCCGCCGAATCCCTGTCCTGGGCACAGGATCTGCTCGACCGCGGCCTCGCCTTCCACGCGCACGAAGTCCTCGAGGGCGCGTGGAAGAGCTGTCCGGAGGACGAACGCGAGCTGTGGCAGGGCCTGGCGCAGCTGGCGGTGGGCATCACCCATGTGCAGCGCGGCAACGTCACCGGCGCGCTGACGCTGCTCGAGCGGGCCGCGGCCCGCCTGGCCGCGACGGGCGGATCCGCCCCGTACGGCATCGACGTCCCCGGCCTGCTCGCCTACGCCTCCGCACTCGGCGCCGATCTGCGCCGGGGCCGCAATCCCGGGCCGGAGCAGCTCGCACCGGCTCTGGTGCGTGAGGTCGACGGTTCCTGACCGCGATCCCGCACCGCCCGACGTGTCGGACGGGACGGGCACGGCGGCCGGTTAGGCTGTGGCGCAGCAGTGCCGCGCGGATCGGGAGGCTTGGACGTGTCGATAGTCGCTCGTGTCGACGCCTTCACCCGCCGTCATCCGCGTTCCGGCTACCCGCTGGCGGTGCTCTACAAGTTCTTCGACGATCAGGGCGGCTACCTCGCGGCGCTGATCGCGTACTACGCCGTGGTCTCGCTCTTCCCACTGCTGATGCTTCTCACCGCGATTCTGGGCATCGTGCTCAAGGGCGATCCCGAGCTGCAGAACCGCATCGTCGACTCGGTGCTGCAGCAGATCCCGGTGATCGGCTCACAGCTCAAGGACACCGGCGAACTGCCCGGCGACTGGGTCTCGGCCTCCATCGCCCTCGCCGGTCTGCTCTACGGCGGTCTCGGCGTCTCGGTGGCCTCGCAGAACGCGATGAACGTGATCTGGGCGGTGCCGCGCAACGACCGGCCCAATCCGATCAAGGTGCGCGTGCGCGGATTCTTCCTGCTGTGCACCATCGGGGTGGCGGTGACCGGTCTGGTGGTGCTCAACACGATGGCCGCCACCATCGAGGTCGAAGGCCTCAGCCGCGGCTTCCTGCGGGCCGGGACCATCGTGCTGGCGATCATCGTCTTCACCGTTGCCTTCCGTCTCGGCACGGTCCGGGAACTGCGGGTCGTCGATGTGCTGCCCGGAGCCGTCGTCGCCGGTGTCGGCTGGCAGTTCCTGCAGGAGTTCGGCAGTTACTACGTGCTGCGCGTCGTCGCCCGCGCCAGCGCCGTGAACAGCGTCTTCGCCGTGGTTCTGGGTCTGATCGCCTTCGCCTACGTCGCCGGCGTGCTGGTGGTCCTCTCGCTCGAGATCAACGCGGTGCGGGTCGACCGCCTCTACCCGCGCTCTCTGCTGACCCCGTTCACCGACAACGTGGTGCTCACCCGCGGCGACCGCGCGGTCTACCGCAATCTGGCGAAGGCGCAGCGCAACAAAGGTTTCGAGATCGTCGACGTCCGCTTCCGACCGCACCGCGACCACGGCGCCGGCGACCCCGGCCGCCGGGATCCCGACGAGCAGGAGTCGCCCGGCCCCGGGTCGTGAGCGCGCACCGGCCCGTCGGCGAGCCGGTAGCGTCCGTCTCATGACCGCTCCCCTGGACGGCTGCACCGTCGTCTCCCTCGAACAGGCCGTCGCCGCACCGCTGGCCACCCGCAATCTCGCCGACCTCGGCGCCCGGGTGATCAAGATCGAGCGTCGCGACGGCGGCGACTTCGCCCGCGACTACGACCACGTGGTCGACGGCACCGGCGCGCACTTCGTCTGGCTCAACCGCGGCAAGGAGTCCCTGGCCGTCGACCTGAAGGCGGCCGAGGGCAGGACCGTCGTGCGGGAGCTGATCGACGGTGCCGACGTCTTCGTCCAGAATCTGGCGCCGGGCGCGGCCGCCCGGCTCGGGCTGGACGCGGCCGCGCTGCGCGTCGGGAATCCCCGCCTGATCACCGTCGACATCTCCGGATACGGCACCGGCGGACCGTACGAACAGCGCAAGGCCTACGACATGCTGGTCCAGGCCGAGGCCGGCCTGATCTCGATCAACGGCACGGCCGACGGTTACGCCAAGACCGGGATCCCGGTCTCGGACATCGCCTCGGGAATGTACTGCGCGCAGTCCGTGCTCGCCGCCCTGCTCCGCCGCGAGCGGACCGGCGAGGGCGCCGCCGTGGAGATCTCGATGCTCGAGGCCACCGTCGAGTGGATGGGCCATCCGATGTACACGCAGATGTTCACGGGGGTGCAGCCGCCGCGGCTGGGCGTGAGCCACATCTCGATCGCGCCCTACGACTCCTACCCCACCACCGACGGCGAGGTGCTCATCGGCGTCCAGAGCGATCGCGGCTGGCGCGATCTGGTCGAACAGGTCCTCGGAGCACCGGAACTGGCCGACGATCCGCGCTTCGCCACCAACATCGCCCGGGTAGCCAACCGCGCCGCCTGCGATGCCGCGGTCGCCGAACGCACCGCCGTGCTCACCACCGCCGACCTCGATGACCGGCTGGCGGCGGCCGGCGTGCCCGCGGGCCAGGTCAAACTCGTCGGCGACATGGTCGACCATCCGCAGCTGACCGCCCGCGACCGCTGGCGCTCGGTGACCATTCCCGGTGGGCGGGCCCCGGCGCTGCTGCCCCCGGCCACCTTCGCCGACAGCCCCGCGGTCATGGGCGCAGTACCGGCCCTCGGCCAGCACACCGCCGAGATCCTGCGCCGGGCAGGCCTTCCCGACGATCGGATCGCCGAGCTGATCCGATCCGGGGTGGTCGGCCCCGCAGAGCAGTGACCCGGGCGGCCCTGACATCATCGCCTGAGATGCCCGTCACCGTTGCCGGCGAAAGGATTCCGATGAGCACCGCCCACTCCGACCTCCCCACCACCGCACTGCCCGCCGATGCCCTCGGCACCCTCGACGCCGTGCTGGCCGCGCGCTACAGCTGCCGCGCGTACCGCCCCGACCAGGTACCGACGGGCACGATCGAGCAGATCCTGTCCACGGCACAGCGCACCGCTTCGTGGTGCAACAGCCAGTCCTGGCAGGTGGCCGTCACCCGCGGAGCCGGTACCGAGCGGCTGCGCTCGGCGCTGTACACGGCGGCCACCACCGGGGCCGCCGACCGCGCCGACATCGACTTCCCGCGCGAGTACCGCGGCGTGCACAAGGACCGGCGCCGCACCAGCGGCTACCAGCTCTATTCGGCGCTCGGTATCGAACGCGACGACCAGGAGCGCCGGGCTCTGCAGATGGCCGAGAACTTCCGCTTCTTCGGCGCCCCGCACGTGGCGATCATCCACTGCGACGAGGCGCTCGGCGCGTACGGCGCCGTGGACTGCGGCGGCTATGTGGCCAACTTCCTCAGTGCGGCGACGGCACTGGGCATCGGCACCGTCGCGCAGGCGGCCCTGGCCATGTATCCGTCGGTACTGCGCCGCGAACTCGGTCTCGGCGAGGACCGCACCGTCGTGTGCGGGATCTCGTTCGGCTACCCGGACGCCGACCATCCGATCAACGGCTACCGCACCGACCGCGCCCCGCTCGCCGAGGTGGTCGACTGGATCGACGACTGACCTGCTCCACCGGTCCGGCCGCCACCGGACGGTACCGTCAGCATGCGGCGGCGCCGGAGCCGACGAGCACCTGCACGGGCCGGGGCAGCACCGACACCGGCCGGCGGGCGGCCGCGCGGCAGTGCGGCCGCGGCCCGATCGGCTCGAGCGATGCGTCACCGAAGGCCGCCGCGCACCCGAGCATGGCCAGTGCACACAGCAGCGGTGCGAGATCGTCGTCGTTCTCCGGCAGCATCGGCGACCCCACCGGCACCACCACCATGCCCAGGTCCCGCAGGGTCGAGCCCTCCCAGAGCCCGGTGGGGAACGGTGTGCCCGACGGCGCCTGCCGGGCCAGCGGATGGATCACCACCAGCGGCGCGCCCGGATCGGGCGCCTCCTCGGTGCCGGTGAGCTCTCCGGCCGTCGTACTCCACCACAGGGCCCCTTCGACGGCGGCGATGCCGTAGGGCACCGGCTCGCTCAGCCGCGTCTGCGCCACCGGGTCGGCGAAGACCGCCATTCCCGAGCCGGACAGTCCGGTCAGATCCTCGCTGTAGAGCGGACTCGGCGGCAACGCCCACAGTTCCTCGTGGGCACGGGCCGACACCCACACCGGCGCCTGCTCGGCCAGGACCCGGGTGGCGTTCTCGAGAATCCGCAGGGCGGGCGAGCCGGGCGGTTCGTCGGCCAGCGCACACTCGATGTCCCGATAGGCCGCGAGCAGTTCGGTACGGACCCGACCGAGATGCTCGGGCCCCCAGTCCGGCCGCCAGCGTGTGCCGGGATCGGTCCCACTGGCCGTGCCGAACGATGCTGTGATCTTGTTCTCTTCCCCCATGGAGCGAACGCTAGCCGGGTACGTCGGCGAAGTCCCGCCAGCTATCCACAGGCCGCTGCGTCCGGCGCGGGCCGGTCCGTACGATCTGTCCCGTGACTGACGCAGCTTCCACCCCGGCCCCGGACGACCGGCCGATTCTGGTGACCGGATCCTGCGGTCTGGTCGGGACCGCCGTATTGCACGAACTCGGTGCGCGGGGCCTGCCCGCCGTCGCCGCCGCCCGCGGCAAGAAGTCCGACCGGAAGCTGCTGGCCGCGCTTGGCCGGCGGTATCCGGTGGCTCCGGTGCCGGCGTGGGCCGACCTGACCGACCGGGATGCCGTCCGGGCGATGATCGCGCAGCACCGGCCCCGCGCGGTGATCCACCTCGCCGCGGTGATCCCGCCGGCCGCCTACGCCTCCCCGGGCGCGGCCCGGCGGGTCAACGTCGACGCCACGCACCATCTGCTCGATGCCTGCCGGGCGGTGCCGGAGACGCCGCGCTTCCTGCTCGCCTCCTCGGTGACCGTCTACGGCCCCCGCAATCCGCACACCCACCCCGACCCCGTGACCGTCGACACCCCGCCCGCGCCGTCCGATCTGTACGGGGCGCACAAGCTCGAAGCCGAAGCGGCCGTCCGTGATTCCGGTCTGGACGCCAGCATCCTCCGGGTGGGCGGCGTGCTCAGTCCGGCCGGCGATTACGGGGTGGACGCCGATGTGATCGCCTTCGAGGGCATGCTGCCGGGCGACGGACGCATCCACACGGTGGCGGTGGCCGATGTGGCGCGGGCCTTCGTCAACGCGGCCCTGCGGCCGGACAACGACCCGGTGTACCTGATCGGCGGCGACGCCACTCACCTGATCCGGCAGCGGGACATCGGGCGGGCGATCACCGCGGCCCTGAGCATCCCCGGCACCATGCCGCCGACGCGGCCGGGCGATCCCGGTGACGATGCCGCCTGGTACGGCACCGACTGGATGGACACCGCCCGCAGCCAGCAGCTGCTGCAATTCCAGACGGTGAGCTTCGACGAACTCATGGCACAGGTCTCGGCGCATGTGGGCTGGCCGAGGCATCTGCTGCGGCCGCTGGTGCCGGCGATCCGGTTGTTCATGAACCGGATGACGCCCTACCGCCGGCGGTCCGGCGTCTATGCCCAGCCCTGGGAGTTCGCGCAGGAGCGCTGGGAACAGCCGCTGCCCGATCGTCGCTGAGCACGCGGGCGGGGTGCGCCGTCAGCGGCCGGCGTTCTGCAGGATCAGTGCGGCCAGCTCGGCGGGCTGCTGCTCGGGAATCCAGTGGCCGGCCTCGTCCAGGATGTGCAGTTCGAACGGTGCGTCGACGTAGCGCTCGCTGAGCTGGGCGCCGCGGACGCCCAGTGCCGTGTCCTGAGCGCCGGCCACCATGAAGGTGGGCACCGTGACATGGCGGCGCAGCCGTCCCGGCGTGCTCAGCGCCATGGCGCGGTACCAGTTGAGAGCGCCGGTGAGCGCACCCGCCTCGACCACGTCGCGCTGGACAGCGTCGATCTCCGCGGCCCGCATACCGGTCCCGGCGAGGGCGCTCCGCAGCCGGTGGGGATCGGAGACGGCCAGCTCCGGCAGCCAGGGGATCTGGAAGGCGGCCATGTACCAGGACCGCAGCAGCTGGTCGCTGCTGAGCATCGACTGCAGGAAGGCGGCCGGGTGCGGCACGCAGACCGCGGTCAGGCTCGCCACGGTCTCCGGGCGCTCGGCCGAGAGTGCCCAGGCCACCAGCGAACCCCAGTCGTGGCCGACGAGATGCACCGGTGCGTCTCCGCTCGCATCGATCAGCGCTGCCACGTCGGCGACGAGTTCGCCTGTCCGGTAAGCGAAACGGCCGCGTGGCCGGGCCCGGGGAGAATAGCCGCGTTGATCCGGTGCCAGCGTCCGGTAGCCCTCCGCATTCAGCCGTTCGCTCACCGCCGACCAGCTCGCGGAGGTCTGCGGAAAGCCGTGCAGCAGCACTACGGTGCCCCGGTCGGCCGTTCCCCGGTCGATCACGTCGAAGGTCAGTCCCGCCCGTGTGTATTCGGTCAGCGTCATCGGCGATCCTTTCGGTTCCCGGCGGACCGGGCGCTGCGCTCCGCCTGCAGTGGAAACTCTTGCAGGTCTATCCATTCCAGGTATCCGATACCCGCGACGTCACGTTCCTCGAAGGTTCCGCGGTAGTCGTAGCTGCCCGCATATCCGTGACCGTGCCCGTATCGGAGCACGGGATGCACCGTCGCCTCGATCGAGAGCACGGTGGCGCCGTCGCGGCGGGCGGTCCAGCGCATCCGCTCGGGTATCCGCATCGGTCTGCCCTCCGGATCGAGCCGCTGCGGACCGTAGCGATGCACCCCGAAGTCCACGTCGTCGAGCATCTCGGTGCGGCCGCCGCGCACGCGCACGTGGACCGCCCGCAGGGCCACCGCCCCGCGCGCGAGCACCTCGGTGAGCAGCACCTGCGTCTCGGCGTCGAGATCGATGATCTGGTAGGTGAAGAAATCCACCGGCAGCTGCGCCCACCGCGGCACCGCCCGCCGGATCAGGCTCTGCGGTCCCGCGCACCGCGCGTACTCGAAGGTCGCCAGGCCGTCGGCGGCGGTGGTCTCGCCCGTCCGGGCATCGGTGATCTGTCCGCGGTACGGAGCGAGCAGACTCAGATGGTCGTAGATGCCCGTGCGCACGAAGTAGGAGACCTCGTCGGTGGGCGTCAGGTCGAGTTCCACCGAAAAGCCGGCGAATCGGCCGCGGACGCTGACGGCGTGCGCCCCGACCGTCAGCGTCAGATCGTCGTCCCAGGTGAGCGATGATCCGTCGGGGGCGAAGCCGCACTCCGCGGCGACGTCGTACGCCCGGTAGTGATGGTGGCCGGGGGCGGCCGTCGAAGCCAGCACGGTCGAGTTCTGCCGTACATCGTCGGCGGCCAGGGTGCCGTTGTCGAAGAGCTCGGTGCCGGTGCTGCCCACCAGGGTCATGATGTTCAGGTAGCGCAGGGGCTCGGGCAGGCCGGGCACGAAGACGCCGAAATGAGTCCACGCGAACCGCCGTGAGCCGACGTACGGGGGAAAGGTCCAGTCGCCATCATAGGGCTGCCGGGAGGCCCGCGCCCGCGAATCCACCAGGGGGCGAAGGCCGCGCACCACCGCGGCGGCCGTCATCGCCTTGACCGTCGGAACCATGCGCTGCCCCTTCTGCCGGCCGGACGGCCGCGCAGGCCGCCGGGTTGTCCGCGTCATGCTGTCCGGCCCGGGCCCCGGTGTCAATCCCGCGCGCCGCCGTCGTCCCGAACGTGAACACCTCAAGCGACCGCGGCGACCAGCGCCAGGCCGGCCGCGGCGGCGGCCACCGTCACGGCCAGCGTGCCCAGCAGCACCGCCAGCGCTGCCGTGCCCCGGCCGGCGCGCACAAGCGCGGCACTGTCGAACATCGCCGTGCTGAACGTGGTGTAGCCGCCGCAGAATCCGGCGCCGAGCAGGGCCCCGGCGTCGGCGTCGCCCCCGCCGTACACCATCCATCCGGTGATCAGCCCCAGCAGCAGCGACCCGGAGACGTTGACGGCGACGGTTCCCCAGGGCAGTCCGCTGCTCACCCGTTGCTTGATGATCAGGTCCAGGCTGTAGCGGCATACCGCGCCCACACCGCCGAGCACGGCCACGCCCAGCGTCAGCAGCGCGCTCACCGCAGGCTCCAGCCCAGCCGGCGATCGAGTGATCTCCCGGCCAGGATGCCCGCCGCCACCGCCGCCATCCCGCTCAGCAGGGCGAGGGCGGCGTAGCCGGCCGCCAGTGCCGGCCGCCCGTCGCGCAGCATCTCCGCCAGCTCCACCGCGAAACCGCTGTAGGTGGTGAAGGCCCCGCAGAAGCCGGCCCCGAGCAGCAGGCGCAGCCGCCGACGCCGGCCCACGTCCGGACCGGCCCGCAACAGTGCCTCGAGCAGCAGTCCCAGTACCGCGGCACCGGCCACATTGATCCCCAGCGTGGACCACGGCATCGTCGCGGTCGACGCGGGCCAGGCCTCACTGATCAGGTACCGGCCGCACGCACCGGCGATGCCGCCCGCGAAGACCATCACCACAGCGGGAAGGTGAAGGCGGAATGCGTCGTCGGTCATCGGCTGGTCCCTCTCCGCGGGCAGGCATCGCTCCCGCCCGCCGATCGCTCGGCGTGACAGGAACCATCAGCCCGGTCGGGCGGTTCGGGCGCTCCGGCAGAGGCCTCAGGCGGGATCCATCGCCTGTGAATCTGTGGTCACTGTACTCCGGCCCGCCGGGACGCGAGCGAGGGCCATCAGGTAGTCGGTGCACACCTGCGCGAGTTCGGCGGCGCTCACATCGCGATCGGCGAGCCAGCCGGACAGCAGCTGATTGACCCCGCCCACCACGAAGCGCGCCCGCCGACGGGCCTCGGCCCCGGGCGGCAGGGCGAAACCGGGGATGGCCGCCCCCGCCTGCACCATCAGGTCGGCGACCAGGTCGAGGGTCTCGTACTCCCAGTTCTCCAGGCCGGCGACCCCGGCCAGGTCGCTGGTCATGATGCGGTGGAACTCGGGATCGTCGGACATGGTGTGCAGGAAGGCGGTGAGCGCGGCCCGGAATCGTTCGTCGACGCTGCCGCCGGCCGCGGCGCTGTGCTCGAGCAGGGTCTGAGCCAGTTGCCGGCGGGCGTCCTCGGCGACCGCCCCGATCAGCGCATCCCGGCCGTCGAACTGCTCGTAGAAGTAGCGGTGCGTCAGCCCCGAGGCGGCACAGACCCCGCGCACACTGACCGCCTCGAGACCGCCGCTCCCCCACAGCCGCCGGCCCGCATCGATGAGCTTGCGGCGGCGCTGCTCCCGCCGTCGCTGCGCGCTCACACCGCCGTAGTCGCGGACCGCCGCTTCCCGTGCCATTGACAGCAGTATATCCTGGTCGTAGTTTTTGGAACACAGCCGTTGTCCAAATTGTGCAGACGGATTCCGGGGGAAGGACCGATCCATGAGCCAGGGCACTGCCCCCACTGCGAGCGCCGGTATCGAACCGCCGAAACGTTTTCCCGCCGAACCGCTTCCGGTGGCCGGCGGGATGCGACTGATCGGCCGGCTGCTCGGTGTGGCCCCCGCCCCGTCGGCCGACGAGTTCCGGCGGCTCGGCGAGCTGCTCTACGCCGGCGACCCCGAGATGGACGAGCTGGTGGAGTGGATGTTAGAGGCCGGGGTGGCCGCCACCAAGCCGCTGTTCCAGCGGGCACTGACCGAGGGCATCGCGGCCGTGCCCGACGCACCCGAACCGCTGCGCGCCTTCTTCGCGACCTACGAGACACTGCCCGACTGGGTCGAGCCGGAGAAGCTGGCGCTGGCGGCGCAGGTGATGCGGTGCGGCGGCGCGGACGGGCTCTACATCGCCCGCGACGTCGCCCTCATCGGCGGCTACCAGTACTCCGGCTTCAACCAGACCCTGCTGCGCACCGGCGCACTGGAGAAGGGCTCCAACGCCCGCTTCGCCGAGACCTCGCAGTGGGCCCTGGACGTGATTCATCCCGACGAACTGCGCCCGCTCGGACGCGGCTACAGGTCCACGCTGCATGTGCGTTTCATCCACTCGATGGTCCGCCGCCACGTCGAGGCGATGCCCGACTGGGACGACCACGAGTGGGGGCTGCCGATCAACCAGACCGACATGGCCGCCACCTTGGTCGGCGCGCTGGTCGCACCCAGCGTCGGCGGCATCGGCATGGGACTGATCAACCGGCCCCGCGAGTACGAGGCCGTCGCCCACCTCACCCGGTACGTGGGCTGGCTGATGGGGGTGCGCGACGACCTGCTGCCGCACAGTTTCCGGGATGCGCTGCGCATCCTGATCCACACCTCGTCGGCGCTGGCCATCCCCGACGAGACCTCCAAACTGCTCGCCCGGCCCATGGCCGACGACCCCCGCCAGTGGCACTACGACCGCGCCCCGCAGCTGCACCGCCGGATCGCCCGCAGTCAGCATCTGTCGATCACCGCGGGCTTCCTGGGGCCGCGGGCGATGCGGACGCTGGGGCTCAATCCTTTTGTGCTGCCGTGGTATCCGGCGCTGCGCCTGCCGATCAACCTGATGCGCTCGATCGCCAAACTGCGGCCCGGCGGGCTGACCCTGGCCGCCGAGCGGGGTGCCGCCGAGAGCGAGGTCTTCATGCGCACGATGGCCGGGGACCCGGTGGCCATCGGCGACTCGGCGCACGTGGCACATCACGCCGCCTGACCCCGGCGGCCCCGGGCACCGTGCGAGAATGTCCGAATGTGCTTCAGTGCGACGGCGAGCTTCGTCGGCGCCGGGGTGATCACCGCCGCAGGGGTGGGCACCCTGGCCCTGGTCCGCGACGTCCGGCAGCTGCCGTTCGCCGCGCTGCCCCTGCTGTTCGGACTGCACCAGTTCACCGAGGGCTGGACCTGGCTCGAACTCGGTGACCAGACCGATGCCTGCCTGACCGGTCCGGGCGTGCACACCTGGGTGCTCTTCGCCTGGGCGCTGCTGCCCTTCTTCGTGCCCTGGGCGGCCTGGCTGATGGAGCCGCCCGGCCGCCGGCGCTCGCTGATCGCCGTCCCGTTCGCCGTCGGCACGGCGCTGGCGCTGTACCTGCTCTATCTCTCCGTGCAGCCGGGTATCCGGGTGGAGGTGGTCGACGGCAACCTCGACTACCATATGGGAATCGGCTACAGCCCGGCCTGGCTCGCGGTGCCGTATGTCTTCGCGACCTGTCTGGCGCCCATGCTCAGCCGCCACCGGTACGTGTTCGCAATGGGTTTGGGCAATCTGATCGCGATGACCGCCGCCGCCCTGCTCAACGCTGCGGGCTTCGCCTCGCTGTGGTGCACCTTCGCAGCCTTCCTGAGCCTGATCGTGCTGGTGCACTTCATCATCGAGTACCGGCACCACCGCGAGGAGCCGCCGGCCGCCGTCGCGACCGGCTGACCGGCCCCGGACTCAGTTGCCGGTGAGCACCTTCAGCCCGCTGATCGCCTTCGTGACCTCTCCCCTGGTCGCCTGATCGTTGATCGGACTGATGCCGATGGCCATGCTCATCGGCGCGGAGTCCACCACGACGATGAAGAAGTCGTCGCCGGCGATGCCCGGCCGGTCACGGACCGGAAGGGAGGCCTGGAACAGGGTGAGCTTGGTGGAGCTGTTGTCCAGGGTGCCCGGCTCCTCCTTGGTGATCTGCATCCGTCCGGGTCCGGCCGAGGTGTACCCGGTGGAGGCGGGCAGGCATTCGAGGAACTTGCGGCCCACGGCAGTGGGGTCGCCGGTCACCGCGGCCGGCAGCGTGGCGACCAGAATCTGCGCCATCCAGCCGGTCTCCCCGGCGGGCCGGGTGGCGATGATGCCGTCGGCCTGCTCCAGGAACGGCAGACGGCTGCCGGGATCGCCCCGCCAGTCCGTCGCGGACGGCAGGTCCGATCCCGGAATCCGGATCGGACCGGTCCGCACTCCGGCACGGCTTCCGGAGCCGGTCGCATTACCGGCCACGCACCGGGTGGGCACCCCGTTGGCCACCGGGACGTTCAGGCCCGGACCGCTCGTGGTGGTGGTGGTACTCGACCGCGAGCTGGTCGAGGTGCTCGTCGTCGTGGACGTCGACGAACTGGTGGCGGTCTTCGCCGGTTCGTCGTCGCCGGTGAACAGGACCGCCAGGCTCACCGCGACGATCACCGCCACCAGACCGATCAGGCCGAGGATGATGTGGAGCGACTTCTTGCTGCCGCCGCCGTCGCCGGAGGCGCCGCCCGGCCCGTAGGGCGGGGGTCCTCCCGGACCGCCCGGACCCCCGTACCCGGGCTGGTAGCCGTAGCCCGCCGGCTGGTAGCCGGCAGGCTGCGGGGCGGACTGCTGCGCGGAGTACGCGGGATAGCCGGGCTGCCCGGGAGTCCCCGGATTCGGCCCCGACGGCCCGTAGCCGGGGTAACTCGCCGGTGGTTCCTGCTTGGTCGGGGGCATCTGCTTGGTCGGGGGCGTCTGCCGGCCGGGCGGCTGCACGCCCGGCGCCGCCGGGTGGGGCCGGCCCGACGCCGGCTGTGCACCCTGCGCCGCTGCCGCCCCGGCGCCCCCGGCCGCCCCGGCGATCAGCGTGGGCTGGTAGGCCGGGGTCGACCCTCCGCTCGGCGGCGGCACCGGTGCCACCCCCGCGGGCTGATCGCCGCGCAGAGCCGCGGCCAGGTCGCGGGCGAAGTCGCTGCTGGTGGGGTATCGCCCGGACCGGTCCTTACTCATCGCCCGGGCCAGCACCGCGTCGACGGCGGCCGGCAGTTCGGGGCGCCGCTCGGTGACCGACGGAATCGGGTTACTGAGGTGCGCATTGATCACGTCGGCGGTGGAGGCCGCCGCATAGGGCGGGCGTCCGGTGAGCAGTCTGAAGGCCGTGCACGCCAGCGAGTACTGATCGGACCGGCCGTCCAGATCGTCGGCGCCGGCCAGCTGCTCGGGCGAGGTGTACTGGATGGATCCGACCGTCAGGTTGGCGGCGGTGATCCGCGATTCGTTGCCCACGGTCCGGGCGATGCCGAAATCGGTGAGATAGATCTTGCGCCGGGTGGCCTCGGTGCGGTCGATGACGATGTTGGCCGGCTTCACGTCCCGGTGGAGCAGGCCCCGCCCGTAGGCGTAGTCGAGCGCGTCGCCGACCGCCGAGACCACCTCGGCGGTGGCTGCCGGGGAGAACGGCCCGCTCTCCTTGATCAGTCGGTCGGCGTCGCTGCCCGGCACGTATTTCATGGTGAGCCAGAGCTGCCCCTGATCCTCGCCGCGGTCGTAGACGCTCACGATGTTCGGATGATCGAGCCCGGCGGCCAGCTCGGCCTCACGGGTGAACCGCTTGCGATACATCGGGTCGTTGGTCAGTTCGGCCGGCAGAACCTTGAGGGCGTCCTCCCGCGGCAGGCGCGGATGCGCGGCCAGGTACACCTCCCCCATCCCGCCCGCTCCAAGCAGACGGACGACGCGGTAGCCGGCGAAGATCTGGCCTGGGTTCAGCATGCGAGTCACCTTACCGCCAGGCATCGGCTCCGTCGTTCGACCGAATCGTCTCGGCCGGATCGTCCCGGCACGCCCGGACCGGGGCGCGGCTAGCACGTTCGCCCGTGTCCGTCTCGAGTACCGGCAATCGCGTACGGGCGCCGCCGCGCGAACTCTAGGCTGACTCTCATCAAGGAGTGCTCGGCAGGGGAGGCCGGCGGGTGGACGGCTGAGCAGAGGGAGACATGCCAACGGTCAACACGGTCACCGGACCGATCGACGCCGAGCGGCTCGGCCGGGTACTGCCGCACGAGCGCATCTTCCTGGTCGACGAGGACTACCGCCTGAACTTCCTGCCTGACTGGGACGAGGAGGCCCAGGTCGCCCGGGCCGTCGCACGACTGCGGGAGGTGCGTGCACTCGGTGTGGACACGATCTTCGACGTCTCGGTCTTCGGCACCGGCCGCAAGGTGGACAGGGTGGCGCGGGTGGCGCGCGAGTCCGGAGTGAACGTGGTGGCCGCGACCGGCGTCTTCACTTACAACGATCTGCCCTTCCAGTTCCACTACACCGGACCCGCGCTGGGCTTCTCCGGGCCGGACCCGCTCGACGAGCTCTTCGTACGCGACCTCACCGAGGGCATCGGGAACACCGGCATCCGGGCCGCCTTCCTGGTCTGCGTAATCGAGGCCGAGGGACCGACCGCCGGCGTCGAGCGCATCCTGCGCGCCACCGGGCGCGCGGCCGTGGCCACCGGGGCCCCGATCATGGTGGCCACCAACCCGCACACCCAGTCCGGCCTGGTGGCCCAGCAGATCCTCGCCTCCGAGGGGGTGGACCTGACCCGGGTCATGCTGGCGCACTGCGGCGACACGACCGATCTGGACTACCTGATCCGGCTCGCCGACGCCGGGTCGATTCTGGGTCTGGACCGGTTCGGCGTGGATCTGCTGCAGCCCTACGAACAGCGCCTGCGGGTGCTCGAGGCGCTCCTCGAGCGCGGCCTGGCCGGCCAGCTCGCCCTCTCGCAGGGTGCCTTCTGCACCAGCGACTGGTTCGACGAGGAGCGCCTGGCCGCCGAGCTGCCGGACTGGAACTACCTGCAGGTCTACGGCCGGGTGCTGCCGGATCTGCGCGCTCGCGGCGTGGACGAGTCCATCATCGCCGCGATGACCGTCGATCTGCCCCGCCGGTTCCTCACCGGCGAACGGCGGAATCCGGGACTTGTGACCCCTATTTCGCCAATATCTGGATTCAGTACAGAAACTGGGGCATGATTGAGGGCGTGCACGAAACATCGAACTCCGAACGGCTCCGCGCCGCCGGACTCCGAGTGACCCGCCCGCGGCTGGCCGTGCTGAGCGCCGTCGCCGCCCACCCGCACGCGGGTGCCGACGTGGTGCTGCACAGTGTTCGCGCCGAGCTGCCCCAGGTGTCCCGGCAGGCCGTCTACGACGTCCTGCACGCTCTCACCGACGCCGGCCTGATCCGGCGCATCCAGCCCTCCGGGCATGTGGCCCGCTACGAGACGCGGATCGCCGACAACCACCACCACGTGGTCTGCCGCAGCTGCGGCGCCGTCGCCGACGTGAACTGCGCGATCGGCCACGCCCCCTGCCTGACCGCCTCCGAGACCCACGGCTTCACCATCGACGAGGCCGAGGTCGTGTACTGGGGCCTGTGCCCCGACTGCGCCACCCGCGCCGAGACCAGTCCCGACGCCGATCCCGCCTGACCGCACGTCCAATTCCTCCCACCGAAGACCAGCCCTCCCACCGATTTCCAGCCCCACTCCGATTGACCGCCCAGACCGGGCGACAGGCCGAGCACCCCTCGGCCGACCGAAAGGAAAGAAATCCGATGTCCGACCAACAGCCCCTCGACAAGATCGACGACTCCTCGGCCGGATGCCCCGTTCACGGCGGCATGAAACCTCCGGCCGAAGGCGGAGGCAACCGCGACTGGTGGCCCGACCAGCTCAACCTCAAGCTGCTCGCCGAGAATCCCGCTGAGATGAACCCGTACGGCGCCGACTTCGACTACGGCGCCGAGTTCGACACCCTCGACCTCGAGGCCGTCCGCGCCGACCTCTACGAACTCCTGCACGACTCCAAGTCGTGGTGGCCGGCGGACTACGGCAACTACGGTCCGCTGTTCGTCCGGATGGCCTGGCACGCGGCCGGCACCTACCGGATCACCGACGGCCGCGGCGGCGCCGGGCACGGGATGCAGCGCTTCGCCCCACTCAACAGCTGGCCCGACAACGCCGGCCTGGACAAGGCCCGGCGCCTGCTGTGGCCGATCAAGAAGAAGTACGGCGCCAAGCTGTCCTGGGGCGACCTGATCATCATGGCCGGCACCTTCGCCATGGAGGAGATGGGCTTCACCTCCTTCGGCTTCGCCGGCGGACGCGAAGACAAGTACGAGCCCGAAGAGGTGTTCTGGGGTCCGGAGACCGAGTGGCTCGGCGACAACCGCTACACCGGCGAACGGGACCTGGACAATCCCCTCGCCGCCGTCCAGATGGGCCTGATCTACGTCAATCCCGAAGGCCCCAACGGCGATCCGGATCCGCTCAAGGCGGCCGTCGACATCCGTGAGACCTTCGCCCGGATGGCGATGGACGACGAGGAGACCGTCGCCCTCATCGCCGGCGGCCACACCTTCGGCAAGACCCACGGCAACGGCCCGGCCGATGTGCTCGGCCCGGAGCCCGAAGGCGCGGGCCTCGAGGAGATGGGTCTGGGCTGGAAGAACCCCACCCGCACCGGCGTCGGCGCCGACGCGGTCAGCTCGGGACTCGAGGGTGCCTGGAACAGCACTCCCACCACCTGGGACAACAACTTCTTCTGGACGCTCTTCGGCTACGAGTGGGAGCTGGGCAAGAGCCCGGCCGGCGCCCAGCAGTGGCACCCCAAGGACAATGCCGGCGCCACCAGCGTGCCGGATCCGGCCGACCCCGAACGCAAGCACCAGCCGATGATGCTGACCACCGACCTGGCGCTGCGCTTCGATCCGATCTACGAGAAGATCTCCCGGCGCTTCCTCGAGAAGCCCCAGGAGTTCGCCGACGCCTACGCGCGGGCCTGGTTCAAGCTCACCCACCGCGACATGGGCCCGGTCTCGCGCTACCGCGGGTCGCTGGCTCCCACCGAGACCCTGATCTGGCAGGACCCGGTGCCGGCCGTGGACCACCGGCTGGTCGACGCCGGCCAGATCGCCGCGCTGAAGGCCACCCTGCTCGAGTCCGGGCTGAGCGTTTCCCAGCTGGTCAAGACGGCGTGGGCGGCCGCGGCCTCGTACCGCGGCAGCGACCACCGGGGCGGCGCCAACGGCGGCCGCATCCGCCTCGAGCCGCAGCGCAGCTGGGAGGTGAACGAACCCGCCGAACTCGACAAGGTCATCCCCGTGCTGGAGAAGATCGCCGACGACTTCAACGCCTCGGCCACCGACGGCACCCGGATCTCGTTCGCCGATCTGGTGGTCCTCGGCGGCGCGGCCGGCGTGGAGCAGGCCGCCCGCAACGCCGGAGTGGAGATCGAGGTGCCCTTCACCCCGGGCCGCACCGATGCCACCCAGGAGACCACCGACGTGGCCTCGTTCAACGCCATGCGCCCGCGCTGGGACGGTTTCCGCAACTACGTCGCCGACGACACCTCGGTGCCCGCCGAGGCGCTGCTCGTCGACCGGGCGCAGTTGCTGACCCTGACCGCACCGCAGATGGCCGTGCTGATCGGCGGACTGCGCGTGCTGGGCGCCAACTACGGCGGCAGCAGCCACGGCGTCTTCACCGATCGTCCGGAGGTGCTGTCGACGGACTTCTTCACCACGATCACCGACATGGACATCGCGTGGACGGCGCAACCGGACGGCACCTTCGCCGGCGCCGACCGGGCCACCGGGGAGCAGAAGTTCACCGGCACCCGTGCCGATCTGGTCTTCGGCTCCAACGCGCAGCTGCGCGCCCTCGCCGAGGTCTACGGCGCCGATGACGCCCACGAGAAGTTCGTGGCCGACTTCGTCACCGCCTGGAACACGGTGATGGACGCCGACCGTTTCGAGCTGCGGCGCTGAGCACCGCCGCACCCGCATGACCGGGCCCCGGGACACGCCGACCAGCGCGTGCCCCGGGGCCCGTCCCGTCGGCGCCGGCACTGACCTATGCTCGGCTGGGTGAGCGCACGTGTGGGAATCATCGTCACTGGCACCGAAGTGATCAGCGGGCAGATCGCCGACCGGAACGGCCCCTGGGTGTCCGACCGGCTGCTGGCGCTCGGCGCCGAGGTGCCGCATCTGCTGCAGTGCGGCGACCGGCCCGCCGACATGACCGCGCAGCTGCAGTTCCTCGCCGACGAGGGTCTGGATCTGATCATCACCACCGGCGGTCTGGGCCCGACCGCCGACGATCTCACCGTGGCCACGGTGGCCGCGTTCTGCGGCCTCGGTCTCGACCACGATCCGCAGCTCGCGGACCAGATCACCGGGATCATCCGGGACTGGCGCCGCTACGACGACGATGAGCCGCTGCCGGAGAACGTGCGGGCGGCCGTCGACAAGCAGGCACTGGTACCGGCCGGCGCCGAGCCGCTGCGCCCGGCCGGCACTGCGCCGGGCCTGGCGATCCCGGCCGCCGCGGGCCGGCCGGCGGTGCTGATCCTGCCCGGTCCCCCGCACGAGCTGCAGAAGATGTTCGGCGCGGCGCTGTCCACGGCTGCGGTCGCCGCGGCGCTGGCCGGGCGGGAATCGGTGAGGATGGCCACGGTGCGGGCCTACGGCCTGTCCGAGGCCGACCTGACCGCGACCCTGGAGTCGGTGGCGCCGTCGATCACCGGTTTCACCGACCTGGAGATCACCACCTGTATCCGCGCCGGCGAGCTCGACGTGGACGTGCGCTACCGCGAGACCGCCGATTCCGCTTTCGCAGAGCTCAAGTCGGCGCTGCTCGCCGAGCACGGCGACCAGTTCTTCTCCCCGGACGGCCGCCGCTTCGACGACCTGCTCTCGGATGCTCTCGAGGGGCACTCGATCGCGACGGCCGAGTCGTGCACCGGCGGCATGGTCGCCGCCCGGATCACCGACCGGGCCGGCTCGTCGGTGTACATGCTCGGCGGCATCGTCTCCTACGCCGACGAGGTCAAGAGCGGCGTTCTGGGCGTGCCCGCCGACATGATCGGCGACGTCGGCGCCGTCAGCAAACCGGTCGCCGCCGCGATGGCCGAGGGCGCCCGCCGCGTGACCGGGGCCAAGATCGGCATCTCCACCACCGGGATCGCCGGCCCCGGCGGCGCGGTGCCCGGCAAGCCGGTCGGCACCGTGTGCTTCGGTCTGGCCGTCGACGGCCGGCCCACCGAGACCGTCACCCGGCAGTTCCCGGGCGACCGCGCCGCCGTCCGGACGCTGGCGACCGTCTACGCGCTGCACCTGGTCTACGACGCATTGACCCGCTGAATGCCCCGGCATGCCAGGATGTGATCTATGAAACTCGGTCTGCAACTCGGCTATTGGGGCGCACAGCCCCCGACTGATCACGGCGACCTGGTGGCCGCCGCGGAGCGCTGCGGCTTCGACGCGGTCTTCACCGCCGAGGCGTGGGGCTCGGATGCGTACACTCCGTTGGCCTGGTGGGGGCGCGAGACCAGCACCCTGCGCCTGGGCACCTCGGTGCTGCAGCTGTCCGCCCGCACACCCACCGCGTGTGCGATGGCCGCGCTGACCCTGGACCACCTGTCCGGCGGCCGGCACATCGTGGGCCTCGGCGTCTCCGGGCCGCAGGTCGTGGAGGGCTGGTACGGGCAGCCGTTCGCCCGCCCGCTCGCCCGCACCCGCCAGTACGTCGACATCATGCGCCAGGTGTGGGCCCGCCAGGAGCCGGTGGTCTCGCAGGGCCCGGCCTACCGCCTGCCCTACGACGGCCCGGGCGCGAGCGGACTGGGCAAGCCGCTCAAGCCGATCGTGCACCCGCTGCGCAGCGACATCCCGATCTTCCTCGGCGCGGAGGGCCCCAAGAACATCGCCCTGACCGCCGAGATCGCCGACGGCTGGCTGCCCCTCTTCTACACCCCGCGGATGGCCGACCAGTACAACGCCTGGCTCGACGAGGGTTTCGCCCGGGAGGGCGCCCGGCACACCCGGGAGACCTTCGAGATCTGTGCGACCGCCCAGATCGTGCTCACCGACGATCCGGCGGCCGCCTACACCGCTGTCAAGCCCTTCCTGGCGCTGTACATGGGCGGCATGGGCAGCGAGGACACCAACTTCCACGCCGAGGTCTACCGGCGGATGGGCCACGCCGACCTCGTCGACGAGGTGACCGCTCTGTTCCGTGCCGGACGCAAAGACGAAGCGGCCCAGATCATTCCGGACACCGTGGTCGACGATGCGGCCATCATCGGCGACGAGGCGCATGTCCGCGCCGAGATCGCGCGCTGGGAGGCGGCCGGGGTCACCACCATGCTGGTCTCCCCCGGCTCGGTGGCCGAGATCGAGCGTCTGGCCTCGCTGATCTGAGGGATCGGGAATGACGCGCGCACTCGTCGCGGTACTCTCGGCGGTCGCCCTGCTGGTGGCCGGCTGCACCGCGCAGCCCGCCGCCACCGGACGCGACCGGAGCTGCGTCGACGACTATCGGGCCGGCACGGACTACTTCCCCGACCGGTCGGCGATCACCCACGCCACCAACTTCACCGTCGACTACCACGACGACTACGCGCTGCTGACCGTCAAGCAGCCGTTCCCCGGCGGCAGCCCGCAGAGCTATCTGCTGGTGCGGTGCGGGGTGCCCGATCCGCAGCTGTCCGGGGCGGCGGCACAGGCGACACGGATCGAGGTCCCGGTCCGGACCGTCTACTCCGGATCGACCACCCAGCTGCCGTTCTTCGGTGAACTCGACGTCCTCGATGCGCTCACCGGGGTCGCGGACGCGGGTCTGGTCACCGATGCGCAGGTGCGCAGCCGGGTGGCCGAGAAGAAGATCGCCGAGTACGGCGCGGGCGGTGTGGTCAACACCGAGGCGGTGCTCGCCGCCCGGCCCGACGTGCTGCTGACCGACGGCACCGACAGCGACGTCTATCCCGTGCTGCGCAAGGCCGGGATCCCCGTGCTGGCCTTCGCCGACTGGCTCGAGTCCACGCCGCTCGGCAAGGCCGAATGGATCAAGGTGCTCGGGCTGCTCACCGGCACGAGTGCCACCGCCGACCGGGTCTTCGGCGACATCAGCCGCCGGTACGACGAGCTGGCCGCCAGGGCCCGCAGCGTCACCGACACCGACGTGCTGTACGGCACCGAATTCCAGGGCACCTGGACGGTGCCGGCCGGGGACAGCGCGGCCGGCGTCCTGGTCCGCGATGCGGGCGGCGACTGGCCGTGGAGCAGCCGCACCGGCAACTCCGTGCAGCTGAGCTTCGAGGACATCGTGACCGGGGCCGGCGAGCTGCCGATCTGGCTGGTCAGCGACAACCAGTGGACCTCGATCGACGACGTCCTGAGGCAGGATCCGCGGTACCGCGCGCTCGCCGCCGTCCGCGACGGGCAGGTGTGGAACGCCAATCTGGTGATCGGCCCCGGCGGCGGCAACGACTACTTCGAGCGCGGCAGCGCCCGGCCGGATCTGGTGCTCGCCGACGTCCTCGCGATCCTGCACCCGGAACTCATGCCCGATCACACCTTCACCTTCTTCCGTCGGCTGAGCCGGGGCTGATGACCGCCTCCGCCCGCTGGGTGCTGCCGCTGCTGGTGCTGGCCGTCCTCGCCGCCACCGTGCTGTCGGTCTTCGTCGGCTCCACCGCGGTGCCGCCCGGGCAGACCTGGGCGGCACTGCTGCATGCGGACGCGCCCTACGCGGCGGTGATCCGCGACTTCCGGATTCCGGGCACCATCACCGCCATCGTGGTCGGCGCCGCCCTCGGTGTGGCGGGCATGCAGATGCAGACCCTGTTCCGCAATCCCCTGGCCGACCCGTACATTCTGGGCGCCAGCTCCGGCGCCTCGCTGGGCGTGGCCCTGGTGGTACTGGTCGGCGGCACCGCGGCCGGGGGCTTCACCGCCGGGCTCACGGCGATGGGCCGCGGCGGGACGGTGATCGCCGCGGCGATCGGTGCGGCGCTGGTGCTGGCCGTGATCGCGGTGCTCTCCCGGTGGGTGCACTCGGCGGTCTCGCTGCTGCTGGTGGGCGTGATGCTGTCGTCGGTCACCACGGCGGTGGTCTCGGTGCTGCTCACCATGACCCAGCCGCAGCTGGCCCAGCAGTTCCTGGTGTGGGGCATGGGCACCTTCCGGACCAGTTCCTACCGGGATCTGACCGTGATGGTCCCGCTGGTGGCCACCGGCATCGCTCTGGCGGCGATCACCATCCGCCCGCTCAACGGGCTGCTGCTCGGTGAGGGCTATGCCCGCACCATGGGGATCAACGTCGGCCGCACCCGGCTGGCCATCGTCGTCTCGGCCGCCCTGCTGGCCGGGGTCACCACCGCCTACTGCGGACCGATCGGCTTTCTGGGCCTGGTGGTGCCGCATCTGGCGCGGTTCGCCGTCGGCACCTCCGACCACCGCTCGGTGATGCCGGCGACCATCCTGATCGGTGCGCTGCTGGCGCTGCTGTGCGGGGTGATCGCCCAGCTCCCCGGCGCCGAACAGGTACTGCCCCTCGGTGCGGTGACCGCCCTGTTCGGCGCGCCGGTGGTGATCGTGGTGCTGGTGCGGTCCGCCCGCGGCCGGCTCAGCGGGGTGGGCCTGTGACCGCCGGGGTTCGGCTCGACGCGCTCACCGTCGGCTATCACGGTTCGCGGCGGCGCGCCCCGCGCATCGTCGCCTCCGGGCTCAGCGCGCAGGCGCCGGCCGGCGCGCTGACCGCACTGCTCGGCCCCAACGGCTGCGGCAAGTCCACACTGCTGCGCACCGTCACCGGGCTGCAGCCGGCCCTGTCCGGGCGCACCCTGATCGACGGCGCGGACGTCACCGGCGTGGGCCCGGCCGAGCTCGCCCGGTCGGTCGCCGTGGTGCTCACCGAGCGGATCGACCCGGGCTTCCTCACCGTCCGGGAGATCGTCGCCCTCGGCCGCACCCCGCACCTGGGCATCTCCGGGCGGCTGCGCGAGAGCGACCAGACGGTGATCGACTGGGCGCTCGACGCCACCGGGGTGAACAGTCTGGCCGGGCGCCGGGCCGCCGAGCTGTCCGACGGCCAGCGACAGCGGGTGATGACCGCGCGTGCGCTGGCCCAGCAACCGCGGGTGCTGGTCCTCGACGAACCGACCTCATTCCTGGACATGCCGTCCCGGATGGAGTTGCTCGACCTGCTCGCCACTCTGGCCCGCGAGGCCGACATCACCGTGCTGATCTCCACCCACGAGCTGGACCTGGCACTGCGGCTGGCCGACCGGCTCTGGCTGATGACCGGCGGCGGACGCCTCGAATCCGGTACGGCCGCCCAGGTCGCACCCCATATCGGTGCGGTCTTCGACCGGGGCCGGCTGCGCTTCCGTCCGGCGGAGATGCAGTTCGGCATCATCGACGCCCAAAGGTGAACGCACGGTGAACACGCGGACAATGAAACTTGACGGCCGCTGTCTTTGTGGTTACAAATGAGTGGACAGCAGCGAAATGAAAGAAGAGGAGGACACCATGCCCCAGCGCACGAGTCCCGATCTCACATCCAAGATGCGCGGCTACACCCGCCGCCTGAGTGCTCGCATGCACCTCAGCCCGGCCGACCGGCTCAACCTGCAACTGTCCCATTCGCCGGTCGGCGTGCTCGGCGCCGGACGACCGGCCCACTGAGCCGCCGCACACCCTTCACTCCGACGAACCCCGGCCCCGGCCGGGGTTCGTCGCATCCGCCGCGTGGCGAGCCCGGTCAGCCGCGCAGCGAACTGGTCAGATGCCAGAAACCACAGCGGCACTCGTAGCAGCGCAGCCGCGCCGATGCCCGGCCCGGGCCGCTCACGGCCAGGATGGCGCCGGTGACCGCGGCCAGCGTGGGATAGCCGATCTTCTCCGGCGTCGGGCACTCCGGCGGCGCGTAGTACACCCCACCCCGGCGCGCCCGGCGCGGCGGAGCATCGCGCGCGGCGGTGGCCGACTCGATGCGGCGGTAGTACTCCTCGAGTTCGTCGTCGTCGAACGGCGGGCCGCCCGCGCCGGTCACCGGCCCTCGCCGCCCGGCGGCCGATCGTCATAGCGCGGCAGCACCCGGTACACCCGCAACTCGCGCGGCACCCCCTTGGCCCGGAAGCGACGCCGCCGGATCGCGTAGTGATCGACGCCGGCCACCTCCAGAGTGGTGGCACTGGCCAGCACTTCACCGGCCCCGGCGGCGGCGCAGACCCGGGCGGCGATGTTCACGTCCACGCCGAGGAAGTCGTCGCCCACCGCGCGCGGCGCCCCGGTGTGCAGACCGGCCCGCAGCGCCGGGCGGTAGTCGGCCAGGTGCACCGCGCTCACCGCGACCGTCGCCTCGTGCGCGGCCTCGATGGCCTGCTGTCCGTCGACGAAGACCGCCATCATCCCGTCGCCGAGAGTTTTCACCACCTGTCCCCCGCGAGCCCGCACCGTCTCCTCGCAGACCCGGTTCACCTCACCGATCAGCGCGAGCACCTGATCGTCGCCCACCCGCAGCGCCCAGCGCGAGAAGTCCACCAGATCGGTGAACAGAATCGTCGCCGGGAGCGGACGGGACGGGTCGGGCGGGCGGCGGCGCAGCAGCGAGCGCCACACCGCCACTGAGGCCAGTCCCAGTTCGCGCATCGCGCTGGGCCGTTCGGGGTTGGTGTCCTCGATCACCCGGGTCAGCCGGTCGAGGGTGCCGGCCCCGCGCGCCGAAGGCAGGTCCTCCGGGGCCAGCCGACGGGCCAGCTGTGCGGCCCGGACGAAGGCGGCGCTCGAATCGGTACGGGCCAGCAGTCCGTCGCTGCGGCGCGCCGGGACGGCGCCGGAGTCACCCGGCGCCGGCTCGCCTGGTTCGCGCTGGCCGTGCACGTTCACGATTCTAGGCCCGGCCGGCCGGGGTGGCCGGGGCTGCCGAGCGCGCCTCGGTCCGGTTGGCGCGAATACTCGAGATCACCGCCGCACCGATGAAGCACACCCCGACCAGACCGGTCACCAGCTCACTGACCTCCACGTGCAGGCTCACCAGCAGGATGGTCGCCAGTGCCCCGATCGCCCAGTGCGCCCCGTTCTCCAGGTAGCGGTACTCGCTGAGTGTCCCGGCCCGCACCAGGTAGATGGTGATCGAGCGCACGAACATCGCGCCGATGAAACCGAGTCCGAGGGCGATCAGGATGGGATCGGAGGTGATCGCGAAGGCGCCGATCACCCCGTCGAAGGAGAACGACGCGTCCAGCATCTCGAGGTAGAGGAAGAGGAAGAAGGCGGCCTTGCCCGCCACCTGCACCGGCTTGGGCCGGCGGCCGGCGGCCGTCGGGTCGGCCGGATTCTCGTCGTCCGCGTCGTCGAGGGCGTCGCCGCTCTCGAAGAGCGAGGTGAGCCCGTTGATCACCAGGTAGAGCAGCAGGCCCACGATGCCGGCGATCAGCACGGTGGCCCGCTGGTCGGAGGGCATCAGGGAGGCCGTGGTGAGCAGCGCCGCAAGCGCGACCATCACCGAGATGTTCGGCAGCAGGCCCATCCGGGCCAGCGGCCGCTCCACATGCCGCATCCAGTGCAGCCGGTCCTGACTGAAGACGAAGTTCAGGAACAGCATGAGCAGGAACATCCCACCGAGGGCGGCGATCTGCGGGTGCGCGTCGGTGAGCAGCGTCTCGTAGCTCGGGCTGCCGTCGGCGAAGGTCTCCGCGCCGTCGGGCGGCGGGTTGAGGGCCAGGTCGAGGGCCTCCTTGGGATTGAGTCCGGCCGTGGCCCACACGATCACCAGAGGAAACAGCACCCGCATGCCGAAGACGGCGATCAGGACGCCGACGGTGAGGAACATCCGCTGCCAGAAGACGCTCATCCGTTCGAGCACCGTCGCGTTGATCACCGCGTTGTCGAAGGACAGCGAGATCTCCAGGATGCCCAGGATCAGGCAGACGACCGCCCCCTCCCAGCCGCCGTAGAGGAAGGCCGCCACCAGCGCCGCCACCGTGACCACACCGGAGAGTCCGAAGACGCGCAGGATCATCGCAGCCGTTCCGCATCCTTGGCCAGCGCCACCAGCTCCTCGGCCAGCACCGACAGCGTCTGCGCGTCGGCTTGCTCGCCGATCGCCGTCTGCAGGTCTTCGGCGGCGCAGCGCAGGACGAACATCCGGTCGCCGAGGTCGGCGGCCTCGGCCGGCGAGAGGATCAGCGCGTCGGCGGGAATAGCGGTGCCCTCGGTGAGCGTTCTCTGTTCGTACGCGCGTTGCCGGCACGAGCGCTTGCAGTACTTGCGCCGGCGGCCCAGTTCGGAGTCGACCATCTCGCGCCCGCACCAGGCGCAGGCGTACGGACGGCGGCGGTCGGTGTCGGGCACGACTCCGACCGTACTACCCCGGACCCGGCGGCCGGAGCACCTGCCGCCGGACTCGCGTAGAATAGAACTCTGCCCGCCGACTGTGAGAGGAAGACGCGACATGGCTGATCGAGTACTGCGAGGGAGCCGCCTGGGCGCGGTGAGCTACGAGACCGACCGCGATCACGACCTCGCGCCGCGCCGGATCGTGCAGTACCGCACCGACAACGGTGAGATCTTCGACATCCCGTTCGCCGACGATGCCGAGGTGCCGTCGAAGTGGCCCTGCAAGAACGGCATGGAGGGCACGATCCTCGAAGGCGCCGAACCCGAGGAGAAGAAGGGCAAGCCGCCGCGCACGCACTGGGACATGCTCCTCGAGCGGCGCAGCGAGGACGAGCTCGAGGTGCTGCTGGCCGAGCGGCTGGACCTGCTCAAGCAGCGCCGCCGCGGCGGCACCGCCTGATCGCCGCACGCTGACCACAGCAGAGCGCCCCGGACCTGCGTCCGGGGCGCACTGCTGTGCGGTTCGCCGGCCTAGCGGGCGCGGCGGCGGGCCAGCCTGCCCTGCACGCCCCAGCGGGCGACGTTGATGAACGACTCGGCGATCACTCCGCCGTCCATCTTCGACTCGCCGATCTCGCGTTCGGTGAAGGTGATGGGCACCTCGCGCACCACGAATCCGTTCTGCAGGGTCCGCCAGGCCAGGTCGATCTGGAAGCAGTAGCCCGCCGACTCCACCTGGTCGAGTCCGATGGTGCGCAGCACCGCCGCCCGGTAGGCGCGGTAGCCGGCGGTGATGTCGTGGATCTTGGCGCCCAGGGCCAGGCGGGCGTAGGTGTTGGCGCCCTTGGAGAGCAGTTCCCGCCGCTTGGGCCAGTTCACCAGTTCACCGCCGGGCACGTAGCGCGAGCCGATCACCAGGTCGGCGCCCGCGTTGATGCCCTCGAGCAGGCGGTGCAGCTGTTCGGGGGCGTGGCTGCCGTCGGCGTCCATCTCCACGATCACCGGATAGTCCCGCTCGAGCCCCCAGGCGAACCCGGTCAGGTAGGCCTTGCCCAGACCGTCTTTGACGGTGCGGTGCAGCACATGCACCCGTCCGGCACCGTCGGCGGCCAGCCCGTCGGCCACCTCGCCGGTGCCGTCGGGGCTGGAATCGTCGACGACCAGGACGTGTACCTGCGGCAGTGCGGCCTGCAGCCGGCCGACGATGAGCGGCAGATTCTCGCGCTCGTTATACGTGGGAATGACGACCAGTGCGCCGGCACCATCGGGGCCGACCACCTGGCCGCTGTCGCCGGCTCCGCTCTGATCAGTCGTCATCGTGCTCCTTCGGGGCTGTTCTGTCGAGCAACCTCTTGAACCTAGTATGTTGCGCCAGCGCGTACAAAAACCCGCCGACCGCGCAGATGATGGCGAGTCGCTGCGGCCAGGGCCCCAGCCGCACGGCCAGGGTCCGGCCGTCGCGCAGCGGCAGAGCGGCCTGCAGGTCGGCCGGGGTGAAGCTCTCCGAGCGGCTCAGCACCGTCCCGTCCGGCGCGATGATCGCGCTGACCCCGCTGGTGGCGGCCACCACGGTGGCCCGGCCGGTCTCCACCGCCCGCACCTGCGACATCGCCAGCTGCTGGTAGGTCATATCGGTGCGGCCGAAGGTGGCGTTGTTGGTGGGTACGAAGAGCAGCTGGGCCCCGTCGCGCACCGCCTGCTGCGGCGACCGGTCGAAGGCCACCTCCCAGCAGGTGGAGACGCCGAGCACCACCGGACCGGCATCGGTGGGCACGGTGAGCACGGACGGCCCGGTGCCCGGTGCGATGTCCCCGGCCTGGTCGGCGTACGAGGAGAACTTCGAGAAGAAGCCGCGCCACGGCAGGTATTCGCCGAACGGTTGCACGATGTGCTTGTCGTAGCGGCCGGTGGGCGCCGGTGCCGCCCGCCCGCCCGGGGCCTCCCAGACCAGCACCGTATTGGTCGATCGTCCGTCGGCACGGTAGTCGAGGGTGCCGAAGACAATCGGAGCGCCCACGGCGTTCACGGCGGTCTGGATGACCGCGGCCGCATCCGGGTTGCTCAGCGGGGAGATGTCCGAGGCGTTCTCCGGCCACAGCACCAGATCCGGTTGCGGGCGCCGGCCCTCGTGGACCTCGTCGGCCAGGCGCAGCGTCTGCCGGACGTGATTGTCGAGCACCGCGCGCCGCTGCTCGTTGAACTCCAGGCCCAGACGCGGGACATTGCCCTGCACGGCGGCCACCTGCACGGTGCGCCCGCCGTCCGGGGCCGGCGCGGTGGCGGCGGCGATCGCCGCGACCCCCAGCGGGGCGATCACCGCCAGCGCCGCCAGGCCGACGGCCGGCAGCTCCCGGCGCCAGGCGGTGGTGGCCGGCAGCGCGATCAGCGCGGCCAGCGCCGCACCGGACAGCGCCACCGCGAACGAGAGCCCGGGCACCCCGAACCACCGGGCCAGGGGCAGGAACCAGCCCTCGTTCTGACTGAACGCCACAGCGCCCCACGGGAATCCGCCGAAAGGGAACGACGAGCGCAGGGCCTCGACCGCGACCCAGCAGAGCGCGAACCACAGCGGTGCGGCGGGCAGCCGCATGGTGACGGTGGCCATCGCCCCGAACAGGACCAGGTACAGGGCGCTGACCACGGCCAGCGCAATCCAGGGCAGCGGGCCCACGTAGACGCCGATCCACGGCAGCAGCGGCAGGAACAGGGCCAGTCCGAAGACGCCCCCGCAGGCCGCACCGGTGCGCGCCGACGGCCGCCCCAGCCGCAGGCAGGCGTAGAGCAGGCCCATCGCCAGCGGCGCGAGCGCCCACAGATCGCGGGGCGGGAAGGCCGCGAACAGCAGTCCGCCCGCGGCGGCGGAGCCCGCCAGCCGCCACCAGAACCAGTTCACCCGGCCGCCCGCGAGAAGATCACCTCGCCGGCCACCGCCGTCTCCACGCAGGTCGGCAACTGCGCCTGCGGTGCGACATCCGGCAGGGCGGGCACCCGCGACCGCGGATCGGTGGACCAGCGCTGAACCCCGGCGTGCGAGGGCGCGACCACCAGTTCGTCGGCCTCCCACACCGCATAGTGGGCGGGTGCGCCGGGCACCAGGGTCCCGGTGATGCCGTCATTGATCCCGGCGGCGCGCCAGCCGCCGCGGGTGGCGGCCGCGAAGGCGGCACGCGGCGAGATCGCGCTGTGCTCGGTGTGGTGGTGGGCGGCGGCCCGCACGCTCGCCCAGGGGTCGATGGCGCAGACCGGCGAGTCGCTGGAGAACGCCAGAGTCAGCCCGGCCCTGGCCAGCGCGGCGAAATCGTTGAGCGCCGGAGCGCGCTCCCCCAGCCGCTGCTGGTAGAGCCGCCCGTCGCCGCCCCAGAGCGCGTCGAAGAGCGGCTGCATGCTGGCGACCATCCCGGCCCGGCCGAAGAGCTCGGCCTGCTCGGCGGTGACCATCTCGGCGTGTTCGAGCCGGTGCACGCAGCGCGCGAGCGCCGGCGTGCCCAGTTCGTCGATCAGCCGCGAGACCGCCTCGGCGACCATCGCCGCGGAGGCATCGCCGATGACGTGGAAGCCGGCCTGGACCTGGGCGAGCGTGGTGGCGCGCAGGTGCTGGTAGATCTGGTCGTGGGTGAGATAGGCCACCCCGCAGGTGTCGGGCCGGTCGGTGTAGGGCCGCGCGAGCAGCGCGGTGTGGGAGCCGAGGGCGCCGTCGATGAACAGGTCTCCGCCGATCGCGTGCGCGCCGGTGGCGGCCACCACCGCCAGTGCCTCCTCCGGGGAACCGACCGCCTGTCCCCAGTAGCGGCGGATCTGGACCGGATGATCGATGTCCGCCAGTGCGGTGAAGTCGTCGAGGCCCGAGATCTCCGGGCCGCCGTTCTCGTGGACGGCGGCCACACCCCGGGAGGCGGCGTGGTCGAGTGCGTGCAGCTGGGCGCGGCGGCGGGCCTGCGGGGAGATCATCCCGCGCGCCCCGGCCCGCACCAGGTGGTGCGCCTCGGCGATCAGCGGGGCCTGCTCGTCGAAGCCGGACGCCGCGCGCAGTCCGTCGATGCGGGCGCGCAGCGCGGTCGAGACCGCCGCCGAATGCTCGTCGATGCGGGAGAGGTAGACGGCGCGGCCCCCGGCCGCCGCGTCGAGGTCGGCGGTGGTCGGCGGCGAGTCCTCACCGTCGCCGGCGCCCGCCCAGGCCGACGCATCCCAGCCCAGACCCCAGATGATCTCCTCGTCGGGGTGGGCGTCGGCGTACGCCGAGAGCGCCCGCAGGCAGTCGGTGCGGCTGACGGCGCCGGTCAGGTCCAGTCCGCGCAGGGCCAGCCCGGTGTCGGTGAGGTGGACGTGGCAGTCGACGAATGCGGGGCTGACGAAGCGTCCCTGCAGGTCGACGATCTCCGCATCCGGGTGCAGTGCCCGGCCCACCTCGTCCGAACCCACCCACACGATCGTCCCGTCGGTGACGGCCATCGCCGTGGCATCGGGAACGGCCGGAGAGGAGTAGACGGCACCGCCGAGCAGAAGCTTCGTTGTCACCTCACCAGTCTGTCAGATGCGCGGTCAGCGGCCGCCGGTGCGGCGATCCGGATCGCCGTAGGGGTGATCGGTCAGTTCCGGGATGTCGACGTGGACCGATCCGTCGGGGTTGCGGACCGTCACATCCACCACGTCGCCGGTCACCCGGCCGTCGTCGACGACGGTGCCGTCGACCACGCTGCCGTCGACGTAACCGTTGGGGGCCATCCGCACCACGCTCACCCGTTCGGCGAGCCGCCCGGCCTGCCGCGCGGCCCCGGCGACCACCACCGGCTGCAGCCGGCGACGGACCGGCGAGGCGGTGAGGATCAGCCCGAGCACGGTGGTCACCACGCCGGGCAGCACGGTGAGGACGCCGGCCACCGTCAGCAGTGCCGAGTCGGTGAGGGCGGCGCCCGGCGAGTCGCCGGTGCCGGTCCGGGCGCGGGTGAAGATCTCCCGGGTGCGCCGGCCGAGGACGGCGAAGCCCACCGCGGCGGCGGCGACGGTGATCAGAATGGCCCAGCCCCAGCCGAGGAAGTGCACCATGGCCCAGAAGGCGGCGATCTCGACGATCAGGTATCCGGCGACGATCCAGCGCGTCATATCCGGCCTTTCTTCAGAAGCGGTTATCGGTACAACGTACGAACCGCCGGTTTTGCTCCCGGCTCACCGAATCGATCATGGCAGGATGGCCGTCATGCGGCACGGCAACGGTTTCGAAGTCCTGATGATCGTCCTCGGTGCGATCGGCATCGTCTGGGCGCTGGTCGACGTCGTCGACGATGGTGCCGGGAACGTCGCCGGAAGCACCTGGGTGGCCGGGGCGCTGGGCATCGTGCTGATCGTGACGGCCGTCTACCGGATGGCGGCGGGCGGACCGATCGTCACGGTGAACCCCGACCACGAGTCGCCGGCGCAGCAGTTCGAGGAGCAGAAGCGCCGCGACGGGCTGGCCTGAGCCGCCCGCGACGGCTCAGTCGTCGGCGCGGCCCTCGATCTGTCCCTCGGTCTCGAGGTAGATCTGCCGCAGCTGCTCGAGCATCTCCGGCGGCGGCGCCTGCCACAGCCGGCGTTCGGTGGCCTCGAGCAGCCGTTCGGTGATGCCGTGCAGCGCCCACGGGTTGGCCTGTTCGAGGAAGTCGCGGTTCTGCTCGTCGAGCACGTACGACTCGGTGAGCTTCTCGTACATCCAGTCGGCCACCACCTCGGTGGTGGCGTCGTAGCCGAACAGGTAGTCGACGGTGGCCGCCATCTCGAAGGCGCCCTTGTAGCCGTGCCGGCGCATCGCCGAGAGCCAGCGGGGATTGACCACCCGCGCCCGGAACACCCGGGCGGTCTCCTCCGACAGGGTGCGGGTGCGTACCGAATCCGGGCGGGTGGAGTCGCCGATGTAGGCCTCCGGCGACTGGCCGGTCAGCGCGCGCACCGTGGCCACCATGCCGCCGTGGAACTGGAAGTAGTCGTCCGAGTCGGCGATGTCGTGTTCGCGGGTGTCGGTGTTCTTGGCCGCCACCGCGATCCGCCGGTAGGCGGCCCGCATGTCGTCGACGGCCGGGATCCCGTCCAGGTCGCGGCCGTAGGCGTAGCCGCCCCATTCGGTGTACACCGCCGCCAGGTCCTCGTCGGTGCGCCACTGTTTGGAGTCGATCAGCTGCAGCAGGCCGGCGCCGTAGGTGCCCGGCCGCGACCCGAAGACCCGGGTGGTGGCCCGCCGCCGGTCACCGTGATCGGCCAGCGCCGCGCGGGCGTGGGCGGCGACGAAGTTCTGCTCGTCGGGCTCGTCCGCGCCGGCGGCCAGCGCCACCGCATCGTCGAGCATGGTGATCACGTGCCCGAAGGCATCGCGGAAGAAGCCGGAGATGCGCACCGTCACATCGATGCGGGGGCGGCCCAGCTCGGCGAGCGGGATCAGTTCGAGCCCGGTGACCCGGCGCGAGCCCTCGTCCCAGACCGGCGTCACCCCGAGCAGGGCCAGGACCTCACCCACGTCGTCGCCGGAGGTGCGCATGGCGCTGGTGCCCCACACCGACAGTCCCACCGACGCCGGATAGCTGCCGTGGTCGGCCAGGTAGCGTTCGAGCAGCGAGTCGGCCATCGCCCGGCCGGTCTCGGCGGCAAGCGCACTGGGCACCGCCTTGGGATCGACGGAGTAGAAGTTGCGTCCGGTGGGCAGCACGTTGATCAGGCCGCGCAGCGGCGAACCGCTCGGACCGGCCGGGATGAACCCCCCGGCCAGGGCGTGCAGCACCCGGTCGATCTCGCAGTCGGTGGCCCGCAGCCGCGGCACCACCTCGTTGCCGGCGAAGGCCAGGATCTGCCGCACCGCCTCCGGCCGGCCTTCGGCCGCCTCGGCGACGGCCTGATCGGACCAGCCGCCGTCCGCGCACCGGGTGACCAGCTCGCGGGCGATCGCCTCGATACGGTCCACCTCGCCGCGCGCCGAGCCGTTCTCCACCAGGCCGAGGGCCTCACGCAGGCCGGGCAGGGTCTGCGCGCCGCCCCACAGCTGGCGGGCCCGGAGCATGGCCAGCACCAGGTCCACCTCCATCTGCGGGTCCGGGGCCTGCCCCAGCACGTGCAGCCCGTCGCGGATGGCGGCGTCCTTGATCTCGCACAACCAGCCGTCGACGTGCAGCAGCATGTCGTCGAAGACCTCTTCGTCGGGACGCTCGGTCAGGCCCAGGTCGTGGTCCATCTTGGCCGCGGTGAGCAGCGTCCAGATCTGCTGCCGGATGGCCGGCAGCTTGGCCGGGTCGAGGGCCGAGATGTTGGCGTGCTCGTCGAGCAGCTGCTCGAGCCGGTTGATGTCGCCGTAGCTCTCGGCGCGCGCCATCGGCGGAATCAGATGGTCGACGAGTACCGCATGCGCCCGCCGTTTGGCCTGGGTGCCTTCGCCCGGATCATTGACCAGGAACGGGTAGATCAGCGGCAGATCGCCGAGTGCCGCGTCGGTGCCGCAGTCGGCGGACATCCCCAGGGTCTTACCCGGCAGCCATTCGAGGTTGCCGTGTTTGCCGATGTGCACGATCGCGTCGGCGCCGAAGCCCCAGCCGTCGGTGTCGGTGCGTGAGGCCAGCCAGCGGTAGCTCGCCAGGTAGTGGTGGCTCGGCGGCAGATCGGGGTCGTGGTAGATCGCCACCGGGTTCTCGCCGAAGCCGCGCGGCGGCTGCACCAGCAGGACGACGTTGCCGAAGGTCATGGCGGCGATGACGATCTCGCCGGCCGGATCGGCGCTGCGGTCCACGAACAGCTCCCCCGGCGGCGGGCCCCAGTGCTCGACGACGTCCTCGCGCAGCTGCTGCGGCAGCCGGTCGAACCAGGCGGTGTAGTCGGCGGCGCCCACCCGGATCGGGTTGGCGGCCAGGGCCTCTTCGGTCAGCCAGTCCTGGTCCTGCCCGCCGGCGTCGATCAGCGCGTGCATCAGCGCATCCGGATCGTCGTCGTCCGGGGTCTCGCCGAGACCGGCGATCGCGCCGGGTTCGCCGATGTCGTAGCCGGCCGCCCGCAGCGCCCGCAGCAGATGCACCAGCGACCGCGGGGTGTCCAGGCCGACGGCGTTGCCGATCCGGGCGTGTTTGGTGGGATAGGCCGACAGCAGCAGCGCCAGCCGCTTCTCCGGCGGCGCGATGTGCCGTAACCGGGCGTGCGCGAGTGCGATCCCGGCGACCCGGGCGCAGCGTTCGCGGTCCGGTGCGTAATACGGCAGACCGTTCTCGTCGAACTCCTTGAACGAGAAGGGCACGGTGATGATGCGGCCGTCGAACTCGGGCACCGCCACCTGGGAAGCCACGTCCAGCGGAGACATGCCGTCGTCGCTGGCCGCCCAGTCCTCCCGCGATCCGGTCAGGCACAGTCCCTGCAGGATCGGGATGTCCAGGGCGGCAAGACGTTCGACGTTCCAGGCCTCGTCGTCGCCGCCGGCGCCCGCGGTGGCCGGCGTGGTGCCGCCGGCGGCCAGCACCGTGACGATCAGCGCGTCGTAACCGCCGAGGTGCTCGATCAGCTCGTCCGGCGCGGCGCGCAGTGAGGCGCAGAAGACGCCTTCGGCGCGGCCGCCGGCCGTCTCGATCGCATCGCAGAGAGCGGCGACGTAGTCGGTGTTGCCGGCCAGGTGCTGGGCGCGGTAGTAGAGCACCCCGATCCGCGGCCGGTCCTCGGCCGGGGCCGCCGGGCGATCGAGCAGCCCCCAGGCCGGCGTCTGCACCGGCGGCTCGAAACCGAGCCCGGTGAGCAGCACCGTGTCGGAGAGGAAGTTGTGCACCGCGAGCAGGTTGTCCCGTCCGCCGGCCACGAAATAGCTGTGCGCCTGGGCCGCGACCCCGGCGGGCACCGTCGACAGCGCCATCAGATCCGGGTCCGGGTTGAGTTCACCGGAGAGCACCACCACCGGCGCCGGACCGGCCAGCACCGCCTCGAGGCCCTCCTCCCAGGCTCGCTTGCCGCCCAGGATACGCACCACCACCAGGTCGGCGTCGGCGATCAGGCCGGGCACCTCGTCGAGCAGCAGCCGGGCGGGATTGGCGACGGTGTAGTCGGCGCCGCTGGTGGCGGCGGTACGCAGATCGGTGTCCGAGGTGGACAGCAGGGTGATCACGGCGATACTCGGCTCTCTGCCGGGGATGCGCGCCCGGCGTGGTCGGTGGTGATCGGCGGGTCTGGCTCCGGGCTCCGCGAGGGAGGCCCACACAGTGGCGCGACCGCGCCGGAATCGCACCGGCTTCCGCGTCGATCTTCTCGGCGATCAGCTTAGGCGATGTGGGAAAATCGGGACATGCCCCCACGCCGCCGCTCCCCGCACGCACCGTCGCTCACTCCCGAGGATCTCGCCGCGCTCACCGAAGCCGTGGCTCAGGGCCGCCGGGCCACCGTCTATCTGCGGGAGGGCACCCCGAGTCTGGGGCTCGAACCGGGCAGCTCGGCCCGGGTGATCTCGGTGTCGGGAACCACGCTGCTGCTCAAACCGCGTGGGGTGAACGACGAGCTGCCGTTCGAGGCCGACGAGGTGCGGATGACCCGCACCGCCCCTGAACCGCCGGCGAGGAGTCCGAAGAAGAAGGCGGCCCCGACGAAGACGGCGGCTCCGAAGAAGTCTGCGGCCCCGAAGAAGACACCGAGTCCGACGAAGACTGCGGCCCCGAAAGCCGCGGCCCCGAAAACTGCGGCCCCGAAGACCGCCGCGGCACCGGTCCGGGCCGCGAAGCCGCCGGCACGCCCGGCCGCCGGTGGCCGGCGCGCCCCCTCGGCGGTCACGGTCACGATCTTCGGTTCGTCGGACAACCAGTGGTCGGTGGCGGTCGGCCGGGGCGGGCGCAAACCGCCGCGGTCCCGGCCGGTGACCCCTGAGGCGGTGGACGCGGCGCTGGCGGCGCTCGGCGACGACGCCGCCTTAGCGGCCGGTTCGGCGGTGCTCAACCATGCCCGCGAGGCGGCGCAGCGGCGCGTCGAGGAGCTCGCCGCCGAACTCGAGGCCGCCCGCCGGACCCTCTACGAGCTCGGCGGGGAGCCGTCGTCGTGACCGCCGCCCCCGACCGCTGCCCGGGCGTCTTCCGGACGCACACCGCCGCCGACGGCGAGCTGGCGCGGATCCGGGTGCCCGGCGGGGTGATCGACGCGCCCGCACTCGAGGCCCTCGCCGGCGCGGCCGAGGAGTTCGGCGACGGCGCCGTGGAGATCACGGTGCGCGGCAATCTGCAGGTGCGGGGAATCGCCGCCGATGCGGTGCCGGCGTTCGCCGCGGCGATGAGCGCGGCCGGTCTGACCGCCGACGCCGAGCACGACCGGGTGCGCAATGTGGCGCTCTCGCCGCTGACCGGCCGGGTCGGCGGCCTGGCCGACCTGCGCGGTATCGCGCGGGAGCTGGACCGGTCCCTTCGCGGCGACACCGGCATCGTCGGCCTGTCCGGACGGTTCTGGTTCGGGCTCGACGACGGCCGCGGCGACGTCCTGTCCCGGCGCCCGGATGTCACCGCGCTCGCCGTGGACGGGCAGACCGCGGTCCTGGTGATCGACGGGCAGCAGGCCGGCCCCGCCCGGCCGCTGGCCGCGCTGCCCGAGATCATGCCGGCCCTGGCCCGGACCTTCCTGTCGCTGGCGGAGGGCCGCTGGCGCATCGCCGATCTGCCCGGGCCGCTGCGGGCCGAACTGCTCGACGCGGCAGGCGGAGCCACCGGCGGCGCGAGCCCCGTCTCCGCCGCCCCGGAACCGCGGGTCGGCTGGTTCGACCAGCACGACGGCGCCGTACTGCTCGGCGCGGTGGTCCCCTTCGGCCGGCTCACCGGTGAGCAGGCCCGCTTCGCCGCGGCCGTCGGCGGCCCGGTGATCATCACCGCCGAACGCGAGCTGCTGCTGCCCGACCTGACCGAGCCGGTCGCCGAGACGGTGGTGCGGGTGCTGGCGCCGCGCGGCTTCGTCTTCGACGCGAACTCGCCCTGGACACGGGTGACCGCCTGCACCGGGGCGCCCGGCTGCGCCCAGTCGCACGCCGATGTCCGCACGGATCTGGCCGCGCATGTGGCCTCGGCCGCCGCGGCCGGCAGCGAGCTGCTCGTCGAGCACTGGGTGGGCTGCCGGCGCGGCTGCGGCTCGCCGGCCCGGCCCCACCTGCGGGTGGAGGCCTCACTCGACGGCTACCGCCGATCGCCGCGGTGAGCTCATCCCCTGCACCGGCCGGTCCCGGCGGGCACAGTACGGTGAGCAGATCATGAGCGACTATCTGCGCGACGGCGCCGCCATCTACCGTCAGTCCTTCGCGACGATCCGCGCCGAGGCCGACCTGTCGGCCTTCCCCGCCGACCTCGAACCGGTGGTGGTGCGGATGATCCACGGCTGCGGGCAGACCGACCTGACCGAGAACATCGTGGCCACCGACGGGGTCGTGGCGGCCGCACGCACCGCCCTCGCCGGCGGCGGCCCCATCCTGTGCGACACCAACATGGTGGCCTCCGGGATCACCCGGCGGCGGCTTCCGGCCGGCAACGCCGTCCGCTGCCATCTCGGCGAGCCCGGTCTCGCCGAGCTCGCCGAACGCACCGGAACCACCAGAACCGCTGCCGCGCTGCAGTATTGGCTCGACGACCTGCCGCGGTCCGTGGTGGCGATCGGCAACGCCCCGACGGCGCTGTTCGCCCTGCTGGATCTGATCGACGCCGGCGCCCCGGCGCCCGCCGCGATCGTCGGCGCACCGGTCGGCTTCGTCGGTGCCGCCGAGTCCTGCGCGGCGCTGGCGCTGCGCACCGATCTGCAGTTCATCACCGTGACCGGGCGGCGCGGCGGCTCGGCGATCACCGCCTCGGCCGTCAACGCCCTGGCCAGCACCGAGGAGTGAGCGTGAGCCCGACCCCCGCAGCCGCCGGACCGGCCGGCACCCTCTACGGCATCGGCCTCGGTCCGGGCGATCCCGAGCTGGTCACCGTCAAAGCCGCCCGGATCATCGCCGGCGCCGATGTGATCGCCTATCACTGTGCCCGGCACGGCAATTCGATCGCCCGATCGGTGGCCGAGCCGTACTTCTCCGGCAGTCAGATCGAAGAGCAGCTGATGTATCCGCTCACCGTGGAGACCACCGACCATCCCGGCGGCTACGCCGGGGCGATGGCCGACTTCTACACCGAGAGCGCCGAACGCCTGGCCCGGCACCTGGCGGCAGGCCGGGACGTGGTGCTGCTGGCCGAAGGCGATCCGCTGTTCTTCAGTTCGTATATGCACATGCACAAACGGCTCGCGGACCGCTTCGACGCCCAGATCGTTCCCGGTGTGACCTCGGTGAGTGCGGCCTCGGCCGCGCTGGGCATTCCGCTGGTCGAAGGTGAGGAGACGCTCACCGTGCTTCCGGGCACCGCCGAGCCCGGTGAACTGGTGGCGCACTTCCGTTCCGGCGAAGCGCTGGCGGTGCTCAAGCTCGGCCGCACCTTCGGCAAGGTGCGCCAGGCGCTGACCGATGCCGGCCGGGCCGACGAGGCCTGGTACGTCGAGCGCGCCTCCACCGGACGCCAGCGCATCGCACCGGTGGTGGACGTCGATCCGGACCAGGTGCCGTACTTCTCGCTGATCGTGGTGCCCGGTCGGCGCAACAATCCCCTGGCCGCCGCCGACGGCGGCGAGGGCGAGGTGGTGGTGGTGGGTCTGGGCCCCGGGCCGGTGGACCAGACCACCCCGCAGGTGGCGGCCGAGCTGGCGGCGGCCACCGATCTGGTGGGTTACACCACCTATCTCCGCCGGGTGGCCGCCCGCCCCGGTCAGCGGGTGCACGCCAGCGACAACCGGGTCGAGGCGCAGCGCGCCGAGTTCGCCCTGGACCTGGCGGCCCGCGGCGCCCGGGTCGCGGTGGTCTCCTCCGGCGACCCCGGGGTCTTCGCGATGGCCTCGGCCGTCGCCGAGGCGGCTGCGCAGGAGAGCTACCGGCAGGTCCGGCTCCGGGTGGTGCCGGGCGTGAGCGCCTCGCAGGCCGTGGCCGCCGCGGTCGGCGCGCCGCTCGGCCACGACTTCGCCGTGCTGTCCCTGTCGGATCTGCTCAAACCGTGGTCGGTGATCGAAGCGCGCATCCGCGCGGCGGTCGCCGGGGATCTGGTCATCGCCGTCTACAACCCGGCGTCGACCCGCCGCACCGAGCAGATCCGGGCGTTCGCGGCACTGCTCGCGGAACTGCTGCCGGCCGACCGGCCGCTGGTCCTGGGCCGGGATGTGGGCGGTCCCGGGCAGGCGCTGACCGTCACCACCGTCGGCGGCTTCGATCCGTCGGTGGTGGACATGCGCACCCTGCTGATCGTCGGATCCTCGCAGACCCGGGTGGTGCGCAGGCCGGCCGGGGATCTGGTGTTCACCCCCCGGCACTATCCCGCGCCGTAACCGGGGGTCAGCCGGTCACTCCGTCGCGCCGGGCCGCCTCGGCGACGGCGGCGGCCACGGCCGGCGCCACCCGCGGGTCCAGCGCGCTGGGCACGATCCGGTCGGGCCGGAGGTCGTCGGCCGCCACCGCCGCGATGGCTTCGGCGGCCGCGATCTTCATCCCCTCGGTGATCCGGGAGGCACCGGCGTCGAGCGCACCGGCGAACACTCCGGGGAAGGCCAGCACGTTGTTGATCTGGTTCGGGTAGTCGCTGCGGCCGGTGGCCACGACCGAGGCGTACCGGGCCGCGGTGTCCGGGGCGATCTCCGGATCCGGGTTGGACAGCGCGAAGATGATCGGATCGGGGGCCATGGCGGCGATGAGCTCTTCGGCGACGGTGCCGGCCGAGACGCCGATGAAGACGTCCGCAGCGGCCAGTGCAACCGCCGGCCCGCCACTCAGTCCCCGCGGATTGGTCTGCGCGGCGATCTCGCGTTTGACCTCGCCCAGTCCGGTGCGGCCGGCGTCGACGATGCCCACCGAGTCGAGCACCACGATGTCCTCGACGCCCGCGGCCAGCAGGATCCGGGCACAGGCCACGCCGGCGGCGCCGGCGCCGGAGATCACCACCCGCTGCGCGGTCAGCTCACGGCCCAGGACGGTGGTGGCACCGCGCAGGGCGGCCAGCACCACGATCGCGGTGCCGTGCTGGTCGTCGTGCATCACCGGGCAGTCCAGCGCCTCGACCACCCGGCGCTCGATCTCGAAGCAGCGCGGGGCGGAGATGTCCTCGAGGTTGACCGCACCGAAGCTCGGGCGAAGCCGCACCAGGGTCTCGACGATCGCGTCCGGGTCGCCGGTGTCGAGCACGATGGGGATCGAGTTGAGCCCGGCGAAGCTGCGGAAGAGTGCGGATTTGCCTTCCATCACCGGCAGTGCGGCGCGCGGCCCGATGTCGCCGAGACCGAGGACCGCCGAACCGTCGCTGACCACCGCGACCAGGCGGTCGGTCCAGGTGTAGTCGTCGACCAGGGCCGGGTCGGCGGCGATCGCCCGGGACACCTGGGCCACACCGGGGGTGTAGGCGATCGACAGGTCGCGCTGGGTAACGACGGGCGCGCGCAGTTCCACGCTGAGTTTGCCGCCGCTGTGCGCGAGGAGGATCTCGTCGTCGGTCAGCGGCATCTCGGCCAGGGTGGGCTGGGCGAGGGCCTCGTCGCCCGGTGCGGGCCCGGCCCCGCTCGTCCGTTCGCCGGCCGGCCGCGTGTTCGGTGTCACCTGCTTGTCCATGCCGAGAGCGTTCCATCGGCGGATGACGGCCATGAGTCCGCCGATGACGGTGAGGGGTCCAGATGCTCACCGCGGGCGGCGGCGCTGCGTGAGACCGGCGGCGGTCAGCCCGGATCGAGAGCCCAGGCGACGGCGGCCTCGACCCGGTCGACGGCGCGCAGGCCCGCCGGTTCGGCCGGCCGGGCCACCATGATCACCTCGACACCGGCCTCGGCGGCGGCGGCCAGTTTGGCCCGGGTGAGTTCTCCCCCGCTGTTCTTGGTGACCAGCACGGTGATGCCGTGCTCGGCCAGCAGGGCGCGTTCGCCGGCCGGTTCGTACGGTCCGCGCGAAGACAGGATCCGGTGCCGGGCCGGCAGCCGGACGGTCGGCGGATCGACCACCCGGATCAGGAACCAGGCGTCGTCGATGTCGGCGAAGGCGCCCACATCCTGGCGACCGGTGGTCAGGAAGACCCGGCCGCCGCGATCGGCGACGGCCGCGGCGGCCGCCGTGATGTCCGGGACCGTGGTCCAGCGATCGGCCGGGCCGGGCGTCCACGGCGGGCGGCGCAGCCGCAGCAGCGGCACCCCGGCCTGCCCGGCGGCGGCCACCGCGTTGGCGGTGATGCGGGCGGCGAAGGGGTGAGTGGCGTCGACGACCGCGTCGATCCCGGTGTCCGCCAGGTAGTCCCGGAGTCCTTCGAAGCCGCCGAAGCCGCCGATCCGCACCTGCCCGCGCGGCAGCCGCGGGCGCTGGACGCGACCGGCCAGCGAGGTGATCACCGTCGGCGCCGCCGGATCGTCGAGCAGCCGGGCGGCCAGTGCGCGGGCCTCACCGGTGCCGCCGAGGATCAGGACGGTGCGGCGCTCAGTCATGACGGCGTCCGTCGCGGCGCAGCTTGCTCATCCGGGCCTGCGAATACAGGTAGCTGTCGGTCACGGCGCCCGCCTCGGGTGCCAGGACCGCGCCGACGAAGATCACCGCGGTCTTGGTGATGCCGGCCGCGGCCAGCGCCTCCGGGAGCTCCCGCAGCGGCGCGCGCACGATCCGCTCGTCGTCGCGGGAGGCGAAGGCGACCGTCGCGGTGGGACAGTCGGCGCCGTAGTGCGGGGTCAGAGCGTCGACGATCTCGTCGGTGCGGTGCGCCGCCAAGTGCAGCGCCAGGGTCACCCCGGCCGCCGCCAGGGAGGCGAGGTCCTCCCCCGGCGGCATATCGGTCGACAGGGTCGAGACCCGCGTGATGAGCAGCGACTGACCCACTCCGGGCACGGTCAGTTCGGTGCGCAGCGCCGCGGCCGCCGCGGCGAAGGCCGGCACCCCGGGAACCAGTTCGCAGTCGATACCCCGTTCGTCGAGCCGGCGCAGCTGCTCGGTGAGGGCCGAATAGACCGACAGGTCACCCGAGTGCAGCCGGGCCACGTGGTGGCCGGCGGCATCGGCCTCGGCGATGCGGTCGATGATCGCCTCGATCGGCATCCGGGCGGTGTCGATGCGCGCGGCGTCGTCGGGCAGCAGCATGAGCAGCTCGCCGGGGACCAGGGATCCCGCGTACAGGCAGGTGTCGCATCGGCTGAGCAGTTGGGCGCCGCGCACGGTGATCAGGTCGGCGGCGCCGGGACCGGCGCCGATGAAGAACACGGTCACGGTGTGTCCGCCTCCCATTGCACGATCGGCAGCACCGGCCGCCAGGTGGTCATGCCGCCGAGCGGGGCGGCGTGTTCGAGCGCTATGCGGGTCAGCCGGCCGCCGTGGCTGTGGTGAGCCTGCGCGAGCAGCTGCTGACTCTGAAGGGTCACCGCGTTGGCGACCAGCCGTCCACCGCTCCCCAGCGCCGTCCAGCACCGGTCGAGTACCGCGGCGGTCAGCCCGCCGCCGATGAACACGGTGTCGGGGGCCGGGGCATCGGCGAACCCGTCGGGGGCGGCCCCGGCCACGGTGAGCCGGTCGCCGACGCCGTGCGCGGCGGCGTTGCCGGCGATGCGTTCGGCCCGCACCGGATCGGCTTCGAAGGCCACGGCACGGCCGGTCCGGGTCAGGCGCAGCCATTCGATGCCGATGCTGCCCGAGCCGGCCCCCACATCCCAGAGCAGACCCCCTTCGGCCGGGGCCAGCGCGCACACCGTCAGTGCCCGGATCTGCGCCTTGGTGAGCTGGCCGTCGGAGGCGTATTCGGTGTCGGGACGACCGGGGGCGCGGCCGCACCGCGGGCCGTGTGCCTCGATCGCCACGATGTTGGGGGTCGGCGCGGACGGGTCGCGGTAGTCGTCGGCGGGCCCACCGGTGCGGCTCTCCGCCGGACCGCCCAGCCCGGCGAGCACCGTCAGTGTCGAGCCGCCGAAGCCGTGGCGGCGCAGCAGGTCGGCGATCTGCCCGGGACCGGTGCCGTCTTTCGACAGCACCAGCAGCCGGGCACCGTCGGTGAGTTCGGTGAGCAGCGTCTCCGTGGCGGCCGTCACCAGGCTCACCACGGTGGTCTGCGCCAGATCCCAGCCCAGCCGGGCCGCGGCCAGCGAGGCGCTCGACGGCGCCGGCAGTACGCTCACACGCTCGGCCCCGACCCGGCGGATCAGGCTGGCGCCGAGCCCGTGGAACATCGGATCTCCGCTGGCGAGCAGGTGGACGGTGCCGACGGCCGGCGGCTGCGCCAGCAGGTCCGCCAGGTGCCCGGACATCGGTGACCGCCAGGGCTGCAGTTCCGCGCCGACCCGCCCGGCGATCAGGCCGAGCTGCCGCGCCGAGCCGTAGATCGTCTCGGCGCCGGACAGGGCGTCCTGAGCGGCCGCGGTGAGACCGTCCCAGCCGTCGGCGCCGATCCCGACGACCACGAACCGCGGGCCGGTCACCGCGGCAGCTTCCGCCAGATCCGCCGCGGCAGCAGACGCATGCCGAAGAAGACCGGCTGCAGCACCGCCGGGATCCACACCTCGGTGCGGCCCCGCCGGTAGGCGCGTGCCACCGCGTCGGCCACCTGGTCGGCGGTGCGCGAGAACGGCGCGGGCGTGACCCCCGAGTCCATCAGTTCGCGGGTCATGGCACCGACCACGAAGCCGGGCCGGGCCAGGAGCAGCCGGACACCGGTGCCGTGCAGCGCATCGGCCAGGCCGCTGGCGAAACCGTCGAGACCGGCCTTGGTGGAGCCGTACACGTAGTTGGCCCGGCGGACCCGCACTCCGGCGACCGACGAGAAGGCGATGATGGTTCCCGATCCCTGCGCGCGGAAGGCGTTGGCCAGCAGGGTGATGACACTGACCTGCGCGTAGTAGTCGGTGTGCGCGATCTGCAGGGCGTGCGCCACATCGGTTTCGGCGCGCGCAGCGTCCCCGAGGATGCCGAAGGCCACGATCGCGGCCTCGACGGGGCCGTGCCCGGCGAAGATCGCGTCGACGAGCGCCGGATGGCTCGCGACGTCGTTCGCGTCGAATTCCACCGGCACCACCTCGGCGGCGCCCGCGGCGATCAGTGCCGCCGTGGGTTCGGCGAGCTCGCCGCTGCGCCGGGCCGCCAGCACCACCTTCCGTCCGGGCGCCAACCGCACCGCGGTGGCCACCCCGATCTCGCTGCGTCCGCCGAAGACCACGATCGTTCCCACCGCGCCAGTATCGCATTGCACCGCGCCCGGTCCGTCCGGCGGTGGGACGCGGCGACTAGAGTCGGCTGGCATGGCACGGACGGCGGACGACCTGAGCGCTGCGGCGCACGAGCTGCTCGGCGAGTATCACCTCGCCTCACTGACCACTCTGCGCGCCGACGGCACACCGCATGCGGTGGCGGTGGGCTTCACCTTCGACGCCGACGCGGCACTGGCGCGGGTGATCACCGTCGAGGGCAGCCAGAAGGTCCGCAATGTGGAGCGCGCCGGCTATGCCGCGCTCACCCACGTCGACGGCCCGCGCTGGCTCACCGTCGAAGGCCCGGCCCGGATCTGCCGCGAACCCGAGCAGGTGCGCGACGCCGAGCAGCGCTACGCCCGGCGCTATCGGCAGCCCAAGGAGAATCCGCGCCGCGTGGTGATCGAGGTGTCGATCACCCGGGTGCTCGGGTCGGCCGCGATGTTCGGCTGACCGGAGCCGCCTCACCCCCGGAGGGTCTTCGCCATCGCGTCAGTCCCCGAGGACGACCAGTTCGTGCGGGCGGGTGTTGAGCGGTTCCACACCGTCGTCGGTGACCACCACGATGTCCTCGATGCGCGCACCCCAGCGGCCCGGGAAGTACACCCCGGGTTCCACCGAGAAGGCCATGCCCGCCCGGAGCTCGATGTCGTTGCCGGCCACGATGTACGGCTCCTCGTGCACCGACAATCCGATACCGTGCCCCGTCCGGTGGATGAACTGCTCGGCCAGGCCGGCCTCCGCGAGCACCTCGCGGGCGGCGGCGTCGATGCTCTCCGCGCTCACCCCCGGCCGTACCGCCGCGACCGCCGCGGCCTGGGCCCGCTGCAGCGCCGCGTAGGCGTGAGCGATCTCCGCCGGCGGCTCGCCGAAGCAGTAGGTGCGGGTGGAGTCCGAGTTGTAGCCCGGACCGATCGGGCCGCCGATGTCGATCACCACGATGTCCTCGGGCAGGATCAGCCGGTCGGAGTGCTCGTGATGCGGGTCGGCGCCGTTCGGTCCGGAGCCGACGATGATGAACTCGGCCTCGTGGTGGCCCTCGGCGCGGATCGCGGCGTCGATGTCGGCCGCCACCTCCGCCTCCGTACGGCCGGGCCGCAGCCAGCGGCCCATGGACGCGTGGACGCGGTCGATGGCTGCACCGGCCGCCCGCAGCGCGTCGATCTCCGCCTGGTCCTTGATCATTCGCAGTTCCCGGAGCACCGCGGTGGCCAGCGTCGGCTCGGTGCCGGCCCGCGCGGCCAGTGGGATCACATGCAGGGCGGGCAGGGCGTCGGAGACGGCCAGGCGCGGCGCCGGGCCGAGTCCGTCGAGGGCGAGCGCATACGGATCCTGCCCGTCCACCCAGTCGCGTACCGTCAGGCCCAGCTCGCCGATCGCGGACTCGCGCAGTGACGCCAGCTCCAGCCGGGCGGTGACCACCCACGGGCGGCCCGACGCCGGAATCACCAGTGCGGTGAGCCGTTCGAAGGTGTCGGCCACCGCGCCGGTCAGGTAGCGCAGGTCCGGTCCGGTGCCCACCACCAGGGCGTCGAGTCCGGCACCGGCGGTCAGTTCCGCCGCCCGGGCCAGCCGCCGCGCGTAGACGTCCGCCCCGAACCTGCTCCCATTCGCTTCAGCCATGCCGCCAGCCTATCGTCCGGCCGCACCCGCAGAGAGTGTGGAACAGTTGTCCGCATGGGTTCTGTGATGCTCCTCGACGGCGCCAGCCTCTGGTTCCGGTCGTATTTCGCCCTGCCGGAGAAGATGACCGCCCCGGACGGCCGCCCCGTCAACGCCGTCCGCGGCTTCCTCGACACCATCGCCGCGCTGGTCACCACCCATCGACCCGACCGACTGGTGGTGTGTCTGGACGTGAACTGGCGGCCCGCGTTCCGCGTCGCCGAGATCCCCTCCTACAAGGCGCACCGGGTGGCCGACGAGCAGGCCGGCCTCGAAGAGGTGCCCGACACCCTCACCCCGCAGGTCGCGATGATCGCCGAGGTGCTGGCCGCCGCCGGGATCACCAGCGCCGGGGCCGCGGACTGCGAGGCCGACGACGTGATCGGCACACTGGCCTTCGAAGAGGCCCGGGACCGGGTGATCGTGGTCTCCGGCGACCGGGACCTGCTCCAGGTGGTGGCCGACGATCCGGTGCCCGTGCAGGTGCTGTACGTGGGCCGGGGCCTGGCCAGAGCCGAACTCATGGGCCCGGCCGAGGTCGCCGCCAAGTACGCGGTCCCGCCCGAGCGGGCCGGCATCGCCTACGCCGAGATGGCGATCCTGCGCGGCGACCCCTCGGACGGGCTGCCCGGGGTCAAGGGCATCGGCGACAAGACTGCGGCGAAGCTGATCACCGCGTTCGGCGGCCTCGACGGCCTCGAATCGGCGGTGGCACAAGATGATCCGGGGATCTCACCCCGGATCAAGGCGAGCCTGGAGCAGGCCCGCGACTATCTGCGGGCCGCCCGCGTCGTGGTGGCGGTCCGCACCGACGCACCGGTCCGATCCGATACCGCCGACGATCGGCTCCCGACCGCCCCCGCCGACGCCGCCCGGCTCGCCGAACTCACCGCGGAGCTGGGTATCGCGGCCAGCGTCGGCCGGCTGCGCACGGCTCTGGGCTGGGCGGACTGACCGGCACGGTCCCTCAGTTGGTCGGCCGCGACACCTCGTAGGTGCCGTCGCTGTTCTTGACCGTGACGGTCACATGCTTGCTCTCGCCCTTGACCTTGAGTGAGCAGGTGAAGGTGTGGCCGGCTTCGACCTTCTGGTCCGCCGGGCACGAGACGTCGGTGATCTGGTCGGCCGTGGCCACCCCGTAGCCGGTCTCGGAGTTCGTGTCCGACAGGATCTTGACCACGCCCTCCTGGACCGCCTTCTGGTCGAGGGTCTTACCGGCCCAGCCGGGTGCCACGAAGGCGGTGATCAGCACGACCGCCGCGGCGATGACCAGCACCCCGACCACGCCGCTGACCAGTGCCAGCGTCTTGCGCGAGCGCTTGCCCGCCCCCTGCTGGTCGAACTGGGTGGCACCGGCGGCGGCCTGACCGTACTGTCCCTGCTGACCGTACTGGGGCTGACCGTAGGGGGCCTGCTGCGGCTGACCGTACTGCTGCGGCTGACCGTACTGGGGCGGCTGACCGTACTGGGGCTGCTGACCGTACTGGGCCTGCTGACCGTACTGGGCCTGCTGACCGTACTGGGCCTGCTGACCGTACTGGGGCTGCTGCGGCTGGCCGTATTGCGGCTGCTGCGGCTGGCCGTACTGGGGCTGCTGGCCGTACTGGGGCTGCTGACCGTACTGGGGCTGGGTGTACGGGGAGGTCGGCGCGGCCTGCCCCCCGGCCGGGTACGACTGCTGAGGCTGACCGGCGGCCTGGCCCTGACCGTAGCCGGGCGCCCACTGCTGGTTGTCCACGATCTCGGTGGGCTCCGAGGCGCCCGGTGCGGCGGGCTGATTCGCCTGCGCATCGGCACCGGGCTGCTGCGGATCGTTCGGCGTCGTCATCTCGTACCCATCCTCCATCGCGGTTGCTGCCGGTAGGTTACCGCAGCAGGTCAGTCCAGCTCGGCAGCAACGACCCCGCGGCGCAGACTCTTCGCCGCCCGCCGGGCGGTATGCGCCAGCGGATCCTGCGGGTCCACCCCGGCCCGGATCTGCTCGAGCAGATCGATCACCTGCCGGTTCCAGCGCACGAAATCACCCGGTGAGAGCAGTTGACCGCCCGCCGCGGCGGCGGTCAGCGATTCGGCCAGCGACCGTCCGGAGGCCCAGGAAGCGACCGCCGCACAGAAACCGGTGTCCGGCTCGCGCATCTGAATGACCTCGGAGACGCCGTGGCGCCGCTGCACCTCGTCGACCCGCTGCCACACCGTCATCGTCTCGGTCAGGGCCTCACGCAGCCCCCGGTTGCCCGGCATCGAGTCCACCCCGCCGCCGTACGCATCCCGGCGCGACTGATAGACCATCGCCGAGGCCACCGCCGCCAGATCCACCGCCGAGAGCCGATGCCAGATTCCGGCCCGGATGCACTCGGCCACCAGCAGGTCCGTCTCACAGTAGATGCGGCGGAGCACGTCTCCGGTGGGCGTCACCCGCAACCCGCCGGCCGGGTCCGGTTCCAGATAGCCCAGTTCGGCGAGGACGTCGACCACGCTCCGGAAGTCGTTCTCCAGTTTGGAGGTCCGCTCCCCGACCGCGTTCTCGAGCGCACTGATCTCGCGCAGCAGCCGGTTCCGGCGTTCGGCCGCCCGGTGCAACTCCTCGACGCCGGTCAGCCGGTGCGCCGGATGCGCCCGCAGTCGGTCGCGCATCGCCTGCAGTTGCCGGTCGGGTCCGTCGTGCCGTTTGCGCTTGCCGCCCCGGCCCACCGGCCGGGTGATGCCCGAGGCGGTGAGCGCCGCCGCGATCTCCCGGCGCCCGCGTCCGCTGCGCCGGTCCGCCCCTTTCGGGATGCGCAGGTGCCCGAGAACCTCCGGCGGATCGGCGAAGTCGTCGGCCCCGACCCGGCCGGCCCAGCCGTCGTCGACCAGGACCAGCGGTTTGGGATCGTTGCGGTAGACCGCCGGTTCGAGGACCACGGCGAGTCCGCGATGCCGCCGCGAGCTGACCGCGATCACCTGGCCGCGTTTGAGCGCGGCCAGGTCGTCGGCGACCGCCTCGCCCGACGCCATCCGCCGGGTGAAGCGCACCTCGCGCTCACGGGCCCGGATGTCCTCACGCAACGCCGCATAGCCGAGGAAACCCGCGTACCGGTCCCCTGCGTCCCCGCCGTCGGTCACCCCGTCGTCGATGCGTCCCGGATCCACGCCGCGCTTCTCGGCGGCGGCGATCAGCTCGAGGTCGGCGCGCCGCAGCTGCCGGCGCGCATCGTCGAGCCGCCGGGCCTGACCGACCACCGACCGATCGGTCTGGAATTGGGCGAACGAGCGGCGCAGCAGGTCCACCGAACCGTCGATGCCCACGCGGTCGATCAGATTCAGGCTCATGTTGTATTCCGGTGCGAACGAACTGCGCAGCGGGAAGGTGCGGGCGCCGGCCAGTCCGGCCACCCGCTCCGGGATCACCTCGGGCGTCCAGACCACCACGGCGTGCCCCTCGACGTCGATGCCGCGCCGACCGGCCCGGCCGGTGAGCTGGGTGTACTCGCCGGGGGTGAGGTCCACGTGTGCCTCGCCGTTGTATTTGACGAGCCGTTCGAGAACCACCGAGCGGGCCGGCATGTTGATGCCCAGCGCCAGGGTCTCGGTGGCGAAGACGGCTTTGATCAGGCCGGCGACGAACAGTTCCTCCACCGCCTGCCGGAAGGTCGGCAGCATGCCGGCGTGATGCGCGGCGAAACCGCGCCGCAGCCCGGCCCGCCATTCGTCCACGCCGAGGACGTCGGCATCGCCCGGGGCCAGGTCGCTCAGATGCCGGTCGACGATCGTGTCCACACGGGCCGACTCGGCGGGCTCGAGCAGGTTCAGGTCGCTGCGCAGGCACTGAGCCAGCGCCCCCTCGCAGCCGGCCCGGGAGAAGATGAAGGTGATCACCGGGAGCAGCCCCTCGGCGTCGAGCAGGGCGATCAGGCGGGGCCGGCCCACCCCGGTGGACCGGCCGCCGCGCCGGCGGTCCCGGCCGCGACCGCGCGGATCGCCGGGCTCACTGAGCAGCCGATGCTTGATGTAGCGGCTCAGCTCCGGATTCACCTGCCGCTTGGCGCCGTCGGCGCGCCGCCGGTCGAACAGCTCGAAGAGCCGGGTGCCCACCAGCATGTGCTGGTGCAGCGGCACCGGCCGGTGCTCGTCGACGACGACGTCGGTGTGACCGCGGACGGTGCCGATCCAGTCGCCGAACTCCTCGGCGTTGCTCACCGTGGCCGACAGCGAGACCACCGACACGTCCGGGTCCAGACCCAGGATCACCTCCTCCCAGACCGCACCGCGGAAGCGGTCGGCCAGGAAGTGCACCTCGTCCATCACCACGTGCGAGAGCCCGTGCAGGGCCGCCGAATCGGCGTAGATCATGTTGCGGAGCACCTCGGTGGTCATCACCACCACCGGCGCCGACGAGTTGATCGCATTGTCGCCGGTGAGCAGACCCACCTGTTCGGCGCCGTGCACGGCCACCAGGTCGTGGTACTTCTGATTGCTCAGCGCCTTGATCGGCGTGGTGTAGAAGCACTTGTTGCCGTGGTGCAGCGCCAGATACACGGCGAATTCGCCGACCACGGTCTTCCCGGCGCCGGTGGGCGCGCACACCAGCACACCCCGGCCGTCCTCGAGGGACCGGCACGAGCGGCGCTGAAAACCGTCGAGCGGAAAGTCCAGGGTGGTCAGGAATCGCTGCAGGACCGGACCGTCGTCGCCGTCGGCGCCATGCGGTGTGTTCATCGCCTACAGGATGTCATCGAAGTCGCCCGGGTCGCGAACGGATTCCCGGCGGCGGCCCGCGCCGATCGGCTCGGCCGGCGCCACCGGTGCGGCCCGGCCCACCTCGTCCGGGCGCCCTGGGCCGTCACCGGGACCGCCCAGCGGGGAGGCCTGATCGTCGGGCAGATCCGCCCATTCCGGCCGGCGGCGCGCCTTGCGGCGATCGTGCAGCCGGGAGATCTGGATGGCCAGCTCCAGCAGCACGCACAGCGCGAGCGCCAGGGCGAGCATGGTGAACGGGTCCTGGCCGGGGGTGGCCACGGCGGCGAAGACGAAGACCGCGAAGATCAGTCCGCGCCGCCAGCTCTTGAGCCGGGCATAGGTGAGGATCCCGGTCATGTTCAGCGCGATGATCAGCAGCGGCAGCTCGAAGCTGACGCCGAAGATGATCAGCAGGTGCAGCATGAACGAGAAGTACTTGTCACCGGTGAGCGCGGTGACCTGGAAGTCCTTGCCCACCTGCAGCAGGAACTCGAAGGCCTTGGTCACCACGAAGTAGGCCAGCAGTGCGCCGCCGACGAAGAGCACGGTCGCACTGGTGACGAACAGCAGCGCCGGACGGCGCTCGTTCTTCTTCAGCGCGGGAGTGATGAACTGCCACAGCTGATACAGCCAGATCGGGCAGGCCAGCACGATGCCGGCGGTCAGCGCCACCTGCATGCGCAGCATGAACTGGTCGAACGGCCCGGTGGCCAGCAGCCGGCACTCGCCGTCGGGAGTCAGCGTGGCACGGGTGTCCGGGGGCAGCTCACAGTACGGGCGCCGGAGCAGCTCGCCCAGCGGGGCGATGCCCGGGACGCCGTTGCTGTACCAGATGAAGCCGATCACCGTGGTGACCACGATGACCAGGATCGACAGCACCAGACGGTAGCGCAGTTCGTAGAGGTGCTCCATCAACGGCATGGAGCCGTCGGGGTTGACTTTGCTGCGCCGCAGGCGTGGATCCAGGCGGCGCAGGACGGAAGGTGTGCGCACTCGCAGGCAGCGTCGCGCGCGCTACGCGGACTTCTTCTCTTGCGAGCTCTCCCGATCGACCCGATCCGTGTCGGTGGCGGTCGGCAGCTCGCGCTGCGGCGTCTCCGCCGACGACGACTTGCCGTCGTTCTGCATCTCTTCCATCTCGGACTTGAAGATCCGCAGCGACCGCCCCAATCCGCGGGCCGCCTCGGGAAGCTTCTTCGAGCCGAACAGGATCACCAGGACGATCAGCACGATCACCCAGTGCCACCAGCTCATTGCACCCATGTCTCTACTCCCAATCTGCGCGTTGCAACCGCTGCCATCCTACCCCCTGATTCAGTACTCGGCGCGGGCCGCAGCCGCGGCGGAGGCCATCAGCTCCCGCACGGCCACCGTGTCCGGATCGTCCCCGAGCAGCCGTACCCGGCCACCGAAACCGCTGAGCAGGCGGGCCAGCCAGGCCGGCGAACCGTAGCTCATCCGGGCCCGGACCGGCGCCGTATCCCCGGATCCGGTGGTTTCGGGCTCCACGTCGTAGTACTCGAGCAGCCAGATCACCTCGGGGTCGATCTCCAGTCGCGCGCTGGGCAGTTCCCGGTTGGCCGAGGGCATCGGCACCTCGCCGCCGCTCGCGTCGGCCGGGGGCCGGGACGGCTCGTCGAGGATCTGCGCGTCCTCGACGCGGTCGAAACGGAACAGCCGGCGGCCGTCGGAGTTGCGGCACCAGGCGTCGAGGTAGGCCTGCGCATCGACCAGCTGCACCCGGATCGGGTCGACGATGCGCTCGCCGACGGCGTCGCGGCCCGGCGTGTAGTAGCGGATCTTCAGTGCGCGCCCCTGCTCGAGCGCACGGCGGATGGTGCCGGCCACCGGGAGGTCGGCGGCCTCCTCGTCGGCGTCGGCGACGGCCGGGACGGTGCCCAGCGCACCCTCGATCTTGGCGATCGCCCGCCGGATGGCGTCGCCGTCGAGTGCGCCCTGACTGTCGAGCAGGGTCTGCAGGGACACCAGCAGCACATTGGCCTCGGTCCCGGTCAGCCGCAGCGGCCGATCGATGCCCGCGGTGAACAGGACGGTGATGCGGCCGTCCTCCTCCCAGTACTGGATGTCGATCAGGTCGTCGGTGGAGTATCCGGGCAGGCCGCACACGAAGAGCTGCTCGATGTCTTTGATCAGCTGGTCTTCGGTCAGTCCCAGGTCGGCGGCCGCCTCGTCGATCTTGATGCCGGGCCTGGCCTGCAGATACGGCACCATCGCCAGCAGCCGGCTGAGCCGGCCGGTGTCGGCGCTGCGGGCGGGTCGGCTCATCGTGCGGCTCCTTGCGCGAGGGAGGCGGACAGGTCGTCGAGGCCGGCGACGACGGCCTCGACCAGATCCGGCGGCGAGAGCACCACCGCGTCGGGGCCGGCGGCGAGCACGGCCCGCACCAGGCCCGAACGTGAGGCGATGTCGATGACGGCTCGATCGCCGGGCCGTCCGCGGCGCTGCGCGGGAGTGAGTTCGGCGGCCATCCGGCGCAGCCCGTAGGCGCGTCCGGCGGCCAGCCAGATCTCTGCCCGGGCCGGCGTCTCGGCGCTGCGGGCGCGGCGCAGAGAGTCGGCCACCACCGCGGCCAGGTCCAGCCCGTCGGGGGTGCGCACCTCGCCGTCGCGGCCGATGGTCCGGACCTCCCGGATCCGGGAGAGCCGGAAGGTGCGGGTGTCGGCGCGGTCGCGGTCGTGACCGACCAGGTACCAGCGGCCCGAGTTGCTCACCACTCCCCACGGTTCCACGGTGCGCTCGGCGGTGCTCGCACCGCTGCGATGGGTGAAGGTGACCGCCCGGCCGGCCTCGATGGCGGCCAGCAGGGCGCGCACCACGCTCTCGTCGCCCATCACCCGTGCGGTGCCGCCCAGGCCCAGCCCGAGCTCCTCGGGCGAGGACACCTCGAGGCCGGCGGCCCGGAGTTTGAGCATCGCCGACTGGGTCTCGGCGGCCACGTCCGGGTCGTGCCACAGCGCGGCGGCGGCGGCCACCGCGGCGGCCTCGTCGCGGTCGAGGGCGATATCGGGCAGGCTGTAGTGCTCCGGGGTGATCCGGTAGCCCTCCTCGCCGGCCGGATTGCGGCCGGTCTCGACCGGGATGCCCAGTTCACGCAGTTCGCTCTTGTCGCGTTCGAGCATCCGCTTGAACGAGTCCGCGCTCTGCTCGGAGCCCTTGTAGCCGATCACGTTGGCGCGGAGGAACTCCGCGGTCACGAACTGCCGGGAGGCCATCAGGCAGATGACCAGGTTCAGCAGACGCTCGGTCTTGGCCGTTTTTGCAGGTGCCACAGCCTCACTCTACGGCTCACATGGCGGCGATCAGACGTTCGACGCGCTCGTCCACATTGCGGAACGGATCTTTGCACAAAACGGTGCGCTGAGCCTGATCGTTGAGCTTGAGATGCACCCAGTCGACGGTGAAATCCCGCTCGGCGGCCTGGGCGGCGCTGATGAACTCACCGCGCAGTTTGGCCCGGGTGGTCTGCGGCGGCGTCGACACCGCCGCGTCGATCGCCTCGTCGGTGGTGAGGCGCTGCGCCAGTCCCTTGCGGGTGAGCAGATCGAAGACGCCGCGTCCGCGCCGGATGTCGTGGTAGGCCAGATCCAGCTGAGCGATCTTGGGATCGGCCAGGCTCATCGAGTAGCGGTCCTCGTAGCGCGCCAGCAGCTTGCGCTTGATCACCCAGTCGATCTCGGTGTCGACGCTGCCGAAGTCACCCGACTCGACGGCGTCGAGGGTGCGGCCCCACAGGTCCACCACCTTGTCCATCGTCTCGTCGGGCGCCCGCTGCTGAAGGTGGGTGACCGCGCGCGCATGGTATTCGCGCTGGATGGACAGCGCGGTCGCGGTCCGGCCGCCGGCCAGGCGCACCTCGTGCCGCCCGGTCGGATCGTGGCTGATGTCGCGGATCGCGCGGATCGGATTGTCCAGGGCGAAGTCCCGGAACGAGATGCCCGACTCGATCATCTCGAGCACCAGCAGCGCCGAACCCACCTTGAGCATGGTGGTGGTCTCGGACATGTTGGAGTCACCGACGATCACGTGCAGCCGCCGGTACTTCTCGGCGTCGGCGTGCGGCTCGTCGCGGGTGTTGATGATCGGCCTCGACCGGGTGGTGGCCGAGGACACGCCCTCCCAGATGTGGTCGGCGCGCTGCGACAGACAGAATTTGGCCTCGTGGCCCAGGGTGAGCACCTTGCCGGCGCCGCAGATCAGCTGCCGGGTCACCAGAAACGGCAGCAGCACGTCCGAGACGCGGCCGAACTCCCCGGTCCGCGAGACCAGATAGTTCTCGTGGCAGCCGTACGAGTTGCCGGCCGAGTCGGTGTTGTTCTTGAACAGGTAGATGTCGCCGCCGATGCCTTCGGCCGCCAGCCGCTCCTCGGCGTCGACCAGCAGGTCCTCGAGGATGCGTTCACCGGCGCGGTCGTGGGTCACCAGCTGGGTGACCGAGTCGCATTCGGCCGTCGCGTACTCCGGGTGCGAGCCCACGTCCAGGTAGAGCCGCGAGCCGTTGGTGAGGAAGACGTTCGACGATCGTCCCCACGCGACCACCCGGCGGAACAGGTAGCGGGCCACCTCGTCGGGGCTGAGCCGGCGCTGTCCGTTGAAGACGCAGGTCACCCCGAACTCCGTCTCGATGCCCATGATGCGGCGTTCCATCGCGGTCACTCCCGTCCGAGCAGTTCGGCGACCCGGCTCCGCGGGCAGCGCAGGAAGGCCCGGCGCGGCCGGGTCCGGTCGAGCAGTGCCACCTCGAGCTGGTCGGCACCGACCGGCTCGCCGGTGCGGCCGTTGTCGGTCTGCCCGCCGGCGGCGGTCGCCGAGAGCGCGTCGACGGCCACCCGCAACGCCTCCTCGAGCGGCAGCTCCGGCTGGTAGGCCTCGCGCATGGCGGCCACGATCGGTTCGGTCGCGCCGCCCATCACCAGGAACGAGGTCTCGTCGGTGATCGAGCCGTCGTAGGTGATGCGGTAGAGCTGCGAGGGCGTGTCCTGCCCGGCGCGGGCCACCTCGGCCACGCACAGTTCCACCTCGTACGGCTTCGCCTGATCGGAGAAGACCGCACCGAGGGTGTTGGCGTAGGCGCTGGCCAGCGACAGCCCGGTCACATCGGCCCGGTCGTAGCTGTACCCGCGCAGGTCGGCCATCTGGATCCCGGCCCGGCGCAGCGACTCGAACTCGTTGTACTTGCCGACGGCGGCGAAGCCGAGGCGGTCGTAGAGTTCGCTCACCTTGCGCAGGGTGCGGGAGGGATTGTGCGCGACGAAGAGCACCCCGTCGGCGTAGGTCATGGCGATCACGCTGCGGCCGCGGGCGATGCCCTTGCGCGCCAGCTCGGAGCGGTCGCGCATGATCTGCTCGGCGCTGGCGTAGTACGGGAAGGTCATCGCGCCTCCTGATCCCGTCCGGCGGCCGTGCGCCGGGCGATCACCGACTCCGCGGCCTCTTCGATCTCGCCGACCGGCACCTCGACGGCACCGCCGGCGTCCACCCGTACCGCGGTCGGGAAGATGCGGCGCACCAGGTCGGGCCCGCCGGTCGCCGAGTCGTCGTCGGCGGCGTCGTAGAGGGCTTCGACGGCGGCGGCGAGCGCCTCAGCAGCGGTCAGGTCGCCGCGGTAGAGCTTCTTCAGGGCCGACCGGGCGAAGACCGAGCCGGAGCCGATCGCGTCGTAGCCCGCATGCTCCTCGTGCCGGGAGCCGGCGACGTCGAAGGAGAAGATGCGGCCCGGATCGCCCTCGGCCGCCCCGTCCGCGTCGTAGCCGACCAGCAGCGGAAGCGCCGCCAGCCCCTGCATGGCCGCCCCGAGGTTGCTGCGCACCATCCCGGCCAGCCGGGACACCTTGCCGTCGAGGGTGAGCGGTACGCCCTCGATCTTCTCGTAGTGCTCGAGTTCGACGGTGAACAGCCGGATCATCTCCACCGCGATGCCCGCGGTGCCAGCGATCCCGGCGGCCGAGTAGTCGTCGGTGACGAAGACCTTCTGCACATCGCGGGTGGCGATGAGATTGCCCATGGTGGCACGCCGGTCACCGGCCAGCAGCACCCCGCCCGGGTAGGCGACGGCCACGATGGTGGTGCCGTGCGGAATGCTCTCGGCCCCCTCCGGGCTGATCGCCGATGCCTGGATCATGGTGTGCGGCAACTTCTCCGGTGCATGGCGCGCCAGGAATTCGCTGAACGACGAGATGTCGCTGGGTTCGGTGCCGCGCCGGGCGGCGCTCACTGGCCGCCCTTCTGCACATAGGCGCGCACGAAGTCCTCGGCGTTCGTCTCGAGCACGTCGTCGATCTCGTCGAGCAGATCGTCGGTGTCCTCGGCGAGCTTCTCGCGGCGCTCCTGGCCGGCCGGACCGCCGCCGGGCACCTCGTCGTCGCCGCCGCCACCGCCGCGTGTGGTCTGCTCTTGCGCCATTGTTCGCCTCCTGGAACGGTTCTGGTGTCCACCCTACCGGGGTGGACGGTGCGGGCGGGTCCTAGCCGGTGAGCGAGTCGACCAGCTCGGCCGCCGATTCGGCCGCCTCGAGCAGCTCGCCGACCATCTCGCGGGTTCCGCGCAGTGGCTCGAGGGTGGGGATCCGGATGAGCGAGTCGCCGCCGAGGTCGAAGATCACCGAATCCCAGCTGGCCGCGGCCACGTCGGCGCCGAAACGGCGCACGCACTCACCGCGGAAGTAGGCGCGGGTGTCCTCCGGCGGGGTGGTGACCGCCCGCATCACCTGCTCCTCGGTGACCATCCGGTGCATGGAGCCGCGGCTGACCAGACGGTTGTACAGGCCCTTGTCGAGGCGGACGTCCGAATACTGCAGGTCGATGAGGGCGAGCCGGGACGCCGACCAGGACAGGCCCTCGCGCTGCCGGAAGCCTTCGAGCAGGCGGAGTTTGGCCGGCCAGTCGAGGATGCCGGCGCATTCGGCGGGGTCGCGTTCGAGTTTGTCGAGCACGTCCGCCCAGGTCTCGATCACATGTGCGGCACGCGCGTCGTCGCTGTGGTGCTTGTCGTGGAAGGCGCTCACCCGGGCCAGGTACTCGCGCTGCAGGGCCAGCCCGGTGAGCTCCCGGCCGTCGGCCAGCGCCACCGCCGCGGTCAGCGTGGGGTCGTGGCTGATGGTGTGCACCGCCTGGACCGGCCAGGCCAGCGCCAGGTCCGACAGGTCGATACCGGCCTCGATCAGATCCAGCACCAGCGCCGTGGTGCCCACCTTGAGGTACGTGGCGGTCTCGGCGAGGTTGGCGTCGCCGATGATCACGTGCAGCCGGCGGTACTTGTCCGGTTCGGCGTGCGGCTCGTCGCGGGTGTTGATGATGCCCCGCTTGAGGGTGGTCTCCAGCCCCACCTCCACCTCGATGTAGTCGGCGCGCTGGGAGAGCTGATAGCCGGCCTCCTCCCCGGTCTGGCCGAGACCGACCCGGCCGGAACCGCAGATCACCTGGCGGGAGGCGAAGAACGGCATCAGGCCGGTGATGATGGACTCGAACGGCGTGCTGCGGTCCATCAGATAGTTCTCGTGGGTGCCGTAGGAGGCGCCCTTGCCGTCGATGTTGTTCTTGTACAGCTGCAGTCGCGGTGCGCCGGGCACGCTGGCCACGTACTGGGCGGCCTGTTCCATCACCCGTTCGCCGGCCTTGTCCCAGATCACCGCGTCGAGCGGATCGCGCACCTCGGGCGCCGAGTACTCGGGGTGAGCGTGATCGACGTAGAGCCGGGCCCCGTTGGTGAGGATCATGTTGGCCGCACCGATCTCGTCGGCGTCGATGATGGGCGCCTGCGCGGTGTTCCGGCCCAGGTCGTAGCCTCGGGCGTCGCGCATCGGGGATTCGACGTCGTAGTCCCAGCGGGTGCGCTTGTCGCGGCGCGGCACATTGGCGGCCGCGGCGTAGGCGAGCACCGCCTGGGTGGAGGTCAGGATGGGATTGGCGGTGCGGTCTCCGGGGGCGGAGATCCCGTACTCCACCTCGGTGCCGATGATGCGATCCATATCCTCAGCCTAGTGCCGCCGTGGCCGGGCCGGGCGGCCCGGCCCGGTCACCGCCGCTTGAGCCGCAGCCGGCTGTAGATGAACAGGATGAGCAGCACACTCATCAGCAGCAGCACCCCGTAGGCCAGCGCGGCGTTGGCCACGGTGGGCTCCCAGATCGAGTACAGGATGGGGCTGTTCTGGTCGCCGTCGTCCACCGGCTGCACCTGCGGTGCGCGGCCCTGCTCGGCGGTGACCGGCAGGTTCACCGCCTGCGCCGCCGTCGCATAGCCCCAGTAGCTCGGGAACAGCCAGGCCAGCTGCTTGGCGCCCTCGGTGGAGATCGGGAAGAGCCCGCCGCAGAAGACCATCTGCACCATCACCACGATCACCAGCGGCGGCATGGTCTGCTCGTTGGAGCGGACCGCGGCCGAGATCGCCAGCCCCACCAGGGTGCTCACGCAGGCGAGTACGGCGATCGCCACGAAGAGCATGGGCGCCGGCGGCCACGCCGGCCCGTCCTTGCCCAGGCCGTCCCCCATCTCACCGGCGTCGGGCATCGCCCGCAGTGCGAAGGTCAGGCCGATCATGATGGCCGCCTGGACGATCGCCAGCACGAAGAAGACCACGATCTTGGCGCCCAGGTAGGCGCTGGGGCGCAGGCCGACGGCGCGTTCGCGCTCGAAGATGGCCCGCTCGCCCACCAGGTCGCGGACGGTCAGTGCGGTGCCCATGAAGACCGCCCCGATGACCAGCACCACCAGCAGCTGCAGCCCCTCGGTGGGATCGTCGGGCACGGCGCCCGGTGGCAGCGCGGGGTTGAGAATCTTGGTCGCGAAGCCGTCCGAGCCGGGGATCACCAGGGTGAGCAGGCCCAGCACGATCGGCATGGCCAGGAGGAAGGCCAGGTAGCCCCGGTCGCTGAAGATCAGCCGGACCTGGCGCCGGGCCACCGTGGAGGTCTGCCGCACAGCGCTGGCCGGATGCACCACCACCGGCGGTCCGGCCGGCGGGGCGGGCGGCGCCGGCTGATGCGGATGCCGGGCCCGGTAGGCGGCGAACATCTGCTCGGGCTGCTCGGCCGCCCGGGCGAAGAGCTCCGCCCAGTCGTCGGTACCCAGTTCGGCGCGGCGTTTGCGCGGATCGTCGCAGAAGACCGTCCGGCCGCCCGGCGCGAGCATCAGCACCTGATCGCACAGCCCCAGATTCGCCACCGAGTGCGTCACCACCAGCACGACGCGGCCGGCGTCGGCCAGGTTCCGCAGCGTCTGCATCACCTGCTTGTCCAGCGCCGGATCCAGACCGGAGGTGGGCTCGTCGAGGATGAGCAGCGACGGTCCGGTGAGCAGCTCCATCGCCACCGAGGCACGTTTGCGCTGGCCGCCGGAGAGTTTGTCGATGCGGGTGTCGACGTGATCGGTCAGGCCGAGCTCGGCGAGCACCCCGTCGATCACCTGATCGCGGTCGGCGGTGCTCAGGTCGGCGGGCAGCCGCAGTTCGGCGGCGTACCGGAGTGCCTGCCGGACGGTCAGTTTGCGGTGCAGCACGTCGTCCTGCGGAACCATGCCGATACGGGTGCGCAGCGCCTCGTACTCGTCGTGCACACCGCGCCCCTCGAAGCGCACCAGACCCGAGGTGGGACTGTTCAGACCGGCCGCGATCTTGGAGACGGTGGACTTGCCCGCACCGGACGGGCCGATGATGGCGGTCAGCGTGCCCGGCCCGGACTGGAAGGTCACGTCCTGCAGCAGCTGCTTGCCGCCGTCCACGGTCAGACCCACCGCATCGACCTCAAGTCCGCCGCTGACCACGGCCTTGGCCTGGCCGCGCAGCAGGGTGCCGCCGGCGACCACGAAGTCGCTGTTGCCGATGGTGACGATGTCGTTGTCGGTGAGCCCCCGCCGGCTGATGCGCTGGCCGTTGACGAAGGTGCCGTTGACGCTGCCGAGGTCCTCGATCACCAGGCCCTGCGGCCCGGTCGACAGGCGTGCGTGACGCCGTGAGGCGAGCACATCGGAGACGACGATGTCGTTGTCGGGGGTGCGGCCGATGGTCTGCACCCCGGTCAGCGCGATCGATTCCCGCCCGCGCAGATGACCGGGCACCTGAAAGACCGCGGACACGTTCTGGTGCAGCGCCGCCAGGTGCGGCGCCTGGGCCAGCTCCTGCGCGCCCGGGCCGGCGGTCGCGGGCAGCCGGCGGTCGGGCGCAGGGCCGGCCGGACGCTGCGCGGGCACCGGATGCGACGGCGGCGGTCCCTGCCGCATCGGCCCGGACGACGGCGGCCGGCCCTGGCGCACCGGACCCGGCGCGGGCGGGGGCGCGGGCCGCACGGGGGCCGACGGCGGCGGGGTCGACGGCCGGGCGGCCGGCTGGGGTGCGAGTTCGAGCAGTGGTCCGGTGTCGGCGTCGCCGAGCCGGATCACCGTGGGGCCGGTCAGCTGCAGCGAGGCCACTCGGGTGCCCTCGTGGTAGAAGCCGTTGGTGCTGCCGCGGTCGATGACCGTCCAGCCGGTGGCCGTCCACTCGAACGCCAGGTGGGTCCGGGAGACCAGCGGGTGCATCACGGCCACCGAGTTCTCCGGAGTCCGCCCCAGGGTGGCCGGAGAGACGGTGATGACCTGGGGCGTCCCCCGGTCCACCTGGATGCGTAGCGGCGTCGGCGCAGTCGTGTTCATCACCGGGTACTCTATCCGGCTCCTGCGCCCGGGTCCGTCGAAGAACCGACCGAACGACGCACCCGGTTGCGTGCGGTGCTCACACCCGGGCGGCCGCGCCGGCGTCTACAGGTACTGGCCGGTGTTCGATTCGGTGTCGATGGCCCGGGCCGCCCCCGCATTCTTGCCGGTGACCAGGGTGCGGATGTACACGATCCGCTCCCCCTTCTTGCCAGAGATCCGCGCCCAGTCGTCCGGGTTCGTGGTGTTGGGCAGGTCCTCGTTCTCGGCGAACTCGTCGAGGATCGAATCGAGGAAGTGACCGATCCGCAGTCCCGGCTTGCCGGACTCGAGCTGCTCCTTGATCGCGTACTTCTTGGCCCGGTCGACCACGTTCTGGATCATCGCGCCGGAGTTGAAGTCCTTGAAGTACATGACTTCCTTGTCGCCGTTGGCATACGTGACCTCCAGGAACCGGTTGTCCTCGGACTCGGCGTACATCCGCTCGACGATGCGCTCGATCATCGCGCGCACACAGGCCTTCGGGTCCCCGCCGAACTCGGTGAGATCGTCCGGGTGCAGCGGCAGCTCCGAGGTCAGGTACTTGGAGAAGATGTCGATCGCCGACTCCGCGTCCGGCCGCTCGATCTTGATCTTCACGTCCAGCCGGCCCGGCCGCAGGATCGCCGGATCGATCATGTCCTCCCGGTTGGAGGCGCCGATCACGATCACGTTCTCCAGGCCTTCGACGCCGTCGATCTCGCTGAGCAACTGCGGGACCACCGTGGTCTCCACATCCGAGGAGACGCCCGACCCGCGGGTGCGGAAGATCGAGTCCATCTCGTCGAAGAAGACGATCACCGGGGTGCCCTCGGAGGCCTTCTCCCGGGCGCGCTGGAAGATCAGCCGGATGTGCCGTTCGGTCTCGCCGACGAACTTGTTGAGCAGCTCGGGGCCCTTGATGTTGAGGAAGTACGACTTGGCCTCACGCGCATCATCGCCGCGGGCCTCGGCGATCTTCTTGGCCAGCGAGTTGGCGACGGCCTTGGCGATCAGGGTCTTACCGCAACCGGGCGGGCCGTACAGGAGCACGCCCTTGGGCGGACGCAGCTCGTATTCGCGGAAGAGTTCGGCGTGCAGGAAGGGCAGCTCCACCGCATCGCGGATCTGCTCGATCTGCCGCCGCAGGCCGCCGATGTCCTCGTAGTCGACGTCGGGGACCTCCTCGAGCACCAGGTCCTCGACCTCGGCCTTGGGGATGCGCTCGAGCGCGAAGCCGGCCTTGGTGTCCACCAGCAGCGAATCGCCGGGCCGCAGTTTGCGGGTGGCCTCGCCGCCGTCGTCGGTGTGCACCAGCGCGTCGGCCAGCCGCACCACCCGCTCCTCGTCGGCATGGCCGACGACCAGGGCGCGGCGGCCGTCCTGCAGGATCTCGCGCAGCGCACCGATCTCGCCGACGGTGTCGTGGCCGAGCGCCTCGACCACGGTCAGCGCCTCGTTGAGCCGCAGGGTCTGGCCCTGCGCCAGCTCGGCGCCGGGCACGTTCGGCGACAGGGTCAGGCGCATCTTGCGGCCCGAGGTGAAGACGTCGACGGTTTCGTCGTCGTACACGTCCATCAGCACGCCGTAACCGCTGGGCGGCTGCCCCAGCCGGTCGACCTCCTCACGCAGGGCGATCAGCTGCTGCCGCGCCTCCTTGAGGGTGTCCAGCAGTTTCGCGTTCCTCGCCGTGAGCTGCTCGACGCGCTCGGTGAGTTCGGCCGGAGTCCCCGGCCGTGCGGCGGGGCTGTTCGTCGAACGATCCGACTCAGTCATGCTGGCACCTTCTCCCCATGTGGAGCGTTTCGTATCCCTCCACTCTATCCGCGCGTCGGACGGCGTTGCACGCGAAGGGTTTGCGTACCGTCGGCCAGCCGGCGCGCGGTGATCAGAAAGGCCGTGTGACCTTGCATGCGATGCTCCGGGCGCACCGCCAGACCCACCGCGCTCCAGTCCCGCACCATCGACTCCCAGGCGCGCGGCTCGGTCCAGCACTCCTGCTCGCGCAGCGCCTCGACCATCCGGGACAGCTGCGTGACGGTGGCCACGTAGACCACCAGCACGCCGCCGGGGCGCAGCGTGCCGCGCACCGTGTCCAGACACTCCCAGGGCGTGACCATGTCCAGGATCATCCGGTCGGCCTGCTCGGTGCGATCGTGGTCGGCAAGGTCGCCGATGCGCAGCTCCCAGTTGTCCGGACGCCGCCCGAGGAAGGTCTCCACGTTCCTGACCGCGTGCTCGGCATGATCCTCGCGGATCTCGTAGGAGAGCACCGATCCGTCGGGGCCCACGGCACGCAGCAGCGACAGGGTGAGGGCGCCCGAGCCGGCGCCGGCTTCGATGACCCGCGCCCCCGGGAAGATGTCGCCTTCGGTGACGATCTGGGCGCTGTCCTTGGGGTAGATCACCTGTGCGCCCCGCGGCATGGACACCACGTAGTCGGTGAGCAGCGGGCGCAGCGCCAGATACTCGGTGCCGCTGGTGGCGGCCACGATGCTGCCCTCGTCCGCATCGAGCAGGTCGTCGTGTGCGATGGCCCCGCGATGCGTGTGGAAGAGCTTGCCGGGTTCGAGCACCACGGTGAACTTACGGCCTTTGGCGTCGGTGAGCTGGACGCGGTCCCCGACGGCGAACGGGCCGGTGAGCGACATGTGGTGGTACTTCCTCTCGGGCGGACGGACCGCGGTGATCGCGGGCTTCAAGCTTGTCATAGAGTGCGGTCATGGCAGTGAACGAGGCGGCTCCGGGCAGCTACTACCGGCCCATCGAGGCACCCGCCGGCGACCCGCCGGCCGGAGGCGAGCACGGTTACGAGTACTTTCAGCCGACCGAGGGCACCATCAGCGTGTGGTCGCCCCGGCTGCAGCACGGCGGTCCCCCGAGCGGGCTGCTCACCCGGGCCATGAGCCGGCTGGTCGGCGACGGCGACGGCCAGGCGTTCTCGCGCATCACCGTCGACATCCTCGGCGCCGTCGGACTGGACGTGAACCGGGTGCGCGCCTGGGTGGCCCGGCCCGGCCGGCAGATCTCGCTGGTGGCCGCCGAACTCGAGGTGCGCGGCACCGACGGCACCTACCGCGCCGCGGCCCGGGCCAGTGCCTGGCGGCTGCGCGCCTCCGATTCGTCGGCGGTGCAGGCGCTGCCGCAGCCGCCGCTCACCCCGCTCCCCGACGAGCTTCCGCAGGCCACCGGTTTCCCGGAACTCGGCGGCGAGGCGGTGCCCTGGGGCCGGATCGGCTTCATCGGCACCTTGTCGGTGGCCTCGGTCCCGTCGCGCAACGGCGGCACCCCGCCGGCGTTCTGGCTGCGTCCGCAGCTGCCGCTGGTGGCCGGTGAACGGGCCACCGACCTGGAATCGGCGATGACGGTGCTCGATGTGGCCAACGGGGTGGGCACCACCCTCGATCCACGGCGGTGGAGCTGGATGAACACCGACACCACCGTGCATCTGGTGCGCCAGCCTGCCGGGCCGTGGCTGGGCGTGGACGCGGATATGGCGGCGGGCGCCGACGGCTACGCGGCGAGCCTGACCGATGTCTACGATCTGACGGGTTTCCTGGGCCGCTCGGCGCAGACCGCCCTGCTCAGCGCCCAGGGCTGAGCGCCGGCCGTCGACCGGGGTCCGGCCGATGGCCGGGCCCTCAGAAGCGGCAGGACCGGATGTCCGAGGCCAGGATGGCCCGGGCGCCGAGTTCGGCGAGCTCGTCCATCAGCTGCTGGTGCGACTTGCGCGGCACCATCGCGCGCACGGCGACCATGGCGTCGTCGGCCATCGGCGAGATGGTGGGCGATTCCAGGCCCGGGGTGATCTCGACCGCCCGGTCGAGCAGCGTGCGCGGGCAGTCGTAGTCGATCATCACGTACTGCTGACCGAAGACCACGCCCTGGACGCGGGCGATGAACCGCTTGGCGGCCTTGTCCGGCTCCCCCCGGTCCTGGCCGCGGATGAGCACCGCCTCGGAGTCGCAGAGAGATTCGCCGAAGGCGGCCAGACCGTGCAGCCGCAGGGTGCGCCCCGAGCCCACCACGTCGGCGATGGCATCGGCCACACCGAGCTGGATGGAGATCTCCACCGCACCGTCGAGCCGGATGATCTCGGCCTCGATGCCGCGCTGCGCCAGATCCCGGCGCACCAGATTCGGGTACGAGGTGGCGATGCGTTTGCCGGCCAGATCGGCCGGGGTCCAGGTCTCTTCGGCCGGTGCCGCGTAGCGGAAGGTGGACGAGCCGAAGCCCAGGGCCACCTCCTCGTCGACCTCGGCACCGGAGTCGGCGGCCAGGTCGCGGCCGGTGATGCCCAGATCGAGGCGGCCGGAGGCGACGTAGATGGCCACGTCCTTGGGGCGCAGGAAGTAGAACTCGACGTCGTTGGCGACGTCGATCACGTTGAGGTCCTTGGGGTCCGCGCGCTTGCGGTAACCGGCCTCGGAGAGGATGCCGGCGGCGGCTTCGGACAGGGCGCCCTTGTTGGGCACGGCGACGCGCAGCATGTGCGGCACTCCTTCTGCGGTGGGCTGTGGGGCTACAGGTAGCGGTAGACGTCGTCGGTGGTGAGCCCGCGTTTGAGCATCATCACCTGCAGCCAGTAGACGAGCTGCGAGATCTCCTCGGCGAGCGCCTCACCGGATTCGTGCTCGGCGGCCAGCCACACCTCGCCGGCCTCTTCGATGATCTTCTTGCCCAGGGTATGCACCCCGGAGTCGAGGGCGGCGACGGTGCCGCTGCCCTCCGGACGGGAGGCGGCTTTCTCAGTCAACTCCGCGAAGAGTTCGTCGAAGGTTTTCACGATTGTCCATGTTCTCATGCGCGGCTGTCGGCCGGGCGCCTCGGGTGGCGCCAACCCGCCCGGTGGACCCGCCCCGGAGACGTACGTAAGGTTAGGTTACCCTAATTGCTAGTCTCCCGGCTTCTCCCAGGAACGCCGACGCCGACTGCGATCGAAGGATGTCGATGACCCGACTGCAACAGACCCGCACCGCCCTGGCCCGGCGTGTGCTCGGCGATGACGGATACGAGCGGACCATCCGCCGCCTCGCGCTGCGCCGCCAGCGCCCGCGGATCGGCAAGGTCCGCTTCGGCGACCTGCGGCGCCTCGAACCGGTCTGCCGGGAGTACGGCTATCTGCGCGGCGGACCGGTGGACCGGCACTACATCGAGGACTTCCTCGGCCGGCACGGCGAGCTGATCACCGGCCGGGTGCTCGAGATCGGCGAACGCACCTACACCGAGCGTTTCGGCAGCGACGTGACCGGCTCGGACATGCTGCACGTCCACGACGTGCCGGAGGCCACCTACGTGGCCGACCTGACCGATGCGCCGGTCATCCCGGACGACCGCTACGACGCGGTGATCATCACCCAGACCCTCCAGTTCATCTATGACGTGCCGGCCGCGGTGGCCACCCTCCACCGGATCCTCAAACCCGGCGGCGTGGTGCTGTGCACCCTCCCCGGCATCAGCCAGATCTCCGATCCGGTGTGGGGCCCCACCTGGTACTGGTCGTTCACCGAGCTCTCGGCCCAGCGGCTCTTCGACACGGCCTTCGGCGCCGCGGGCGTCACGGTGCGCACCGCCGGGAACGTGCTGGCCGCCACCGCCTTCCTGCAGGGGCTGGCCGCCGGGGAGCTCACCTCCGCCGAGCTGGCCGTCACCGATCCCGAGTACCCGATGATCATCACCGTGGCGGCCAGGAAAGACGCCGGGGCCCGTGCACAGAGCTGACCTGGTGCGCCGCCGGCTGCGGTCCGCGGTGCGCCGCCGGCGGCCGCGCGCCGGCATCCTCATGTATCACGCGATCCGGCGTCAGGATCCCGACCCGTGGGGCATCTGCGTGCGGCCCGAACACTTCGACGATCAGCTCGCCGTGCTCGCCGAGCGCCGGCGCGTGGTGGACGCCGGCGCGATCGCCGCCGGAGAGGTCTACGCACCCGACGGCGGCGCCGTCGCGGTCACCTTCGACGACGGTTACGCCGACAATCTGACCGCAGCGCTGCCGCTGCTGGAGAAGTACGAGATCCCGGCAACGGTCTTCGTCATCGGCAACGCCGTCGGGCGACCTCGCGACTTCTGGTGGGAGGCCCTCGAACGGGCCGTCCTGCTGCCCCGCCGTCTCCCCGACCGTCTGCACTTCCCCTTCGGGACCGGCGCCCGCATCCGGCCGGTGCACGTCGACGACGACCCGGCCGGCCTCGCCGGCTGGCGCGCCGACGAACAGCCGCCGGTCACCGCCCGCCAGCAGCTCTTCCGCGACCTGTGGGACGAGATCGTCGTCCTCGAGCCGGCCGCGCAGGACGACGCCACCGCGCATCTGACCCGGTGGGCCGGGGCCGACAGCACCCCCGACCCGCACCGCCGCTCGCTGACCGTCGACGAATTCCTCGAGCTGGCCGGGCATCCGCTGATCACCATCGGCGGCCACACCCTCGACCATCCGTCTCTGATCGACTGGCCTGCGGAACGCCAGCACGCGCAGATCGCCGCCGGCAACGCCCGGCTCACCGAGCTCACCGGGGCACCGGTGACCCGGCTGTCGTATCCGTACGGACGGCACGACGCCTCGGCCCGGCGAGCGGTGGCCGGACTCGGCCTGGACTTCGCCTGCACCAGCAGACCGGAGGCGACGATCGGCGGCGACGATCCGTTCGCGCTGCCCCGGATTCAGGTGCCCGACGTCGACGGCGACGAGTTCGACCGGATGCTGAGCGTGCGGCACCGGCTCACCGGCACCCGCAAGCCCGGTCAGGTCTCGCGGGCGGCCCGGTAGCACCCGGCCAGGCCCGCCAGGGTGAGCCCCTCGAGGCTGTCCCGGAAGACCTGATGGGAGGCCTGCGGGACGGGGATGAACGACGGCACCACCAGCGTCGGCACGCCGGCGGCGTGCGCGGCAGCGGCGCCGGTGGGCGAATCCTCGATGGCCAGGCAGCGGTGCGGATGCGCCCCGGCCAGTTCCGCGGCGCGCAGATAGATGTCCGGGGCCGGTTTACCGACCGCCACCTCGTCGCCGCAGACCGTGGCCAGGAAGCGCTCGCGGCCGATGGTCTCGATGGCCACGTCGGCCACCTCGCGCATGGTGTTGGTCACCAGCAGCATCGGGATCTCGGCGCCGGCGATCAGCGTCAGCAGGGCCTCGGCACCGGGGCGCCAGGGCAGCTCTTCGCGGAAGAGCCCGGTGACCAGCTCCACCATCCAGGCTTCCTCGCCGTCGAAGTCGCGGCCCGACTCGGGGACGCGGGCCGCGTCGAAGACCTTGGTGAGGGCGTCGACGCTGTTGTTGCCCATCGTCGCCTTGCGCAGGTCGGCCGTCATCTCGATGCCGTGGCGCCGGGCCAGTCCCTCGAGTGCGGTGTCCCAGATCGGTTCGGTGTCGAGGATGGTGCCGTCCATGTCCCACAGCACCGCGGCGGGCGACTCGACCGCGGCGACCTCTGGGCCGGTCACGCCGGTCTCCCGTCCCCTACGGCGTCGGCGGCATCGCCGGCGTCCGGCCGAGCCTGCTGGGTGTCGGCCGGGGCCCCGAGCCGTCCGAGCGCGAAGGTCGCGACGAACATGATGAGCATCGCGGCGATCACCACGGTGTCCCCGATGTCGTTGACGCGCAGATGTTCCTGATAGATCGTCAGGCCCAGCGCCATCGCCACCACCGGTTTGAGAACGGTCACCGCGGGCAGGCTGGTCTGGACGTCACCGGCCTGGTAGCTGGACTGCTGCCAGAGGGTGCCCAGCGTGGCGGTGACGGCCATCGCCCAGAACTCCCAGCTGGACAGGCCGGTGAGGAAGCTCTGCCCGAACGCATCCATGCCGGTCTTGGTGAACGGTGCCGAATAGCCGAGCAACAGACCCGCGGCAAGGGCGAGCACCAGGGACCGCCCGGTCCCGTTGGCCATCCGGCCACCGCGCCACACGCACAGGGCCACCACCGGCACCAGCACGGCGATCGGGATGATCCAGGCGCGCCCCGACGGCTGATTGATGCCTTCCGTCGGCTCACCGAGCACCATGAAGATGATCAGCGAAACCATCAGCACCGCCGCCCAGAACCACTCCCACGCGGTCAGCCGGCGCCGCTGCGTCCGGGCGGCCAGCGGCAGTGCGAACAGCAGCGTGGTCACCAGCAGCGGCTGCACCAGCAGCAGGCTGCCCAGAGCCAGCGCGCCGGCCTGGACGGCGAAGCCGAGGATGTCGGCGACGATCCCGGCGATCCACACCTTGCGGGTGGCCAGGGTCTTCATGAATCCCAGTCCGCCGGGTCCGGCGTCGGCGATGCCCTCGGTCCCCTTCTCCTGCAGCACTGCGGCCACGGCGAACAGCAGCGCTGCCAGCAGCGCCAAGACGACGGCCAGTACCGAGGTCCCCGTCACATGCACGATCGACCCTCTCCCCTTCCGGGCGACGATCGCCCCGCATATGCCGCATACGCGGCAGCATGCAGAAGATTACCCCGCAGTCTAGGTATTGAAGTACTTCGCCTCGGGGTGGTGAAGGACGAAGGCGTCGGTCGACTGTTCCGGATGCAGCTGCAGCTCCTCGGACAGCTCCACGCCGATGCGCTCGGGTTCGAGCAGATCGATCATCTTGGCCCGGTCCTCGAGGTCCGGGCAGGCGCCGTAGCCGAAGGAGTACCGGGCACCGCGGTATTCGAGATCGAAGAAGCCCTGCGGCCGGTCCGGATCCTCGTCGGCCACCGCGCCGCCGGCGAAGGCCAGTTCGCTGCGCACCCGCTGGTGCCAGTACTCGGCCAGCGCCTCGGTGAGCTGCACGCCGATGCCGTGCACCTCCAGGTAGTCCCGGTAGGCGTTCTCGGCGAAGAGCGCGTTGGCGAAGTCGGCGATCGGGCTGCCCATGGTGACCAGCTGGAAGGGCAGCACGTCCACCCGGCCCGCGGCCACGGCCGCCTCGCGGGACGCGATGAAATCGGCGATGCACAGGAAGCGCGGACGCTGCTGGCGCGGGAAGGTGAAGCTGTGCCGCACCGGTGCCGCCGGGTCGGGTTCGGTGAGCACGTGCACCGTGTCACCCTCGCTGACCGCCGGGAAGTAGCCGTAGACCACGGCGGCGTGCGCCAGGATCCCCTCGGTGGCGAGCCGGTCGAGCCAGTACCGCAGCCGCGGACGGCCCTCGGTCTCCACCAGCTCGTCGTAGTCGGGTCCGTCCGTGCCGCGGGTCCCGCGCAGTCCCCACTGCCCCAGGAACAGCGCCCGCTCGTCGAGCATGGTGGCGTAGTCGGCCACCGGAATGCCCTTGACGATGCGGGTCCCCCAGAACGGCGGCTTGGGGATCTCGTTGTCGGCGGCCACATCCGAACGGGCCGGCACCTCCACCGGAGCCTCCGCCGCCTTGCGCTTGGCGGCGATGCGCTGGGACCGCTCCCGGCGCGCCTTGCGCTCGGCCACCTTCGCCGCGGCCGCCTTGGCCTCCTCGCTGTCCGGATCGGGCCCCTCGCCGCGCTTGATGGCCATCAGCTCGTCCATCAGGGTCAGTCCCTCGAAGGCGTCGCGGGCGTAGCGGACGTCGCCCTGATAGACCGGGCGCTGCGGAAGCTCCCTGAC